>CALVAC010000007.1 GCA_944325435.1 uncultured Bacteroidales bacterium | reverse complement strand
AGGGGAAGCAGGATTCGAACCCACATCGACGGTTTTGGAGACCGCTGAACTACCCTTGTTCTATTCCCCTGTAAAAGAGGGTGTCATCCGGCACCCTCCCAATTCCTATAGCGTATTACTCAAGAATCTTGGTAACCTGTCCTGCACCTACCGTACGTCCACCCTCGCGGATTGCGAAACGGAGACCTTCGTTAAGTGCTACCGGATAGATAAGGTCAACTGTGATGGTGACATTGTCGCCCGGCATAACCATTTCAACACCCTCTGGAAGAGCAATCTCTCCGGTGATGTCCAGAGTACGGATGAAGAACTGAGGACGGTAGTGGTTGTGGAATGGAGTATGACGGCCACCCTCGTCTTTCTTCAGCACATAGATCTCTGCCTGGAACTTCTGGTGAGGATGGATAGTACCTGGCTTTGCAAGTACCTGACCCCTCTTGATCTCCTTCTTGTCGATACCGCGGAGAAGAAGTCCTACATTGTCTCCAGCCTCTCCTTCGTCAAGGATCTTGCGGAACATCTCGACACCTGTAACGGTGGTCTTCTTCGGCTCCTCGCCAAGACCTACGATCTCAACCTCGTCTCCGGTGTGGATAACTCCGGTCTCGACCCTACCTGTTGCAACTGTACCACGGCCTGTGATAGAGAAGATGTCCTCGATAGGCATAAGGAAAGGTTTCTCGTTGTCACGTGGAGGAATAGGGATGTATTCGTCAACTGCATCCATAAGCTCCATAATCTTAGCCTCGTACTGAGGGTCTCCGTTGAGTGCTCCGAGAGCGGATCCGCGGATTACAGGAGCGTTGTCTCCATCGAAGTTGTAGAAAGTGAGAAGGTCGCGTACCTCCATCTCTACGAGGTCAAGCATCTCAGGATCGTCTACAAGGTCAACCTTGTTAAGGAAAACGACGATTCTAGGCACGTTCACCTGACGGGCGAGCAGGATGTGCTCACGGGTCTGAGGCATAGGACCATCGGTTGCTGCGACAACGAGGATTGCACCATCCATCTGGGCTGCACCGGTTACCATGTTCTTTACATAGTCAGCGTGGCCCGGGCAGTCAACGTGTGCATAGTGACGCTTTGCAGTCTGGTACTCTACGTGCGCAGTGTTGATAGTGATACCCCTTTCCTTCTCCTCCGGAGCGTTGTCGATAGAGTCGAATGAACGGACATCTGAAAGACCCTGCTTTGCAAGTACTGTAGTGATTGCAGCGGTCAGAGTAGTCTTACCGTGGTCAACATGGCCGATAGTACCGATGTTAACATGCGGCTTGTCTCTTTTAAAGGTTTCTTTAGCCATAATTTTATCTTTTAATGAGTATTATATACAAAAAAAGCAGAGCCGGTGGAGAGATTTGAACTCTCGACCTCTTCCTTACCAAGGAAGCGCTCTACCCCTGAGCTACACTGGCGTAGTTTGAGCGGAAGACGAGGTTCGAACCCGCGACCCTTAGCTTGGAAGGCTAATGCTCTACCAACTGAGCTACTTCCGCATTTTTCGTTTCTTTTGTCCGTCTTCTTCGTTGGACATCGTATCGTCGGTCAGTCATTACCGCGAGGTAACTCCCTCCCTCCTCACTTGTCCGCCTTGAATCCGAAACAAAACAAACTTCAAAATCTTTTTGTTTCTTTTCGGGCGATAACTTCGTCAGATTCGCCTGAACTTGTGGGAGAAGATGGATTCGAACCACCGAAGGTATAAACCAGCAGATTTACAGTCTGCCCCATTTGGCCACTCTGGTATTCTCCCGTTTTTTCGTTTCTTTTGTCCGTCTTCTTCGTTGGACTTCACATCATCGGTCAGTCATTTACTCCAGTAAACTCCTTCCCTCCTCGTTCGTCCGCCTCTAATCCAATCCAAAATAAACTTCAAAAATCTTTTTGTTAAAGAACTGTTGAGCCGATGGAGGGAGTCGAACCCACGACCCCGAGATTACAAATCACGTGCTCTAGCCAACTGAGCTACATCGGCATTTCCTTTTGTTCTGCTGCCAGTGCTTTCACAAAAGGGATTGCAAAGATAGATATTTATTCTGAATCTCCAAAACTTTTGCTCTTTTTTCTTTCTTTTTTCTTCAATTCTCTGTCTGCTCCTGTCATTTTTCCCGTTCTCTCATAGCTTCACATATCACAGAGTATATTTTCCCTTTTTCAAGTCCGCATTCGGCCCTGAGTTCAGGCTGTGTGCCCTGCCCGATGAACCGGTCCGGAATCCCTATTGCCTTGATGAGTACTCCCGTCCCTCGGGAGGCGGCGTATTCTGCGATGGCCCCGTGCAGTCCTCCTGCGATGCAGCCGTCCTCTATCGTGATGATAGTCCCGTATCTTTCTGTTATCATATCGAGAAGGCCGGTGTCGAGAGGTTTTACATACCTTATATTATATACTCCCGGACTGCGCCCTGTCCTTTCCCTGTATTCCAGGGCGGCTTCGTATGCGCGGTTTACGACGGGTCCGGCTGCGATGATGGCGACCTCTCCGCCTTCGAGCATTGTCTCCGCCTTTCCCACCGGAAGCATCTCGAATTCCGCATTTCTCCACCCTGCCCCTTCTCCATATCCTCTCGGATATCTGATGATGAAAGGCCCGTGCCCTGTCTTCGAGGCAGTGTACATCATCTCTTTAAGCTCTGTCTCGTTTCTCGGTGCGGCGATGATGCAGCCGGGGATGCTTCTGTAGGCCGCCATATCGAAGCTCCCGTGGTGCGTTGCCCCATCTTCGCCTACAAGACCGCTCCTGTCAAGGCAGAGGACCACTCCGAGATCCTGCAGGGCGACATCGTGGATAATCTGGTCGTATGCCCTCTGTGAGAACGATGAATAGATGTTGCAGAACGGTTTCATACCACCTGCCGCAAGCCCTGCCGAAAAAGTGACGGCGTGCTCTTCCGCAATGCCTACATCGAAGAACCTTTCCGGCATTTCTGATGCGAGCAGGTTCATCCCGCAGCCGCTGGCCATGGCCGGTGTGACCCCGACAATCCTGCTGTCCCTACGGGCAAGCTCGAGCAGCACCTCTCCGAATACATCCTGATACCGGCTTTCTTGCCTGTCGGAGGCCTTGATTCTCTTTCCTGTGGTGGGATCGAACATGCCCGGAGCGTGCCATGTGGTCTGGTCCTCTTCCGCCGGGGCATATCCCTTGCCCTTCGTGGTGATGGTGTGCAGTATCCTCGGGCCTGGCATATCCTTGAGCCTCCTGAGGGCATCCACCACCTGTCCGATATCGTTCCCGTCAATAGGCCCGAAATATCTGAATCCCAGAGCCTCGAACAGGTCGCCTCCGGAATCCTGCACAAGATGGGACTTTGTCGTGACGACTATGTTCTGCACCAGGTCCCTCAGCCGTCCTGCACCCAGCCTGTCCCAGATGTCTTTCTTGAGCTTGTTGTAGGCGGGGTGGGTGGTAAGCCTGAGCAGATGTTCGTGGACAGCTCCGATATTCTTGTCGATGGATATGTTGTTGTCGTTGATTATGACAAGCAGGTCGCTTTTGCTGATGCCGGCATTGTTCAGCCCTTCGAAAGCCAGCCCTCCCGAAAGCGCTCCATCCCCTATGAGGGCTACTGTCTTTGCCCCGGATCCGCTGAACTGTGCCGCCTGCGCCAGCCCGAGGGCGGCGGATATGGATGTGGAGGAATGTCCTGTCCCGAAGACATCATATCTGCTTTCCTCCCTGCGAGGGAAGCCGCTGATGCCATCTTTCATACGGTTTTTCTGGAAAAGCTCTTTCCGCCCGGTAAGTATCTTGTGCGCGTATGCCTGATGTCCCACATCGAATACGATATTGTCTTCCGGCGTGTTATAGACATAGTGCAGCCCGACGATAAGCTCCACCGCCCCGAGGCTTGATCCGAGATGTCCCGGATTCCTGGAACAGCATTCTATCATATATTCCCTGATTTCGGCACACAGGGTCTTGAGTTCCTCTGTGTTGAAATCCCGGATGTCGGCGGGCCAGTTGACTTTGTCGAGGAGTCTGTACATTCTATTTCCTGTTTGGAAGGTCTATCTCAAGCTCGGGATGGCTGCGGGATGAGACCCGGAGCAGAACCGCAGTGATGATGGCGGCAATCCCGAGTGCGATAAAGATATATTCCGCATTGACTGCGGCTACTGTTTCCTGTGCGATGTCACCTGCCTCCGTCACCATTTCGCTGAATATCCTGCCTACGAATACCGGCACAATCAGCATCCCCATATTCTGGATCCAATATATCAGGGAGTAGGCTGTCCCGAGATTCCGTTCGGGGATTATCTTAGGGACTGATGGCCACATGGCCGAAGGTACGAGAGAATATCCGATACCCAGCAGCGCAATGGCGAAATATCCGTAGAATGCAATGCCCTGAGGGGCAAATGCCATAACTATATGTGCGGCAAGGACCAGCACGGCTCCCGCAATCATCCAGATGGTGGCCTTGCCTGCCTTGTCGACAAGGGCTCCGAAAAGAGGCGTGAAGATGATGGTGAAGAACGGGATCATCGTTATCATCCATTTGGCGGAATCCACATCCATACCGAATCTCGGGATGACGATGGCGGTGCCGAATTTCTTGAACGAGATGATGCAGCAATAGAAGAACACGCACAACAAGGCGATCATCAGGAATCTCGGGTTGCCGAGCACCTTGATGATGTCTGAAAAACGGAACCTGTCTTCCTTCCTGACCTCCCCCTTTGAGACAGTCCCGCTATCCCTGTCGAACCTGTAATCCATCGCTACGAATATGCCCCACAGAATGCCTCCTGCCAGCAGCAGGCAAAGTCCGAGCAGGGCGGGTCTGGCCGTATCCAGCAATGTGTATATCTCCCCGTACTGCTTTTCCGCCACAAGAATGGGGGAGATGATGAATGCCGCTGCCGTACCCATTCTCGCGATAGACAGCTGAAGCCCCATGGCAAGAGCCATGTTCCTGCCCTTGAACCATTTGGCGATGGATCTTGTGACGGCGACCCCGGCGATTTCGCTGCCGAGGCCGAACAGCATGCAGCCTATGTATGCGACCGTCAGGGAGATGTCCGGAGCAAGTCCTGATGTCAGGGCATAGAGCACAATGCCTGCCCCGAGAATCATAAGCCCTACGAAAGCGGAACCGGTTTTCCTCACCCCGAACACATCCAGAAGGACACCGCAGATCACAAGCCCGCCGCAGACGCACAGGAAAGAGTACCCCCCGGCATAGAATCCGTAGTCTGCGCTGTCCCATCCGAGCTGAAGCATTTCCGGATGCTGGAATATCTGGGAAAGGGTGGAGAACATGTCATCGAAGAAATACGATGCGAACATGGGTACCACCAGACAGGCAAGCGCAATCCAGCATGCTGCGCGGCTTGTCTTTATGTCAGACCTGATCTTCCCTTTCATCGTCATGCCGGTTTCAGGCCTGCTTTTCCTGTTCTTCCTTGCTGATGTTCGGCAGCTCTAGTCCGAAGCCTTTCCTCCTGTCCTCTATTTTGAGCAGGAGGCTGAATATGAATGCGAGCACACCGAAAGATGAGAAGATCACCATCGGCACCAGATACCCTCCAGTGGAGTTGAGAACGACACCTATCAGCAGAGGCACAAGGCAGAGCCCGATGTTCTGCACCCAGAATATCAGGCAGTATGCGCTCCCGAGTATCTTTTCATCGATTATCTTCGGCACGCTCGGCCAGAGGGCTGCCGGGACCAGGGAGAAACTTACCCCGAGCACCACAATCAGCAGCACTGCGAACCATTTGTACGGGAATACCGGCAGGAGGAAAGCAAAACTCAGGTGGCATACTATCATAATGATTGCACCGGCCATCAGCATAGATGCCCCTTTCCCCTTATGGTCCAGGAAAATCCCGAGCAGAGGGGTGAGGCACATCGCCAGAATAGGAAAACAGCTGAACAGCTGTGCAGCTGTCGCGGAATCCACATCCAGTGTGACCTCAAGGAAGTTAGGAGCATACCTCTGGAACGGGAAGATGGCCGAATAGTACAGGACACAGAGCAGGGCTACCAGCCAGAACATCTTGCTGGAGAATATCTTGCCGAGGTCTCTGATGTGGAACTCATCTTCCGGGGATTTTTCTTCAGTGGCCTCACCGGCGGCAACGAGCTGCCTGTCGAGCCGCGTGTCCATTACGGAGAATACGATGAAATTGACAAGCCCTACCAGGAGCAGGCAGGTGCAGAATGCGACAGGGGCCACGACCGAACTGTCGAACATTTCCGAAATGGCAGGAGAAAGCCACATTACAGCGAACACTCCGAGACGGGCGATTGCCATCTCAAGGCCCATTGCCAGTGCCATCTCTTTGCCTTTGAACCATTTGGCTATCGCCTTGGATACTGTCGTCCCTGCCATTTCACAGCCGCAGCCGAATATCATGAATCCGAAGGCGGCCATCTTTGCGCTGCCCGGCATCGCAGTCCACCAGCTGTCGAGCCAGCCGCAGAATGCTGTGGCCTGGAACCAGTCGCTGATCCCGACGTATTTTATCACGGCCCCTGTCACCATCAGGGATGCGGACAGGATGCCGGTGAACCTTACGCCCATCTTGTCCAGAATGATACCTGCAATGATCAGGAATCCGCACACGTTAAGTATGTACTCGGCGGCGGCGTATGTCCCGAACACTCCGCTGTCCCAGCCTCTTGCCCCTTCTATGAGGGATTTGAGCGGAGACATGACATCCACGAACATATATGCGAAGAACATCATCAGGGCGATGAGTATCAACGCTGTCCATCTTGCAAAAGGACTGTCGTTCAGAAATCTTCTCAATGTTTCAGCCATCTGTGTCTAAGTTTTGTTACCGGTTTCTATTCGTTTATCTCATTATGGTCGCATCACGGTCAGGCCCGATGGAAATGATTCTTATAGGCACTCCGAGATATTCTTCCATAAATCTTATGTACTCCTTGAACTCTTCCGGGAGTTCGGATTCTTTCCTGCACCATGTCAGGTCAGCATTCCAGCCCTTGAACTCGGTATATACCGGTTCTATTTCTGTGTATGTGTCGAACGGCACCCTGTCGGTCTCCTTGCCGTCCACCTTGTATGAGGTGCAGACTTTGATGGTCCCGAAACTGTCGAGACAGTCAGACTTCATCATAATGAGGTCTGTCACTCCGTTGAGCATCACTGTGTATTTCAGGGCTACAAGGTCAAGCCAGCCGCAGCGGCGGGGCCTGCCTGTGACGGCTCCGAATTCGTTGCCGAGCCTGCGGAGCTTCTCTCCCGTCTCGTCGAAAAGCTCGGTAGGGAACGGTCCGCTGCCTACTCTGGTGCAGTATGCCTTGAATATTCCATATACGTGGCCTATCTGAGATGGGGATACGCCCAGCCCTGTGCATGCTCCTGCACAGATGGTGGAAGATGATGTCACGAACGGGTATGAGCCGTAGTCCACATCCAGCATAGAGCCTTGCGCCCCTTCTGCAAGTATGGACTTTGTCTTGAGGGTCTCGTTGACGAAATATTCGCAGTCGACGAGAGTGAAACCCTTGATGAACTCGACCGCGTCCATAAATGCCGCCTCCTCTGCCTCAGGGTCGCATTCGTATCCGAGCTGGGCCAGCTGGCGTATATGCCTTTCTTTCAACCTGTTGAACCTGTCTCTGAAGTCAGGTGCGAGGATGTCCCCCACACGCAGTCCGTTGCGGCTTATCTTGTCCGTATATGTCGGTCCTATGCCTTTGAGGGTGGAGCCGATCTTGCCTTTGCCCATCGCGGCTTCATTGGCGGCGTCGAGAAGCCGGTGTGTCGGTAGTATGAGGTGCGCCTTCTTGGCGATTACGATCCTGTCCTTCACCGGCACTCCTGTCTTAGCTATGTTTTCGCATTCCCCTTTGAAAGTGATCGGGTCGAGCACGACACCGTTCCCGACAATGTTTATGGCATCCTTCCTGAATATTCCTGAAGGGATTGACCTGAGGACAAAGCTCTTGCCTTCGAAATGGAGGGAATGTCCGGCGTTAGGCCCTCCCTGGAATCTTGCCACTGCAGGATACTGTCCCGCAAGTACATCTACTATCTTGCCTTTTCCTTCATCTCCCCACTGGAGACCGAGAACTACATCAAGTTTCATCTTGTATGGTATTTTTGGATTTGTCAATCAGAAAGGAAGGTCATCGTCATCTTCAGCCGTGCCGGTGACAGGGTTCTGTGCGGCTGCCGGAGCCTGCGGAGCCGCAGCTGCGGCAGGTCTTGGCTGAGGCTGGGCAGGTGCGGATGTCTGGCCATACTGCTGCTGTGCCCCCTGATATTGGCTGTCCTGGCTGGCAGGGTTGTCTGACTTCCGTCCGAGAAGCTGGATGTTGTCCACTATGATTTCTGTAGTGTATCTCTTGTTGCCGTTCTGGTCATCCCAGCTCCGGGTACGCAGACGGCCCTCGATGTACACCTGTGTACCTTTCTTCACAAATTTTTCGACGATGTCGGCTGCATTTCTCCAGGCCACGATATTGTGCCATTCCGTCTGTTCACGTGTCTCCCCGCTGTTGCGGTCACGGTAGCGGTCTGTAGTGGCAAGCCGGAATGTCGCGACCTTTGTATTGGATGTGCCGCCTTCGAGATATCTGACCTCGGGATCCTGACCGGCATTGCCGATCAGCATTACTTTATTGAGTGACATTGTTTTAATAAAATTTTAACATCTGCGTGCTGGCCAGTTTTGCATCAAGCTGCCCAAAAACTCTGCAAGTTAGTCAAAATTCCCGGAAATCCGTCAATCCTGACCGGCATATTCTATCCCGACAGCCTGTCCCATTGCTGCAAGGTCAGGGCTTTTCCCGGTGAACAGGTCGTATCCTGCGTAAGCCTGATACAGCAGCCAATGTATCCCGGGAATGTATATGAAGCCTTTGTGGATTCGCATCTGTCTGGATATGAGGGCATCGGGGAATGATGGGTTCCTGTAGTTGGCCTCGAGGAGGAGTTTCCGTGGCGCAGAGTCACGCTCCGGACCATCCATATCCGGACTGTCTGTGCAGGAATGCAGGACAGGCGAGAAGTCGCTGTCTGTCATTGAAGCCATGTCTGCGACCGGAGCGGGAAGTGTATAGAGAATGAGATCGGCAGCCGCAAAACATTCCTTGAATTCCCCGATGGGCCGGACTTTGAATCCGTATTCCGGAAGTCCGGCAGCGATGGCTTCCGCCTTTGCTGCCGTGCGGTTCATAAGGATGGTGTCGAGTCCCAGATTCCCGGCTGCAACTGCAGCAGCCTTCCCGGCCCCTCCGCAGCCGACGACAAGCGCAGTGCGCAGTTTTCCTTTGACTGCTGCCCTGCATTTCTCTGCAGACGGCCTCGCTTCCGGCATCGGGCTGCGGCCGGCCTGTGCTTCCGTGTCCGTTTTCCGTACGGCTTCCAGAACGCTGAGTATGATTCCGTAGTAGTCGGAGTTGTATGCCTTTAATCCATCGGGGGATTTGATGATAAGGTTTGTAGCCCCGATTTCCCTGCATACCGGGTCTATGATGTCTGCCTGCCGGAACGCAAGTTCCTTGAACGGGGCGGTCACATTTATCCCGTCATATCCATCGAGGAATCTCCTCCAAGAACTCTCGAAACAGGCCCCTTCGATAAGGTCGTAGCCCAGGCCGGGATGTCCTGGCGTCCCGAGAGCAGAGGGCGTGCCCGTAGCACCGTCTTCCCTGTCAAGATGATATCCTGCCCTGAACAGCAGGGGACTCAGAGAATGGGCTACCGGATGCCCGATGAGACCGAATCTTTTCATTTTATATTGGTTAATGTGTCGGCAAAAGTAGCAATTTCCGGTAAATTATGCTATCTTTGGAATCTGACAGCAAATTATTGACAACTGAACTATATCGTTATGGCAAATTCATCTAAAAGCAGGGTGGTTGCCGCTATCCTTGCAATTTTCCTTGGAGGTTTAGGTATCCACAAGTTCTATATGGGTAAAGTCGGGCAGGGAATCCTGTACCTCGTATTCTCCTGGACCGTAATTCCGGCGATTGTGGGCTTCATAGAAGGGATTATCTTCCTGTGCGATTCCGATACAGGTTTTGCAAAACGCTGCAAGGCCTGACAGCGAGACCATCTCAAGTCCCGCCAGGTTTAGCGGCTGCTCTCCGAATGTCTCTGCCGTACTGCTTCATAGAGCAGGATGGCGGCTGACACCGAGACATTGAGGGAGTCCAGCCGGCCGAGCATAGGTATCCTTATGTGGGCATCCGCCGCCTCGCGCCAGATTGGAGTGAGCCCCGTCGCTTCTGTACCCATCACAATGGCCGTACCGGCCCGCATGTCTGTGTCATAATACCATTGTGAATCCTGCAGCTGTGCGGTTAGGATGCGTATCCCTTTCATCTTCAGCCATTTTATTGTGTCTTCAGATGTGGCGGTGACGACCTGCGTCGTGAATACGGCTCCTATGCTTGCCCTGATGAGGTTCGGGTTGTAGAGGTCCGTGAGCGGGTCGCAGATGATGACTGCATCCGCCCCTGCCGCATCGGCGCTGCGAAGCACCGCCCCGAGATTTCCCGGCTTCTCGACGCTTTCCAGTACGACTATCAGCGGATTGTCGCCGGGTTTCAGATTGTCCAGACTCCTTTCCCTGTATTCCATTTCGGCGATGATGCCTTCCGTACTGCCACGGTAAGCTACCTTGTCATACAGGGCTGAAGGCAACTCTATAACCTGGACTTCCGGTATTCCCGGTCCCGTATATGGCTCCGCCTTGCCGATGATACGGGCCAGGTCTTCTGCCTGGATTATCTCCCTGCACACAAACACGGTCCTCGGGACAAAGCCCGCATCGAGACAGTGTTCCAGTTCCCTGCGGCCTTCCACTACGAAAAGACCTGTCTCCCGTCTGAGTCTGGATTTCTCCTGAAGCGCCCGCAACTCCTTGATTTTCGGATTCTGAGCCGATGTGACTGTTTCTCTCCTCATAAATTTTCAGGATACCTGCATCCTGTACTTTATTTTCCCTGCAAATATAAGTTTTAGAAACTGTTTACCGGCATGAACCCGGAAAATAAATTTATCGAAGCAGCCAGTTGAGGGCGTTTGTGCGGATGATACCGTTGTAGTCGGCATCCGGATCCTCATCAAGGGTAAGGATGTATTTCCGGTAGTGGTCATTGATTTTCTGCAGCGGACGGAGTTCCCTGCGGAGAGTGCTTTCATCACGGACGGTAGCAGCCACCTGATAGTATGAGATCTCATCGTTATCCATTGCCACGAAATCCACTTCGAGATTGTCGACTTTCCCTATATAGACCCTTCTGTACCTGCGCAGGAGTTCTAAATATATGACATTCTCAAGGATATGTCCCGCATCGAATGCCCGTGTTCCCAACAGGACCCGTCTGAGTCCCATATCCACGAAATAATACTTTTCCAGTGTCTTGAGGAACTGCTTGCCCTTGATATTGTATCTTTTGGCCTCGTATAGGACGAATGTTTCGCACAGAGTGGAAATGTACCGCTCGACGGTCTTTTGGTCGATTTTCCTCCCGTTGGCAGTCATCGTGTCTGCTATCTTTTTTGTAGACAGGACGTTGCCTATGTTGTCAGCGGCAAATCTCACTACACTTTCCAGCATCATTATATCCGGTATTCTTTTTCTGGCGATAACGTCTTTCAATATGACCGTATCGTATATTCCTGCAAGATAATCTGATATCTCGTTTTTCCCGTCGAGTTCCATGACGTATGGAAAACTGCCGCGAGTGATGTATTCCGAATACAGGGCTGCAGGATTTGCCGGTGCATTATATGCTTCTGCGAATTCCTTGAACGAAAGCGGAAGCATCGGGATTTCGACGTATCGCCCGGACAGGAGCGTTGCTATTTCAGATGAAAGCATGTAGGCATTTGAGCCGGTAATGTACATATCTATATCCGGGTTGAGGTTGAGGCTGTTGACGATGTCAGGGAAATTTTCAACGTGCTGGATTTCATCGAAGAAGACATAGGTCTTAAGGCCTTTTGCCAGATTTCTTTTTATATATGAATACAGATTTCCGGGCTGGCGCAGGTCGTAGTATTCGAAGTCTTCGAAATTCAGGCAAATCAATTGCTTTTCCGATATCCCATGTGCCATGAGCCAGTCACGGTACATCATCAATAATGTGGATTTACCGCATCTGCGTATGCCGGTTATCACTTTTATCAGATCTTTGTCTTTGAAAGCAATCAGTCTGTCCAAGTATGCCTGTCTCTGTATCGTTTTCATTTCATTTCCCTGTTTTTCCATGCAAATATAGTCTTTTTTGAGATATTGCGTCCGAAAAGTAATGAAAATCCGGAAGTTTTAGGATTCTACATCCTAAAACTTCCGGATTCGATGTGTCTTGTCCGGCCTGTGATAAGCGGATGATTATTCTTCCTTCTTTTCGGAGTCCTGGCCCTGGGCTTTCTTTGGCCGCATCTGAGGGAAGAACAGGACATCCTGGATGGTAGGGGAGTTGGTCATGAACATGGTCAGACGGTCGATACCCATCCCCATTCCCGATGTAGGAGGCATACCGTATTCGAGGGCACGGACGAAGTCCATGTCGATATACATCGCCTCATCGTCACCGTGCTCCCTCTGCCTGAGCTGGTCCTGGAACCTTTCGAGCTGGTCGATAGGGTCGTTCAGCTCGCTGTAGGCGTTGGCAAGCTCTTTCCCGCAGACGAAAAGCTCGAACCTCTCGGTAAGGGAAGGATTGCTGCGGTGCCTTTTGGTGAGAGGAGACATCGCGACAGGATAGTCGGTGATGAAGACAGGATGCACGAGATTCTTTTCGCAGTATTCCCCGAAGATTGCATCGATCAGCTTGCCCTCTCCCATTTCCCCGGTTACAGGTACATTGAGCTTTTCGCATGTGGCTCTCAATTGCGCCTCATCCATGCCCGCGATATCCACGCCTGCAAATTCCTTGATTGCCTCCAGCATCGGCAGCCTGCGGTATGGCGGCTTGAAGTCCACAGTCCTGTCCCCGATGGTGACCGTTGTCGTACCGTGCAGCCTGAGCGCTATCTTCTCCAGCATCTTCTCGGTGAAGTCCATCATCCAGTTGTAGTCCTTGTAGGCTACGTAGATTTCCATGCAGGTAAATTCCGGATTGTGGGTCTTGTCCATGCCCTCGTTGCGGAAGTCCTTTGCGAATTCATACACTCCGGAATATCCTCCGACAATCAGTCTCTTGAGATACAGCTCGTTGGCTATACGCAGATACAGAGGGATGTCGAGGGCGTTGTGATGGGTGATGAACGGTCTTGCGGAAGCTCCTCCCGGGATGGGCTGAAGAATAGGGGTCTCCACTTCAAGGCATCCTGCAGCGTTGAAATACTCGCGCATCGTGGATATTATCAGGCTCCTTTTCACGAACACATCCCTTACGGCCGGATTGACGATAAGGTCCACATATCTCTGCCTGTATTTGAGTTCCGGGTCCGTGAACGCATCATACACCTCCCCGTCCTTTTCCTTGACGATAGGGAGCACGCGCAGGGACTTGCTCAGGACAGTCAGTTCCTTTGCATGTACTGAGAGCTGGCCTGTCTGGGTGTAGAAGGCATATCCCTTGATGCCGATAATGTCACCTATGTCGAGCAGTTTCTTGAACACGGTGTTGTACATCGTCTTGTCTTCTCCCGGGCAGATCTCATCCCTCTTGACATACACCTGTATGCGCCCTGTCTCATCCTGCAGTTCGATGAACGATGCTGCCCCCATGATTCTGCGGGACATTATCCTTCCGGCTATCACAAGGTCGGTCAGGTTGCCTGCCTCAGGGTCATATTCGTCCTTTATCTTCTGCGCGGTGGCGTTCACCGGATAAAGGGCGGCAGGGTATGGTTCGATTCCGAGTTCCCTGAGCTTCACTACCGCTTCGCGCCTGTTCCTCTCCTGTTCATTCAAATCCATATTTTCCATGTCTATAATCTTTATGTAAAATCATTGCGGTTATAGGCTTCACGGGGACAGCGACACCGCTTCAACCTGCAAAAATAGGAATAACAGACGGAATATCATCGCAGCTTTCAAATAAATTTGGTATATTTGGCCTGGTGGCCATATATACAGTTCGCGCCTCGGCAATTGCAAGTAAACTTGCATTGCTCTCGGCTTCTGCGATATTTGGCTTCGCCATATATACTGTTTACGCCTCGGCAATTTGCAAGTAAACTTGCATTGCTCTCGGCTTCTGCGATATTTGGCCTGACGGCCACATATACTGTTCACGCCTCGGCATAACAAATAAATTTGTTCTGCTCTCGGCTTCTGCGTATATTTGCAGACTATGGGAAAGGAAAAGAAATGGATATTGAAGGATGTCGCCGATGGGGAGACAGTGGCGAGACTCTCGTCCGAGCTCGGAATCGACCCTGTCCTGTCGAAACTGCTTGTGCAGAGGGGCATCGGGACATTTCAGGAAGCGAGGGCCTTTTTCAGGCCGAGTCTCGACAATCTCCACGACCCTTTCCTGATGAAGGATATGGACAAGGCTGTGGACAGGGTGGGCGCTGCCGTCAAGTCGGGAGAGAAGATACTTGTCTATGGGGACTACGATGTCGATGGGACTACGGCGGTATCCCTTGTATATTCGTTCCTTCGCAAGCTTACTCGCAATGTGGACTTCTATGTGCCGGACAGGTATGATGAAGGGTACGGAGTCTCATACAAGGGGATAGACTGGGCGGCGGACAACGGCTTCGGACTGATAATCACTCTTGACTGCGGCATTAAGGCCAACGACAAGGTCTTCTATGCGGCAGACAGGGGCATTGATATGATTATCTGCGACCACCATCTTCCTGAGAACGATCTGCCGGCGGCTGTCGCCGTGCTGGATCCGAAACGGGCCGACTGCGGTTATCCTTTCGATGACCTTTCCGGCTGCGGGGTGGGCTTCAAGCTTGTCCAGGCATATTCTCAGAAGAACGGGATACCTTTCGACAGCCTCATTCCCCTGCTCGACCTTCTTGTAGTGAGCATATCCTCGGATCTCGTGTCCGTGGTGGGGGAGAACAGGATCCTTGCCCATTTCGGACTGAAGCAGCTGAACGAGAATCCTCGCAAGGGGCTTCTGGCAATGATACATCTCTCCGGACTTGATCCAGAACATATCACGATAGATGACATTGTGTTCAAGATAGGTCCGCGTATCAATGCGGCAGGGAGGATGGAGTCGGGCAGGATGGCTGTGGAGCTGCTCACGGCGGAGAATGACGAGGTGGCGGCGAGAATAGGTTCAGAGATCAACAGATACAACAACGAAAGGAAGAACATCGACCGTGAGATTACCCGGGAAGCCCTGGAGATGGTCCAGTCCGGCAACTGTCTGTCGGCGAGGAACGCCACGATCGTGTATAATCCTTCATGGCACAAGGGTGTCGTGGGTATAGTGGCTTCAAGGCTTGTAGAGGCGTTCTACAGACCTACGATTGTGTTCACAAGGTCAAACGGCTTTGTCACCGGGTCGGCAAGGAGCGTCCACGGTTTCGACCTTTATGATGCTATCGAGAGCTGCGCAGACCTGCTGGAGAACTTCGGAGGCCATCTGTATGCAGCAGGTCTGACACTCAAGGAGGAGAACCTGCCCGAGTTCTGCGAAAGGATAGAGAATTTCATCGAAAAGAATATAAGCGAGGACATGCTCACGCCGGTCATTATGATAGACACGAGGCTGGACTTCTCTCAGATCACCCCTAAATTTTTCAGGATACTCAAGCAGTTCCAGCCGTTCGGGCCGGGGAACAGCGCTCCGGTCTTCCTGACAGAGAATGTCTATGACAACGGCAATGTGCGCAAGGTCGGGGCGGATGGAGGCCATCTCAAGCTAGAGCTGATCCAGGAGTCGCAGCCATACAGGTCCATTTCCGCAATCGCGTTCAACAAGTCCGAGCATTTCGACCATATAAAGGCAGGCAACCCTATTGATGTCTGCTATTCCATAGTGGAGAACTATTATCGTGGTATCGCCAATCTCCAGCTCCGCATCAAAGACCTCCACGACCGCGAAGACATTATCTGATGATAGCGGCCGGAGATAATTATTTTACGGTTGCAGCCGATTAGGGCAGGACATTCATTTGGGGTATCTTCGCAGGGAAAAAAGATTATGGCAACTGTAAAGGTAAGGCTGGGTCTTCCTTCGGAGGGAGGCCGGCAGGGAACGGTATTCTATCAGGTGACGCATCGGAGCAGGACAAGACGGATAAGTACCTCGATACGGCTTGCGGCGGAGGACTGGGATGCATCAGGATGCAGGGTAGTGGCGGAAGGAATGCAGAGTCTCCAGGACCGGATAGACAGCGGGCTTGTCAGGCTGAGGCTTATCATAAAGCATCTGGACGGGCTGCGCAAGGATTATTCTGTGGATGATATAATTTATAGGTATGAATCGGGGAAGGAATGCGCTTCCGTACTGTCTTTCATGGATGCGAGGATAGCGGAACTGACGGCAGCAGGGAGACAGGGGACGGCCCGCAACTATACCAGGGCCAAGGACAGCCTTGCCCGGTATCTTGGAGGCAATGACATTCCGTTCATTTCCCTGACGGCTGATTTTGTGGCCGGATATGCTCTGTACCTGGAGAAGAGAGGTGTGGTCCGCAACTCCGTATCATTCTATATGAGGATTTTGCGTGCAGTCTACAACAGTGCTGTCAGACATCTGCTCGTGGAACAGACATACCCGTTCTCCGATGTCTATACCGGTGTGGACAGGACGCGGAAGAGGGCGGTAGGGGAGACTGTGGTCTCGCGGCTTTTCCGGCTGGACCTCAGCCGTTCGGCATCCCTGACCCTCGCAAGGGACATGTTCCTCTTCAGCTACTGCACCAGGGGAATGGCGTTCGTAGATATGGCCTATCTCAGAAAGGATGACATCAGAGGCGGCAGCATACATTACATCCGCCGCAAGACAGGCCAGCCGCTTTGCGTGCGGATGGAGCCGTGTATCCGTCAGATTGTTGACAGGTATGCGGACAGGTCTGAGGTATATGTCTTCCCGATACTCAAGTCCGAGAACCCGGAGAAGACATACGCCAGGTACCAGGTGGCTCTCAACTACTACAACAGGCAGCTGAAACAGCTCGGGCGGATGCTGCATCTTGACTCAGGTCTGACATCGTACGTGGCGCGCCACAGCTGGGCTACGGCGGCCCGCAACCACAATATCCCGGTCTCGGTCATCAGTGCTGCCATGGGACATCAGTCGGAAAAGACAACACAGATCTATCTCGCGATGCTGGAGGATTCGGTGATAGATTCTGCCAATCAGGAGATTATATCATGCATTAAATGACGGTTTCTGCCGGAGAAACCATACATCCCATAGCCATCTCGAACATCAACAAAAAATCTGTCGGATGTTTAGTTCACTGCTGCAGCGACGCTCGATATGACATAAAGCAAAACCGGCATTCAATCAGGGCTCTATGCGGAAAGCGCATTTTTAAGCCAGAAAAAGCTGAAAATGTTTGGTCAGCAATACGATTTTAGTTACTTTTGCGACCATTGAGTATGGTTTCTCCGGCAGAAACGGTATGTCGTATATGGAAATTGCAAAATTTTCAGGGAACCAATGTGGGTTGTTTTATAACTTATTGAGTGTCAGCAGAATATATGTTTCTGCCGATATGGTCGCGAAGTGCCTATGAGTCAAAGGGATGCCATTCGCAACAGCAGGGCTGTCAGGTGGTATATCCTGACTCTACCCGGGTGTCATCGAGGCCCTGCAAAGGGACTTCAGACCGAGCTTGACCGCAGAAAACGTGCAGGAGAGACTCTTTTTGATTTTTTTGCTCCGACATACAGGGAAGTGATCCGGAAAGGAGGCAAATGGATAGAGACGGCAAGGCCTCTGCTCTATAACTATGTCTTTGTCAAGGCATCCGAAAACGAGATATACAGGATGATGCGTGACGGTCTTGGTGTATACAGTTTTCTCCCGCGCGTTAGAGACGGGAAGTCGGGGTATTATCCATATCTGTCAGACAGAATGATGGACAATCTCAAATGGGTTGCCCGTTCATATTCGGATGTGCTTCCCGTCTGTCCTCTGAAACCGGAATACCTGCTGAAAGGAGACAAGGTCAGGATAGTTGACGGCCAGTTCAAGGATGCGGAGGCAACTGTGGTGGCAAGTCCTGGTGCCGGGCAGAAGGATGTGGTGGTATGTGTGGAGAACTGGATGTGCATTCCGCTGATGCATGTCCGTCAGGACCAGTATGAGATAGTCTCTCTGAATACGGATGCATCGCGGCTATATTCCAGACTTAACAACATCCGTCTCCTGATATGCATGCACGAGGCCCTGAGACGCCGTCATACGGTATCCGGAGTGACGGATGATGACAGGATGATGGCAAAGGAGATACTCCGTCAGTACAGGCATCTGGAGCCTGACAGCGACATAATGCGCTGCAAACTCTATTCGATTCTGCTCCCTGCCTATACTGTCCTTGGCGATGAGGCCGGATTCAGTGCACTTGTCGGGACAATCACCGGTATCCTTCCGCTTGTCAGGGCGGAGCAGTCGAAAGCTCTTCTGCTTGTCACCCTCTACGGCTGCACAGACAGCAGTATCTGGTGTACACAGGCACATGCCATAGTAGACAGATGGCGGACCGAACCGGGACTGAAGAAAAGCAGACAGCAGCTGATCGGCTGGCTGGATGATTTCGACAGATGGTTCGGCCACAGACCGTAGGAGGACGGGAGCGTTCGTAGTATTATTCAGTTGAAAGACGGGCATAACCGCATCGGAGTATCCGGTAAATCCTGACTGACAGGAACCGGATGTACAGACAATGGAAATGAATCAATCCGGAGGCGGCCTCACATGGAAGAGGCTGATGTCCTTGCTTGAACATCATCATAAAGACATCCTGAAAAGGGAATCCGCAGGCACGGACGGATTCATCTACCTCTATGATGCAGGGGAGTACTGGGTTGCGTTCGAGCAGTCTGCCTGCCTTCTAAGACAGCTGTTTCCGGACTGCGACATCATCGTGCTGCATCTGCAGGCCTGGCCTTTCCCTGTCGTGATGGCTTCTGTCCAGGACAGCCTGTTCCGCAAATATTCAAGGACGCATATAGTCCGCGCATTCGGGCCGGACCACAAGATACTGTCTGGCAGCCCGGTCTCTCCGGAGCAGTATTCCCGCTGGCACAAGGCCGCCCTTGATGGGCTGATATGACATATCGGGAGACAGGAATCAAGAAGATTTACGCTTAAGAAAAATAACTGAAAATAAACTCATTTTTATGGGCAAGACAAAAGAACGGATACATGTGCTGACAGCAGCCGTGTTATCGGTGATGTTCCTGGTATCATGCGGCCAGGTAAAAGATATCGCATACTTCCAGGACAAGGCTTTGGACCATCCGGAAGAAATCGACAGGCACGGCGGTATCGTCATCCAGCCGAAAGATATGATTTCCATTGTCGTATCCAGCCGCAACCCGGAGCTTGCGTCTATGTTCAACCTTCCTGTCGTCAGCTACCAGGCCGGTTCCGAAATCGTTACAAGCGGGGGACAGCAGCGTCTTCTGGGGTATGTCGTGGACAATGAAGGGTATATCGATTTCCCTGTCATAGGCAGGATAGAGGTCGGGGGAATGACCAGGTGGGAGCTTTCGGAGTCGATAAAGGGGATTCTTCTGGACAAGGGATACCTGAACGATGCAGTGGTGACTGTAGAGTTCATGAACTTCAAGGTCTCGGTTCTCGGAGAGGTCGCCCGTCCGGGGACATACTCCATAGAAGGAGACAAGGTGACGGTGCTCCAGGCCCTGAGTCTTGCGGGTGACCTTACAATCTACGGCAAGAGGGAGAATGTGACGGTTATACGTGAGCTTGACGGGAAGAGGGTGTTCTACAATGTGGACCTGTGTTCGGTGGATGTGTTCAAGTCCCCGGCGTACAACCTGCAGCAGAATGACATAGTGTATGTCGAGCCGAGCGAGATCAAGGCAAGGCAGTCTACCCTTGATGACAAGGGGTTGAGGATGACTTCCATAGTGATTTCATCGGGATCCCTTCTCGTGTCCGTGGCGACACTGCTGGCGACACTGCTGGCCAGATGAGAAAATAATCCATTGACTTATAACATAGAGATTTATGGCAGAAGAAAACAACAACGGCAGCAGCTTCCGGCAGGATGAGCAGCAGGATTTCAATTTTTCGGACATATGGGGTATGATATGGGGATACAGGTGGTGGTATGTCCTGTCGCTTGCGGTATGCATAGTCTTCGCGGCATTCTACCTGTACAGGACTCCCGGGGTGTACAGCCGTTCCGCCAAGGTCATAATAGATGAGGATGCGCAGGATGCTACCCTCAGGGACATAGCCAATATTTCAGGGTTCGGAGGCCAGGGGTCGAGCGTGAATGTCAACAATGAGGTTGAGGCATTCTCCTCTCCGGACCTTATGACCACGGTCGTGGAGCGGCTCGGGCTGCAGACCGGCTATGTGGAACACCAGTTTCTCCGTGACAGGGAACTTTACAGGACTTCCCCGTTCGAGATGTCGATAGTCGAACCTATTGTTTCATCGTCCTTCTCGTTCAGGGTCAGCAGGACCGGGGACAGCACATTCGTGCTCAAAAATTTTACCGTAGGAGGTAACAGGATAAGGAAATACAGTGTCGATGGGGCGCTGGGCGACACCATGTCCACATCCGTAGGGGAGATAGTGCTTCTGCCGTCGGCCTATAATATCGACTCCTGGAAGGATGACATCACAGTGAGCTGGGTCAACAGCACGGCCAAGGGGAAGGGCTATGCCGCCAGGCTCAGCGCGACGGTGTCCGGAAAGCAGACTTCCGTGGTGGTGCTTTCCCTCGAGGACACATATCCGTCGCGTGCGGAGAATATCCTGAGCACCCTGATAGATGTGTATAACGACGAGTGGGTGCATGACAAGAACCGTTCGGCCCGCAACACTACGGATTTCATCAATGAACGGCTCGTTGTCATCGAGCAGGAGCTCGGGGGAATAGAGACGAGCCTGAAGGAATACAAGGAGCAGAACAGGCTTACGGATATGCAGGCCCTGTCCCAGTCCTATCTGGAGGAGTCGACGGAATATGCCTCGAAGTCATTCGAGGTCAACAACCAGCTGTCGATAGCGCAATATATCAGGGACTACCTTACGGAGCCGGCCAATGCCACTGCACTCATCCCGGCCAATTCGGGGCTTACGAGCGCCGACATAGAGAACCAGATATCGGAATACAACCAGATAGTGCTCCAGCGGGACAAGCTCATTGCGACGAGCAGCGAGAACAATCCCCTCATCGCTGACATGAATGCCGCCATGCTGTCCATCAAGAGCGCCATTATACGTTCCATAGACAACCTGCTGGCAACACTCCGTCTCCAGGCGGACAAGATCAAGAGCCAGGAGGATCAGATTATGGCACGTATCACTTCCAGCTCCGGACAGCAGATGGAGCTTCTGGGTATAGAAAGGCAGCAGAAGGTCACCGAGTCGCTTTATATCTACCTCTTGCAGAAGCGGGAGGAGAACGAGATAGCAAGTCTTGTGAATGTGGCCAATACGCGGCTGATAGTGTCTCCTACGGGTGCCCCGGGGCCGATATCCCCGAACCGGATGATGGTCCTGCTGGTTGCCCTTGTGCTCGGGGCCGGCATACCGTTCGGGATAATTTTCCTCTGCAGGATGATGGACAGTACGGTCAAGGGTAAGAAAGACCTTTCAGTTCTCAGCATACCTTTCCTGTCCGAGATACCGCAGATGAAGTCGTCTCTGAAACGGAACATAGCCAACATCGGACGGCACAAGTTCGATAACCGGAACTGCCGGATTGTCGTCAGGAAAGGAAGCCGGAATGTAATCAACGAAGCTTTCCGCGTGCTCCGGACAAATCTTGACATGATGATCGGGAAAGAGGACGGGAATCAGGTTATTATGGTGACATCCTTCAATCCCAATGCGGGCAAGACATTCATCACGATGAATATGGCAGCCAGTATGGCTCTCAAGGGGCAGAAAGTGCTGATGATGGATCTTGACCTGCGCAAGGCTACGCTCAGCAAATCCCTGGAGAAGAACAGCGAGGGGGTCGTGTCCTGGCTGACAGGCAGGCAAGGCGATCCTGACAGTCTCATACAGAACCTGGATGAGAATCTGGACCTTATGTCAGTCGGCGCTATCCCTCCCAACCCTGCGGAGCTTCTGCTGTCCGACAGGTTCGCAAAACTTCTCGACGCCCTCAGGAAAGAGTACCGTTATATCTTCATCGACTGCCCTCCGGTGGACATAGTGGCTGATACTTCCATAATAGCCCAGGCGGCAGATGTGTCGGTGTTCGTTATGAGGGCCGGCATAATGGACAGAAGGGCGCTTCCGGTAGTAGAGGAACTGTACAGGGACAGGAAATACAGCAGGATGGCTATCGTGCTCAACGGCGTCAGTGTCAGGTCGGGCGGCTATGGGCGGTATGCCTATGGTTATGGTTACGGATACGGCTATGGCTATGGTTACGGCTCTTACGGCTACGGCAATGATGAGAAGGATGAGTAGCATCCGGTGACAGCTGACACATTCTGTTCAATTTTTAACGGAAAACTTAACAAATGAATATCTTGCAGAAAGTATCCGACTGGTATTTTTCCAGGAAAGCGATACCCTACTGGTGCATACTGTTTATCGACTGCGCCGTGGTCCTGTTCTCCGGTTTCTTCGGATATTATATGGAGTGCGGCGGCATTGTGTTCATAACGAGATTCTGGGACATTGTCCTGTCTCTCCTTGTAGGGCTGGTTCCGTTCATCATTGCATTCCATGCCCTCCACACATATTCCGGAATAATCCGTTATTCCTCATTCGTTGACCTGCAGAGAGTGGCAATCGCATCTCTCATCGGTTCGGCCTCGTTTTATGTCACAGGAGTGCTCATAGATTGGGCCTGGCCGGTGCAGGATGTTGTCCTGTGCCCGAACATTTCCACTGTCATTGCCCTGTTCTTCTGCAGCACCCTGCTGCTGTGGCTTGAGAGGGTGGTCGTAAAGCGTCTTTTCGATTCATTCCATCTTGACAATGCAGTGTCGGTCGCGATATACGGGACGAAGGCAGGCGGGATAAGCCTTGCCAAGAGCATAATAGCAGTCAAGGACAAGAAATATTCTCTCCATGCCTTCATTTCGGATGGTGTCGAGATGAAAGGAGCCTACCTGTTGGGCAAACCTGTCTATCTCAACGGCAAGGGTATCGCAAAGAAACTCAAGGATGAAGGAGTGAAGACCCTGCTCGTATCCCCGCTGAAGACAGAACGCTTCCGCTCCAACAACGGGATGATAGACGAGTTCATAGAGGCGGGTATCAGGATAATGATGATGACGAACGGGGAGGAATGGGACGGGAAGAGTCCGCTCGGTCATCAGCAGCTGCATGAAGTGGAGATAGACGACCTCCTGCCGAGGGACAAGATAGAAGTGGATATGGAGGCCATAGGCCGGCAGCTGTCTGGCAGGCGCATCCTCATAACGGGGGCTGCCGGGTCGATAGGTTCGGAGATAGTGCGGCAGGTGGCCAGGTTCCGCCCGTCCGAGCTGATACTTGTGGACCAGGCGGAGACTCCGATGCACGACATCAGAAGGATGATGGCCAGGGACTGGCCTGAAATCGTGAACGAGACGATAGTGACAAGTATAACGAACAAGGAGCATATGGACAGGATATTCATGGAGCACAGACCGGAATATGTCTTCCATGCGGCGGCTTACAAGCATGTCCCGATGATGGAGGACAATCCGGCGATAGCCGTCCAGAACAATATCTACGGGACACGTGTCATTGCGGACCTTGCCGTGAAGTACGGCACCGGGAAATTCGTGATGATTTCCACGGACAAGGCCGTGAACCCGACGAATGTCATGGGCTGCAGCAAGCGTATCTGCGAAATTTACTGCCAGAGTCTCAACCAGGCTATCCAGGACGGCAAGGTAGAGGGAGTGACGCAGTTTGTCACCACACGCTTCGGGAATGTCCTGGGGTCGAACGGCAGTGTCATCCCTATTTTCAAGGCACAGATCCGTAACGGCGGTCCCATAACCGTAACCCACCCGGACATCATCCGTTATTTCATGCTGATTCCGGAAGCCTGCAAGCTTGTGCTCGAGGCAGGGACAATTGGGAAAGGAGGTGAGATATTCGTGTTCGATATGGGCCAGCCTGTCAGGATAGTAGACCTGGCGAAAAGGATGATTGCCCTGTCTGGAGCGAAGAATATAGAGATCAGGTTTACCGGACTTCGCGACGGTGAGAAACTCTACGAGGAAGTGCTTAACGACAAGGAGGCTACAGTCCCGACTTCCAATCCTAAAATAATGGTGGCCAAGGTCAGGGAATACGATTACGATACCGCCTGCGCCAATGAGGAGAAACTTATGGAGGTCTCGGAGACATTCGATGACATGGCCATCGTCAAGGTTATGAAGGAAATAGTGCCTGAATACAAGAGCCGGCATTCCAAATACGCTGTGCTGGACTGAATCGTAAATAATACGCCAATCTATGCCGGTTATCGCAATCATATGGATACCGGAGGGCAAATGCATACAGAAACATTATGGGAAAAAAGAAGGACATCAGGATAGCTGTGGCAGGTACAGGCTATGTCGGTCTGTCTATAGCTACATTGCTTTCTCAGCACCACAAGGTAACGGCAGTGGATGTAATCCCCGAAAAAGTAGAAAAGATAAACAGACGCATTTCGCCTATACAGGATGACTATATTGAGAAATATCTTGCAGAGAAGGAGCTTGACCTCACAGCTACTCTGGATGGGGAATCCGCATATGCGGATGCTGATTTCGTGGTCATTGCTGCACCGACTAACTATGACAGCAAGAAGAATTTCTTCGACACTTCGCATGTGGAAGAGGTCATCGACTTGGTATTGAAGGTCAATCCGGGAGCCGTAATGGTCATCAAATCCACTGTCCCTGTAGGATATACTGCATCCTTGCGGAAGAAATTCTCCTATAGGGAAAGACTTTCCGAAGGGACGATGAAAGCCGTAAAACCGAACATAATCTTCGCTCCTGAATTCTTGAGAGAATCGAAAGCATTGTATGACAATCTGTATCCAAGCCGTATCATTGTCGGCTATGATAAGGAAGATGCAAAACTTGAAAAAGCGGCCCGTGTTTTTGCGGACATAATAAAAGAAGGTGCAATCAAGGATGATATTCCTGTACTCTTTATGGGAACGACAGAGGCTGAGGCTGTGAAATTGTTCGCTAACACTTACCTCGCCCTTAGAGTCAGCTATTTTAACGAGCTGGACACCTACGCGGAGATAAAGGGGCTAGACACGAAGTCCATTATCGACGGGGTCTGCCTTGATCCGCGCATTGGCAGTCATTACAACAACCCGTCATTCGGGTACGGAGGCTACTGCCTGCCGAAAGATACAAAACAGCTCCTCGCGAACTATAACGACGTGCCGGAAAATCTTATTCAGGCTATCGTGGACTCCAACCGGACGAGGAAGGACTTCATCGCAGACAGGGTTCTGCATATGGCAGGATACTATGATTACTATAATCAGGGGGATTTCAATCCGGATGATGAAAAAGAATGTGTCATCGGAGTATATCGCCTGACAATGAAGAGCAACAGTGACAATTTCCGTCAGAGCAGTATCCAGGGCGTGATGAAACGTATCAAGGCGAAAGGGGCCAAAGTCATAATCTATGAGCCGACACTTGAGGATGGAAGCACGTTCTTCGGCAGCAGAGTGGTCAATAGCCTCGAAGAATTCAAGCACATGTCTCAGGCCATTATCGCCAACCGTTATGACGCCTGTCTCGACGATGTAAAGGATAAAGTTTACACAAGGGATATTTTCAGAAGGGACTGAAGAGAAAGATTTGACAGTCCGTCAATCAAGTCAATACAAACAAAAGACATATGAGCATTTTTGCAGGAAAAACCTTGATGATAACCGGTGGTACCGGAAGTTTCGGGAATGCTGTGCTGACCCGTTTCCTCAGGACAGACATAGCGGAGATAAGGATTTTCTCCCGGGACGAGAAGAAACAGGATGACATGCGCCACGAATATCAGGCGAAATATCCCGATGTGGCGCACAAGATAAAATTTTACATTGGCGACGTGAGGAGCCTGGAGAGCTGCCGTAATGCAATGCCTGGGACGGACTATATTTTCCATGCGGCCGCACTGAAGCAGGTTCCGAGCTGTGAGTTTTTCCCTATGGAAGCTGTCAAGACGAATGTCATAGGTACCGACAATGTGCTTACGGCTGCCATCGAGAACAATGTCGGATGCGTGATCTGCCTCTCCACCGACAAGGCTGCCTATCCTATCAACGCGATGGGAATCACCAAGGCCATTGAAGAGAAGGTTGCCGTAGCCAAGAGCCGCAATTCCCGCAACACCAAGATATGCTGTACGCGTTACGGCAATGTAATGTGCTCCCGCGGAAGCGTGATACCTCTCTGGATAGAGCAGATAAGACAAGGTCTTCCGGTCACCGTTACGGAACCGAAGATGACCCGCTTCATAATGAGTCTTGAAGAGGCCGTAGATCTTGTGCTCTTCGCGTTCGAACATGGCCAGAACGGTGACATTCTTGTCCAGAAGGCTCCGGCATGTACAATCAGGACACAGGCGGAAGCCGTATGCGAACTTTTCGGCGGCAGGAAAGAGGATATCAAGGTGATAGGAATCCGTCACGGGGAAAAGATGTATGAGACGCTTCTTACCAAAGAAGAATGCGCCAAGGCCGAGGATATGGGCAATTTCTACCGTGTGCCGGCCGACAACCGCAGCTTGAACTATGACAAATATTTTACGGAGGGGGATACGAAGAGGGCGATGATTGAAGAATTCAATTCGGACAATACCCGCCGTCTTGACCTAGAGGAGACCAAGGCAAAAATCGCCTCTCTCGAGTATATTCAGAACGAGCTGAAGGGAATGGAGAATATTGCCAAATAATCATCGGAACCATCAGGACAATGAAAATACTGGTTACAGGGGCTAAGGGCTTCGTAGGCAGGAACCTGTGTGCCCAGCTCAACAATATCCGTGAAGGAAAAGCCCGCTGTTATGGCGATCTTCAGATCGACAAGGTGTATGAATACGATCTGGATTCTGCTCCGGGACAGCTGGAAGAATGGTGCAGGGAATGCGACTTCGTGTTCAACCTCGCCGGGGTCAACAGACCCAAGGATCCTGAAGAATTCATGAAAGGCAATTTCGGGTTTGCCAATACCCTGCTCGACACTCTGAAAAAGTACGGCAACAAGGCTCCCGTGATGCTTTCCAGCAGCGCCCAGGCTTCCCTTGCAGGACGTTTCGGCAACAGTGAGTACGGACGCAGCAAAAAGGCCGGAGAAGACCTGTTTCTGCAGTATGGACAGGAGAACGGGGTGAAGGTACTGGTATACCGTTTCCCGAACCTGTACGGCAAATGGTGCAGGCCGAACTATAACAGCGCCATAGCGACTTTCTGCAACAATATTGCAAATGACCTTCCGATTACGGTCAATGACCCATCGGTTGAACTCGAAATGCTGTATATCGATGACCTTGTTGAAGAGATGATACTTGCCCTCAAGGGAAAGGAACACCGTTGCGAATTTGACGGACTGGAAGTGCTTCCGGCTGAGGACGGACGTTACTGCTATTGTCCCGTGACCCACAGGGCTACTCTAGGAGAGATAGTTGACCTGTTGGAGAGGTTCCGGAAGATACCTGAGACTCTGATGATGCCGGAGATGCCTGCCGGCAGTTTTGCCAAAAGGTTGCTCAGTACCTATCTGAGTTATCTTCCCAAGGAGAAGGCTGTTTTCGACCTGAAGACCAACAGTGACCGGAGAGGGTCGTTCACGGAACTCGTGCATACTCCTAACTGCGGACAGGTCAGCGTCAACATCAGCAGGCCGGGAGTGACCAAAGGCCAGCATTGGCATCATACGAAATGGGAACAGTTCATCGTGGTGAGCGGACACGGTCTTATACAAATGAGGAAGGAGGGGACGGACGAGGTCATCGAATACGAGGTGAGTGGAGACAGAATACAGAGCGTCATCATGCTTCCGGGCTATACCCATAACATTATCAACCTCTCGGACACCGAAGATCTCGTCACGGTGATGTATGCCAACGAGACCTTCGATCCGGAACGTCCGGACACATATTTTGACCCGGTAGAAAAACAATAAATCATATGGAAAACAAACAGCCGAAACTCGATTATTCAGATATAAAGTTTAAAGATAATGGCAAAATAAAACTGGCCATCATCGTGGGCACGAGGCCGGAAATCATCCGTCTTGCCGCGGTCATCAGCAAATGCCGGAGGTATTTCGATGTAATTCTTGCCCATACGGGACAGAATTATGACTATAATCTCAACGGGGTCTTTTTCAAGGATCTGAAGCTCGATGCCCCGGAGGTGTACATGGATGCCGTGGGCGATGACCTCGGTGCCACATGCGGCAATATAATCAATTGCAGCTACAAGCTTTTTACGGCTACAAGACCTGATGCTGTGCTCGTTCTCGGGGATACCAACAGTTGCCTTAGTGTCATCGGGGCAAAGCGGCTGCATATCCCGATCTTCCATATGGAGGCCGGCAACCGGTGCAAGGACGAGTGTCTTCCGGAGGAGACAAACAGGAGAATAGTGGATATCATCTCGGACGTGAATATGGCCTACAGCGAACATGCGAGGCGTTATCTTGCGGAATGCGGTCTGCCTCGCGAACGCACGTATGTCACCGGCTCCCCTATGGCAGAGGTTCTTCACCAGAACCTAACGGAGATAGAAGCCTCGGACGTACACGGACGTCTCGGTCTCGAAAAAGGAAAATATATTTTGCTGAGCGCCCACAGGGAGGAGAACATAGACACGGAGAAGAACTTCCTTAGCCTTTTCAATGCAATCAATGCGATGGCAGAGAAATACGACATGCCTGTGCTGTACAGCTGCCATCCTCGTAGCCGCAACCGTCTTGAGGCAAGCGGGTTCAGTCTCGACTCGAGGGTCATCCGTCACGAGCCTCTCGGCTTCCATGACTACAACTGCCTCCAGATGAACGCCTTCGCGGTGGTGAGTGACAGCGGTACCCTCCCGGAGGAGAGCAGTTTCTTCACCAGTGTAGGACATCCTTTCCCAGCCGTCTGCATCCGGACGAGCACTGAGCGGCCAGAAGCCATCGACAAAGGTGACTTCATCATCGCCGGCATAGACGAAAAAAGCCTCCTCCAGGCCGTCGACACCGCTGTGGAACTCTGCCGTGATGGCTTCAATGGCCTCCCTGTCCCCGACTACACCGACGAGAACGTCTCCACCAAAGTCGTCAAGATCATCCAAAGCTATGTGGGGATTGTGAACAAGATGGTGTGGAGGAAAGTCTGATATATTTATTCCATCTTTCGAGGATCTCAATCACGGAACCTCATATTGCCATAGAATTCAATGTGAGATAGATTAAAAATCTGAAATATCTGCAAACCAGATAGATGTGACCTTGCTATTAGGAAATATCTTCATATAACATATTCTTCACAATTATAATTTTCGAGAATTAGTTTAAGATTTATATCTTTCAAGATTGTGCTTTCTATTAGATTCTTTTAATATGATGTTATTATCCGGTGAAAATTTTGGCACAATTCTAAAACGATATTCCTCAAGTGTAGGATTGTATTTTTTTGCATCATTAATTCCAATGATGTTAAATCTTATAACTAATCCCTTGATAGCGATCAACATGTCTCCAGAAGATTATGCGATTGTCGGATTCTATTCGTCTTTTACAACACTTCTCAGTCCGTTTATTGTATTCTATATGTTTCATTATTATACAAAAGCATATTTTGAATGTAATGAGGAGCAGAGGATACGTTTACGTTCTACAATTATAAAATCTTTGATCTGGTTTTCAGGCTTACTGTCAATATTAAGTATTTCAGGAGTTTTTTGTTATTTAAAATATTGCAACGGAGATAGTGATTTGCCTATATTTCCTTATCTCATTCTAACAATAATGGCAATTCCTTTCAGTGGATTATTTACATTTAGACAAACTGATTTAAAAATGAGAAGGGAATCCAAAACATTTTTTGGTTTTACTGTCTCAAACGGATTGATGCTGACAGCATCAAATTTATTTTTTGTGGCCTGTCTAAAATGGGGTGCAGTTGGAAAATTGATGGCACCACTTGTAATTAACATTTGTTTTTTTTCTTATTGTATATATTTATATAGAAAAGATTTAAAAATAGACTTTGATTGGATCTTGTTTCGGAAAATCCTAAAATTTTGTTTTCCTTTAACAATAGCAGCAATGCTAGGTTTTTTCGCAAATGGCTATGATAAGGTATTTCTGGAGCGTCTAGGCAATCATACTGAAATGGGGTATTATGTAGTAGGTGTTCAAATAGCATCATATATCAATGTCTTCCAAACTGCTATAGGTTCTACATTCCAGCCTGATATTTTTCAGGCTATTGCAGAAAAAAATCGTATTAGGTTAACTCAAATAATAACAATGCTTGTTGGTTCAATATCAATAATTGCTATTGTCTTTATATTGTTTTGCCCATATATTATCAAGATATTAACTGCGGGTCGTTACATGATGTCCGTTGAGTATGCACGGATATCTGCAATATCAGTGGTTGCAAGTATGCTATATTATACAATGTCTCAAATAACTATCGCAAAAGGATATACGTTGATCCCCTTGATAAATAAAATTGTCAGTTCCATCTTATGTATTGTAATGTTTTCCGTTATGATAACATCCTTTAATTATAAAGGAGCGGCATGGGGGTTGAGCCTGTCTTTTGTCATCAGTTTGGTCGGTAATATAATATTGATATTGATTTTTGAAAAACTGCAAAGTGGTAAATCTCAAAATTTTCGACATAAATGACTCCTGTACAGGATGTGGAGCATGTATTTCTGTTTGTCCTAAATCAGCATTGGCATTAGAATATAATCAAGATGGTTATTACTATCCAATATTGGATGAATCAAGATGTATAAAATGTGGACTATGTGAGCAAACTTGTCATGTATGTAATGGGAGTTCAACAAATATAACTGAATATGTCCCACCGACACATGCTTTCATGATCAAAGCACATGATAAAAACATAATCAGCCAATCTTCATCAGGAGGAGTCTTCTCTTTATTGGCAGGCAAAATAATTAAAGAGGGAGGTGTTGTATTCGGTGCTGTATATAATTTTGACAGAGAACGTTTAGAACATACTTCTTCCGATATAGTAGAAGTTGATTTATTGCGAAAATCTAAATATATAGAATCATATACAGGAAATATATACAAAGAAGTAGAAAACATTTTGTGTAAGGGAGGGAAAAAAGTTCTGTTCGTAGGTACTCCTTGTCAAATAAGCGGTTTGAACAGATATTTGACTATAAAAAAAACAGACAGAAATCACCTTTTGCTTGTAAGATTTGTTTGTCATGGTGTGCCATCAAATCAGTTCTTTACCGAATACAAACATTATGAAGAAAATAAATATGGAGGAAAAATGATTTCTTTCGATTTCCGTCCAAAAGACAAAGGATGGGGTTATAGTTGTTGGAAAATGATGTTTGATAATAATAAAACCGTCTTCGGACCATATAATTTCTTTTATTATTACACTTATTTTCAAAAGAATACATTGTTAAGACGTTGTTGCTACGATTGTGACAGAATAACTGACAATAATATTGCTGATTTAACTATTGCGGATTTTTGGGGACTTGCAAAGTTCCGACCAGAAATACAGGAGAATGAGGGAATGTCTCTTGTTCTGGCACATAATTCAAAAGGGATTGCCTGGATTAGTAAAATAGCAGATACATGCTTTATAGAAAAGGTTCCGTTATCTGCATATTCATATATTTTCAATGAGGCTAAGGAACGGAAGAAATGGTTGGAAGAGAACACAAGATTGATGTCTTTAATAAGGGAAAAGGGCTATATGAATGTTGTCAAGCATGAACTTCGAACGGAAATACTAAAAAGTAAAATAAAGTCAATTGCATATAAAATATATTTATCTATATGCGGAAAATAGGAATTCTGACATTCAGTAATGCAATAAATTATGGTGCTATTCTACAAACATATGCATTACAATACTATCTGTCATCAAAAGTTGAAGGTAGTGTCGAAGTCATCAATTATTTTACCAAATTTAATAAGCAGGAACTGAATCCGATACAAATCAAAAGTTCTAATTTTATTAAAAATATATTACTTAAAATATACGGACTTTTATTCTACATACCGCTAAAGCGCAGGATTAATTTATTTGTGCGGTTCAGGATGCATTATATAAACTTTTCTCGTCAAAAATATGAGTCAGAGGATAAGTTAATTAACCATATAGACAAGTATGATGTCTATGTTTCAGGAAGTGATCAAGTATTTCATCCTCGTATCAAAGATTGGCGCGTTTACTATCTGGGATTTCAAAAAGGCACATCTCGGAAAGTTGCTTATGCACCAAGTTTTGGTATCTCCCAAATAACAGAGCAGGAACGAAATATGATCAAACCTTATTTATACGATTTCGATGCACTAAGCAGTAGGGAAGCTGAGGGAGTAAACATTATTTTCGAAACACTGGGTTTAAATGTTCCTCAAGTGTGCGACCCTGTTTTCCTGATGACTGCTGATGAATGGAGTAAAATAAGTGTTAAACCGCATATTAAACATCCATATATTTTAGTCTACGATCTTAACGGAGGTAAAAACCTGTTATCAATTGTCAATAAAATCAGAAACAAAACATGTCTTGATGTGGTATGGCTTACAAGCAATATTCTTAATCGCTTTAAGGAGTGCAAAATTGTTAATGACGCTGGTCCAAGGGAGTTTATCGGTTATATAGAAAATGCAGAATACGTGGTAACTGATAGTTTTCATGGGACATCTTTTTCACTGATTTTCGGCAAAAAAGTAATACCTTATATTGCCCTACAGTCAGCTTCGTCGAGATTAAACTCATTGATGTCCATATGTGGACTTAGCGAACGTATTATATTTAATACAGATGACAATATCATTATGTCAGACTTGCCTCCTGACTACAAACAGAAACTATATTCATTTATTAAATCTTCAAAAATATATTTACAGAATAACGTAATTGGGTAAATGAAAACTCCTGTCCTATTAATAGCATTTAATCGTCCGAATTATATACGTCAGATGCTTCAAGCATTAAAGCAGTCAAATATAGAGAACCTCCTAGTATTCAGAGATGGGCCTCGCCCCTTGAATGTTAAAGATGAGGTGGCTTGTGAGGAAATTAAAAATCTCGTTGAAAATATTGATTGGAAGTGTTCAATCAAAACAAATTTTATGAATAATAATCTCGGTTGCGGATATGGTCCGTATAGTGCCATATCGTGGGCATTTCAGTATACTGACCGTTTGATTATTTTGGAGGATGACTGTATTCCTTCAACCGCATTTTTCCCGTATTGTGAGTACCTTCTTGAAAAATATAAGGATGATGTTCGCATTAGGCATATATCTGGATTTTCACCAATCTCTGGAGTAAGGGTGTTTGAGAAATATGATTACATTTTTACTCAATATGCGCATACTTGGGGATGGGCAACATGGAAACGAGTTTGGAACAATATGGACATTCAACAACGTCAAATTAAAGAATTCTTCAAACATGGTGGATTTAAGGGACAATTCTTTACAAAGGCGGAAGACGCATACTATAATATGTGTTATTGGTCAAGAGAGTCTTCGTTTAAAGAAGCTACGCATAGTTGGGATTACCAATATGCCGTCCATTCAAAAATGAATGGAGCACTTTCAATTGTCCCGGCAAAGAATCTGATTAACAATATCGGTGCTGAAGGGACACATGCATCTGGATACATCAAGCATTATGATACGTACAAAGATTTTAAGATTGCCAATGAACCTGATGATATACAAATGGACATGGAATATGAAAGTATTAATTTCAGGAAAGAGTCTGATATTAGCAGAAAAAGATATTTAAAAATGTATGTCAAAATGTTGCTAAATAAAAATTTTAATAAAGATAAAATCTGATTTCTATCTTTATATGCATGGATTTATATAGAACATGTTAATGATGAAAAAGATTTTATTTCTTATCAACTCATTACATTCGGGAGGAGCAGAGAAATTGCTTATAGACTTACTTAAAGTATTTGATTACAGCAAATACGATGTAACTCTCTTTTACTTTCTCAAAGGTGGCATTTATCTTAAAGACATTCCTCAACAAGTACATGCCAAATGCATACTGAAAATGGGCTCCAGATTTGATAATCTGTTGCGGAATTGTATGCAGCGATTCGGCCAATTAGATGATTATTACCGTTATCAGATACGTAAAGCCGCAGACCAATATGATGTAATTATTTCTTTCCTGGAGGGATTTCCTGCTAGAATGCATTCATATATTTTGGATAAAGGTAGGCAGAATATTTCTTTTATTCATACAGATTTGGGCTCATACAATTCTTCTAGGAAGCAATTTGATACGAACAATTCTCAAGAGAGCGTTTATAATAAAATGGATAAGTTGGTCTTTGTAAGTAATCATGCAAAAAATGCATTCAATAAAATTTATCCTGACATAACCACATATCAAACAGTATTACCTAACTTTATCGACATTGATACAATTTTAAATAAGTCAATAGAATATACTGTAAATAAGAAAGGTTTTACAGTAATAACCGTAGGACGTTTGGCACCAGTTAAAGGTATAGATTTAATACCTGAAATAGCAAAAAAGATAAAAGATAAGGGCTTATCTATTCATTTCAATATTATCGGTGATGGAACAGAAAAACACAGAATCCTTGAATTGATTAGAACAATGAATGTTGATGATTCAGTAACACTCGTCGGTTTTAAAAAGAATCCATATCCATATATACTTAATGCAGATTTGTATATTAACACTTCCTACACTGAAGGAATGCCTTTGTCTTTATGCGAAGCTATGCTGCTGGGGAAACCGGTTATTGCATCAAAAACAGCAGGAGCGAGTGAACTTTTATCCGATGGCTCCGGTATCATCATTGAAAGGGATGCCGACCTATTTTCTAAATGGATTTATAAACTTTATCAGAATGATAGTTTACGACATGAATATAGCAAACAGGCGATAAGAAAAGCAATGACTTTGGATAAGGATAATTATATGTCACAATTTTATAATATCATGTAAATGCTATATACTATCGTATTCTATATCCTACTTTATATAGTAGCAGTAGCTAATAAGAATAATTGCAGGAAAGCCATAAAATATGTTTGTATCATATCTGCCATATATATGGGTATCAGATATGATTATTGTCCTGATTATCCTGCGTATCAACGCATGTTTGAAGAATTCTCAAGACCAGACTTCGTATATACCGATGACATTCATTTGGAATATGGCTGGTACTTACTTAATAAATGGTGTTCTCCAATTGGTTATTTTGGTTTTATTTTTTTGTCTTCATGCATTTATGCATATGCTTTATATTGTCTACTTGACTTAAAAGTCACATCAAAATATGTTGCAATAACAATTTTAGGCTGTGTTTCTGCCGGTGGTTTCACCACATTACTTTCAGCACAACGTCAGATGCTTGTCGCAGCATTATTCATGATTGGATATAAATTTCTTTTAGCTAACAGACTAGAGAAATGGCGCGATTTACTGAAGTGGCGAAGTATTGTATATTATGTTTTAATTATCGTTTGTTCATATTTTCATCGCAGTGCATTATTCCTATTAATAGTTCCGTTTGTTTTTATTTTGCCTCGTCAATCATACTTAGTTTTATTTGGCGTTGTTGCCTTGGCTTTCAGTATTGTAACTTTCGGTAGTACTTATATTACTGACTTCTTTCAATCGTATTCAGAAGAATATGATTATTACAGTTATCTTAATTGGGGTGGTAATACATGGGCTGGTTCTCTGACTATTGCTCAAGGTAGTATGTGGCTTGTTCTGTTTTTGTCATTTTCTTATTGTTATATCAATTTCAATTTATCAAAGACAGAACAGTCGATGCTATTGATTTCAATGCTTGCTATAATCATTACATTATCAGGTTATTATTTACCGCAGGTAGGGCGTCTTGCTCACTATTTTTATTGCTTTACTTATGTATCCATTGCTTTAGTATGCCAAAAGTTCCAAAACAAAAAATTCTACTTAATGTATTATTGCATCTGTTGGGTTTGGGTATTATGGAACTGCCTCAAAATATTTACAATCAACGTCGGAACATTCCAAGAGTATAAAACCATCTTCAATGTTTTATTATGAAAGTTTTATGGATAACATATGTAATGATGCCAGAAGTCATGGATTTATTGCTACACAATGATACATTTAAAGGTTCTGGCGGTTGGTTACAGGGTTCAGCAGAAAATTTGATTAAATATACTGATGTTAATCTGTCTGTAGCTATAGTCAATAGACAGATTAATAAATTTACCAAATTACAAGGTAACTCAATAAAATATTATTTAATACCTTATGAAAAAGGGTTTGATTATATTAGTCATTGTTATGATAGATATTGGAAAGCAATAAATACCGACTTGGAACCTGATGTAGTCCACGTCCATGGTGTAGAAAGTACGTTAGCTTTATCGTATATTAAGGCAATTAGTGCAGATAATGTCGTCGTTTCCATCCAAGGACTAGCCGGAGTTATATCTAAATATTTCTATGCAGGCTTACGTACGATTGACTTGCTCAGATCAATATCAATACGCGATATATTGACCTTGAAACCGGTATTTTATTATAAAAATGATTTTCATCGAAGGGGTTATTATGAAAATGAGACAATCCGTTCTGTTAAATATATTATAGGCAGAACATCATGGGATAGAGCACATGTTCTTTGCGAGAATTCCGAAGTAAGATATTTCCATTGTAACGAAACATTACGAAGTAATTTTTATGAACGTGAATGGAAATTTGAAAATTGTCTTCCACATTCAATTTTTTTAAGTCACGCAGCAGCCCCTTTCAAAGGTGCTCATCAACTGCTCGAAGCCATGCAATATATTCTTCCTGTGTATCCAGATACTATAATCCGAATTGCAGGCCATTCTTTATCATTGGACAATTCTTTTAATGGTCTAATTAGACGTACTGGTTATGAAAACTATATAAGGAAGTTGATAAGAAAAAATAACCTAGAAGATCATATTATATTTTTGGGGGCTTTATCGTCAGAGCAAATGCTTGAAGAATATTTGAAAGCCAATATATTTATTTGTCCTTCTACTATAGAAAATTCTTCAAATTCAGTAAGCGAAGCCCAAATGTTAGGCGTCCCGTTGATTGCATCGTATGTAGGCGGTACCCCTGATATGATACCAAATGAACAGTGCGGCATTTTATTTAGAGTTGGAGAACATGAGATGTTGGCTCAGGCAATAATGAGCATATTCAGGAAAAGCCAATCTTTCAACAATTCTGAGATGAGACATATTGCTCATAAAAGGCATGATCAAAAAAATAATGCAGAACAGACATATCAGATCTATAAAACAATAGCAAATAATAATCAATGAAAATTGCATATTTGACTGCCTATTTAGGTAAAGGATTCATTGAAAAATACGGAAAAGGCAAGAAGTTCGCCCTTTCCGGGCCGTTCAAGTCCTTAGGTATCGCGCGCAGTATGATGGCTGCGGGTCATGAAGTGATTATTTACAGTCCCGGTGTTACAACGTGCAATGTCAATATTCCGTCCTTTTCCGAAAAAGAGGAATATCCGGAAGGAAAACTTACCGTGAAGTACTGCAATATATTGTCGAAACGAAGGTGTGATCCGATCAATCAGATCCGTATCGCCCGGTTCATCAAGAAAGAGCATAAGCGCGAGAGATTTGACGTATTGGTATATTATAACATTACACTCGGTGCGGCTTTGCTGGTTAACCGATTGAAGGATTGTATCGACGTACTGGAGTATGAGGATAATATATTCAATCGTGCATTGGCCGGGGATAAGAATGATTTTGTGTGGTTCAAGACTAAATTGTACAATCGCATAATTAAATATTCCAAGGGGGTAATGGCTGTATGTAACGGGCTGATGCTTCCGGACATTCCCCATCGGGTCCTGACTCCTGGAATTATAAATGAGGATGTAATAACAAATGTAACCGGTCGGATTAATAAACTTCAGCAGGATAGGCCGGTGACGATTATCCTTACCGGCGGCATTCATTACAGCAAAGGAGGCGATCTATTGGTAAAGTCAATGTGTTATATCAAAACTCCGTGTGTCGTAAAAGTGTTCGGGAACTGTAACCTCGATGATAACCTGAAAAAACTGATAGGAAAAGTCCCTTCTATCCACAAGTTTGAATTCAATGGATTTATGGAACATGCAGAGCTTATCGGGACTCTTGACAGGGAAGCGGATATCCTTATCAATACTACCCGAAGCATGGGGGTCGGGGCGCAGTCAGCAGGGTTCCCGTTTAAAATGATGGAATATGCCAGTACCGGTCGTCCGATAGTCAGCAGTGAAATCGGTAAACTTGATCCGGATTACAACAATTGTATAACGTACTATGAAGATGAGAGCCCGGAAGCAATTGCTACAAGCATCGAGGAAGTCATCGCTGATTATGATGAAAAAGTCAAGCTCGCTCTTAAATTGCAGAAAAGGGTGCTTAATGAATATACTATTGATGGTACAGGGAAAAAACTCGATATATTCTTCAAGACAATCGTGAATGAATAGGGAAAAGCTAAAAAACAGCCGTCTTTTACGGACATTGGTATTCCGATACAGGCATTGGCTGGAGAACAGAAGTTTTATCAGAGGAGCAGGCAATAAATTTGACAATAAGGGTATCAGAGTCGCATCGCGTATTCAGGTTAAAGGATCCGGCAATCTTATTGTCAATGAATCCGGAAGTGTCATCTATCAAAGTGTCATTAAAATCAAAGGAATTAACAACCGTGTAATCCTTCATGAAGGTGCATATGTTGCTGGAGCAGAACTGTATATCGAAGATAATGGCTGTACGATAGAAATAGGCCCTTATACATACATCGGTCACCATAGTCACTTGGCCTGTACCGAAGGATGTACTTTGAAAATAGGCGGCGGATGCATGCTTTCTTCATACATCCAGATACGTACGGGAGACAGTCATTCCATTACGGATATGGATGGTAACAGGATCAATTATGGCGCTGACGTCACAATTGGCAATCACTGCTGGGTCGGAGAAGGCGCTAAAATCCTGAAAGGTGTTACCCTTGAGCATGATACTGTAGTAGGCACGGGAGCTATTGTTACTAAATCTGTCGGCCCGAATGTCCTATTGTCCGGGGTTCCGGCACGTGTTGTTAAAGAAGGTATTTCCTGGGATGAACAAAGAAAATAGTACGGATATTATGGAATTAGAACTACCGATTCAGCGTCTTACAGACGGCCCGAAGCATCATTTGTTCGGATTTCATGATTTGTTGATTACGAATCTGTCGGGCGATAAATTCCTTTCATTGGAAGTGGATACAATAAACAGACCTCCTCTTCCGGGAGAACTGTTCGGAGTAGGTTATGTCAAAGATAACCATTATGTACGTCTCGGTGAAACGACAGCATTGAATTATCCGCAGGGCGCGCGTCAGCAGTGGATAGGGAATTCTGAATATTTCGCTGTCAACAATCGTGTCGGTAATGTATGGGGAACTGATCTTTATGATGCAGGTAGCGATAGGCTTGTCGGCAGTTTTAATGCCACAGCCCACATGGTGAGTAAAGACGGACATTATGCTTATGGACTGGATTATGCCCGCCTTTTCAGATTAGGCGGGTATGGATATAGCGGTATTGCGGATGTTAATGCGGCAGAGTTTGCCCCGACAGATTCAGGTATTACAAAAATGGATCTGAAGACCGGGCAGGTTGAACTCTTGGTTAGTGTACGGCAGGCGGCGGAGTGCTGCTGTAAGAGTATCTCGAAAGTCTCGCATCACTATCTGACTCATTTGTCGTTGAATCCTTCCTGTACCAGAGTCGCATTCCTCCATCGTTATTTTATGGCTGACGGAGGAATGATGACGCGCCTTATGACTATTAGTGCAGAGGGGACAGGATTACGATGTCTGGCCCATGGATTCCTGAGCCATTTCGATTGGAAAGATGATGATACGATATATATATACGGAAGGGCTAATAGCTCTATTGATGCAATTCGGAACAATCCTATTCTCAGTAGTCCGATAATGGCCGGGCCGATGCGCCTTGCCAAGAAAGTGGTGAAATCTATTCTGATGAAGGGAAAAAATCCAAAGACCGGAACAGGTAATGCAGGCAAGCATTTTATGATGATACGGGATAAGGAGCAGCCTGAAATTACAGTATTTGCCCAGGATCTGATTACGGAAGACGGCCATCCGATGACGAATCCGGTAAATAACGACTGGTGCGTGAACGATACATATCCGGACAGTCATGGGGTGCGGACTCTTATGCTGTATCAGTTCAGTCGCAACCGAAGAATAGACATAGGACGTTTTCAGATGATTTTTGACAAACCCGATATGACACAGAAAGATATCTACTTCCGATTTGTCGATCCTGAAATTCTCCGACGCATATCACCGGAAGAGCTGGCTTTCACACGAAGCGGGCTGCATTGCGATTTGCATCCGCGTTGGACACGGGACGGCAAGACAGCGGTTTTCGATTCTGTTCATGAAGGTACGCGGCAAATATATTCCATTAATGTAGAGGATATAATGCTATGAAACTATGCTGCATCTTTAATATTCCGTCGCTGTATCGGGAAAAGATCTATATAGATTTAGATAATACATACGAGTGTGAATGGTATTTTGAAAAGGAAGACAACGATATCAATCTTTTCGATGTAAACAAACTCCGCTCTGCGACTGTATTGCCTCACCGGAAATTGGCGGGCCGTTTTTACCGGATGAAAGGATTGACAGGAAAATTGCGGAGACGTGACGATTTTGACGCATATTTAATGATAGGAGCACCCATGTGTATCAGCATCTGGGTCATCTGCATTATAATCCGGATTTTGCATCGTCAAAGGAAGATATATTTTTGGACGCACGGTTGGTACGGAAAAGAGACATGGTCTGAAGCCATTGTGAAAAGAACGTTTTTAAAACTTGCGCACGGAATTTTTGTATATGGGAATTATGCGAAGAACTTGTTGGTGAAACAGGGTTTTAAAGAAGACAAAATATTTGTCATTCATAATTCATTGTCCTATGATGTGCAACTGACATTGCGAAAATCAATGCATCGCTCATCAATATACAGAAATCATTTCGGCAATGACTGTCCCGTTATTGTTTTCATCGGTCGCTTGACCCCGGTCAAACAATTGGATATGCTTGTTGATACTGTCAAGCAATTGAAAGTGAAAGGCAGAGAATGTAATCTGGCTTTGATTGGGGACGGCTCTATGCGGCATGAGCTTGAAATGCGTGTAAAAGATCTCGGGATAGGAGATAATGTATGGTTTTATGGCGCCTGTTATGACGAGTCCGTCAATGCTGAACTCATTTATAATGCCGATTTGTGCGTCTCTCCGGGAAATGTCGGTTTGACTGCGATACATTCATTGATGTTCGGAACTCCTGTCGTTACGCATGATGATTTTGCGTATCAGATGCCGGAATTTGAAGCAATTCAAAAGGATGTGACCGGTGATTTCTTTAGTCATGGTCATGTGGAGTCATTGGTGGATACTATCTGTAAATGGCTTGACGAAAAAGCAGCCAAACGGGAAGAAGTCAGACTGGCCTGCTTTAAAGAGATTGACGGACAATGGAATCCGAGATTTCAAATGAAAGTTATCGAATCAGTATTGAATAATGGTTGACGTTGTAAAATTATTCCACAGGATATATAATAAGATTTATATCCCTAAATATAAAAAATGCATGGGAGCCTGCGGGAAACGGGTGTTTTTCTCTCCGGCAGACAGTATTTTCCTATATGAGAACATGTATGTCGGCAATGATGTCCATATCGGATATCATGCGGATATGGTAGCTTCCAGAAGCAGGATAGTCATAGGGGATCATGTGGTTTTCGGACCTCACGTAAGCATCAGGGGGGCGATCACAGGACTGATGTTGTCGGGAAATTCGTTGATCAGGTGAATGATGATATGAAATTGCCTGAAAATGATCAGGATGTCATTTTTGAGGGAGATAATTGGATCGGGATGAATGTCACTGTTCTAAAGGGGGTGACTATCGGCAGAGGCTGCATCGTTGCAGCTGGCGCGGTTGTCAATAAATCCACGCCCCGGTATAGTATTGTCGGTGGAGTGCCTGCTAAAGTATTGAAGATGAGATTTACTCCAGAACAGATAAAGGAACATGAAGCTATTTTATACGGAAAGGAAGTATAAATATGTATAAGTTGTTGCAAATTAATACTGTTGCCGTTAATGGTTCTACCGGTAGAATAGCGGAAGGTATAGGTGTCGCTGCCAAGAATCGCGGATACGATACATATATAGCATATGGCAGAAATAACTCTGAACATTCAGCATCAAAACTTATACGTATAGGTAATGATTGCTCGGTTTATGAACATGTATTTGAAACAAGATTATTCGATAGGCAAGGACTTGCTTCAAGAATAGCAACAAGACGTTTCCTCGGGCAATTAGAGGCATTGAATCCGGATTTGGTGCATTTGCATAATCTTCACGGGAATTATATAAATTACAAATTGTTATTCGAGTTTCTTTCCAGGAACGATATACCTGTGGTATGGACTATCCATGATTGTTGGCCATTTACGGGGCATTGCGTCCATTTTACAGCAGTTCATTGTAATAAGTGGCAAACAGGATGTTTCTCTTGTCCAAGACTTAAAGGTTATCCTCAAAGTTATCTGCTTGATCGCAGTAAAAAAAACTATGACGAGAAAAAGAAAGTTTTCTGTTCCGTCAATAATATGACTGTCGTTCCTGTATCCCGTTGGTTAGGAGATATAATTTCAGAATCCTTTTTGGGGAAATATCCGATTCATGTTATCCGGAATGGAATTGACATTCAGGCTTTCTATCCAAGATTGGATGAAATGCAGTTCGTAAAGAAAAAATTCGGAATAGAGAATAAGTTTATAATATTGGGCGTGGCGACCGGTTGGAGTAAAGATAATGGTCTTTATGATTTTATTGAACTTAGAAAATCGCTGGACGAGAACTTTGCAATTGTACTTGTCGGTGTGACAGAGTCTATAAATAAAATGCTCCCTAATGGTATTATAGGTATAGAACGTACTGACAGTCAATCTGAATTGGCTGCTCTATATACGGTTGCCGATATTTTTATAAACGGCTCTTTCGAAGAAACATTCGGTCTTGTAACGATAGAGGCCATGGCTTGCGGAACACCCGTTATTGTATATGATTCAACAGCTTGTCCTGAAGTCGTAAAACCAGGAACGGGATATGTCGTGCCGGTAAGAAATATTGAAGAAATAAAAAAGTCGATATTGCATTATAAATCCCTTTCGGACGAAAGGAAAATCTCAATATCTCGTGAGTGTACCGAATATGTGCTGAACAATTTTGATAAAAGAAACAAATATGATGAGTATGTTGACCTTTATGACAAGATATTAAAATGACCGCACTGATCATATCCTTGAATTTTAATCCAGGCCATGTAAGTCACATGGTGGCAAGTTATAAACAATGTGAAGAGTTAGGGTATCAGTCTGTCTATTATGTGAATCCCTCTTTTGGCTCCTTCTTGCCACAAGACGGTAATGTCACGTATGCTTCGGATGGTATTGAATTTAAAGTAGATTTGGCTATATTCCTTTTCCCGAGTCAAAGAAACCTTCCGCTTATATGGAAACTGAAGCGACGGAACACCAAATTGGTATATATTTTCCATGAGCCGTTGGCTCCGATGAACGTTTACAGGGAAGCCGGTTTCTCGAAAAAATATCTGGCTAAACTGTGGATAATTGATCATATAAGTGCCATTACAGTCAAATGGTGCGATTATATTCTTATACCGTCCAGAAAAGCTGTAAAATATTATGAAGAGAACAGCCTGTATAAAAATATGAACTATCACTATCTGCCTCTGATGTACTGTGATGAGCGGGAAGAACGGCATACACATATGCCAAGACTGTACTTCAGTTATATCGGTACCGTAGCGGCAGATCATTCGTTTCAGGAATATTTAGAGTTTGTAGAATGGGCTGTAACCAACAATAAACTTGAGAACATCTGCTTTATGATTGGGACGAAAAGCGAGTTTGAGATACCGGAAGCATTGAAGACTTCAAGCAGAGTTGCCATTCATAAAGGACAGCCGATGACAGATGAGGAAATCAATGCTTATTACAGCAGTTCGATAGCAGTATGGAATGCGTATGCACGTACTACTCAAAGTGGTGTTTTGGCCAAAAGCTTTATGTTCGGTACACCTGCAATAGTATTGCGGGCCAATCTCAATGAATTTACTCACGATGGCCAGAACGTAGTGGCTATTGACGACAATACCGATAAAGAACAGCTCGCGGCAGCTCTAGAAAAAATATGTGGAAATTTTGATGCTTTTTCTTCAGAATGCAGGAACGAGTTTGAAAAGTCATTCTATTATAGGGTTCATAATGAAGAATTCGAGAGGATAATTAACGATTAAGAGCATATCCTGTCTGTATGCAGGATATGTCAGCATAGTGAGAAATTATTGTAAAAAGTAAAATCTTTGAAATATCTTTCAAAAACGGAAAGCGGTATCCAACGTCTTTGGATAGTTACCGAGCTTTTTCCTCCGGACGAAACGTCTACGAGTTATATTATGGGAGAGATAGCCAACGCCATGGTACAGAAGTATAAAGTGGGCGTAATCTGCGGGCCGGAGATATATGACAGGCGGAAGAAACTCGATACCGACAACAAGTTCCAGTTGCATGATAGTATAGATATATACCGTGCTGAAGGTACGGACTTGGACAAGAATACGGTAAGGGGCAAGGCAATCTCTTTCGTTTTGATGAGTAAAAGACTGATTTCACTTGTAAAACAGTATGTTCGTAAAGGGGATAAAGTCTTGATGGTTACAAATCCGGCTCCTATGGTCCCATTGATGTCGAGACTGAAGAAGAAGGTGGGATTTGAACTGAATATCCTTGTACATGACGTGTTCCCGGAAAATACGCGGCCTGCAGGTTTGAAACTGCCGATGTACAGTCTGGTCAAGCATATTTTCGACAAGGCTTACAGCAAGGCAGATCAGCTTATTGCGCTTGGGCGGGATATGGCGTATCTGTTAGGCCGGAAGGTGAATAACGCCTTGAAAGCCGGTGGCGGCCCGAGAATTACCATAATTGAGAATTGGGCGGATATTGACAATATCCAGCCACAACCTTTCCCGGAAGGGAAGATTATTCTGGAGTATGCAGGAAATATCGGACGTGTTCAGGGGCTTGACAAAGTAATGGACAGCCTGCCGGACGATTTGGAGTTCCATCTTTATGGGACTGGGGCAATGGAGGAGGCTCTGAAGGCGAGAAAACAGAAGAATGTGTTTTTTCACGGTCCGTATTTACGTTCACAACAGAATACCGTTCTTGCAGCTTGCGACATTGCCGTCGTGACATTGGAGGATGGCATGTATGGCCTGGGGGTCCCTTCAAAAACTTACAATATTCTTGCATCCGGGAGACCCGTTCTGTTTTTAGGGCCAGAGAATAGTGAAATAGATCTGCTTGTTAGAGAAAAGGGGTTAGGCTACTGCGGATGGCCGAAGAAATGGGATAAGGAAGCATTGGCAGAAATGGGGGCAAGAGCCCGGAAGGTGGCTGTAGAAGAATATTCGGAAGTGACAATCCTGAATAAATTTTTAAACGCAATATAATGGAAAATCTGCTGTTTACAGGCGGCTCAGGGTTTCTTGGCAATAATATCAGACCTGTACTTGACCGGCATTATGATGTGACTACCTGCGGGATCTCGCCGGATGACGGCATAAAGGCAAATCTGGCAAAAGAGATTCCTCAGTTGGACAAACATTATGATATAGTGTTACATGCATGCGGGAAAGCTCATGTCGTTCCCAAAACGGAAGCGGAAAAGCAGGCTTTTTTTGATGTAAATTATCAGGGGACAGTAAACCTGTGCTCCGCCTTAGAAAGGGTCGGTGCTCCCAAGTCATTGGTATTCATCAGTACTGTCGCTGTATATGGGTGCGAATTCGGAGAATTGATAACCGAAGAGCATCCTCTTGACGGCGATTCTCCGTACGCAAAAAGCAAAATCATGGCAGAGGAGTATCTGACACGATGGTGCAGCAGGAATGGGGTAATTCTTGGAATATTACGCCCGTCTCTGCTCGCGGGGAAAAATGCTCCAGGAAATCTCGGCGCCATGGTGAACGGCATAAGGAAAGGGTTTTACATGAATATAGCGGGAGGCAAGGTTGTAAAAAGTATCCTTATGGCTGAAGATATTGCCAATATCCTGCCTCTGGTTGCGGAAAAGGGCGGTGTCTATAATGTATGCGATACTTATCAGCCATCGTTCGGACAGATATCGGAATCTGTCGCCCGCCAGTTAGGAAAACATAAGCCGATCAACATTCCGTATTGGATGGCCTGGTGTATGGCAAAGGTCGGGGACTGTCTCGGGACTAAGGCTCCAATTAACAGCTATAAACTGGAGAAAATGACTAAGGACTTGACATTCAGTAATGAAAAAGCATGTAAAGAATTGCATTGGGAGCCGATGGATGTCCTGAAAAATTATCGGATATAAAATTCTTATTATGAATATCTATGTTTTGTATGCCTTGATTTTCCTTCTGCTGCTTTTGGCGGAACTTTTTTATTTCCGTATCGCCGACAAGTGCAACATCATTGACAGGCCGAACGAGAGGTCAAGCCATTCTTCGGTTGTGCTGCGTGGGGGAGGGATTATTTTTCTGCTGGGGATGTGGATATGGTGTGCATTCTTCGGCTTCCAATATCCACTGTTTCTGGTCGCGGTTACATTGGCAGCGGGAATCAGTTTTGTGGATGACATACATTCCCTTCCGGATTCTGTCAGGCTTGTCGTCCAGTTTACCGCAATGGGACTGCTGATATGGCAGTTGTTCCTCAGTGCGGGAGCTTCCGGAATACTTGCAGATAGCGGTATACTGATGAAAATACTGTTTGTCGTCCTTGCTCTTATAGTATGCGTTGGAGCGACGAATATCTACAATTTCATGGATGGCATCAACGGCATAACTGCCGGTTATTCTTTGGCGGTACTAATCCCGTTGATTTTGATAAATGTACAATATGAATTCATCGAGCCATCTTTACTGATTGTCGCGGTTTTGTCTGTGGCGGTCTTTTCATTCTTCAATTTCCGTCCCAAAGGGAAGGCAAAATGTTTTGCCGGGGATGTCGGAAGTGTTGGGATTGCATTCATCCTGCTGTTTTCAATCGGAATGCTTATTATGAAGACCGGGGACATTACCTGGCTCATACTGCTGCTTGTATATGGTGCCGATGGCTGCCTGACAATATGCCACCGCATCATGTTGCACGAGAATCTTGGAGAGGCACACCGGAAACACGCCTACCAGCTGATGGCAAACGAACTGAAGATGAGCCATCCTTTCGTATCCGGAATATATATGCTCATTCAGTTTGCCATATCGTTCGGCTTTATTTGTCTGATACCGGACACTTCTGATGCACATTGGATTTATCTGTGCGCAGCTCTGGCTGTCCTGACGGTGTCATATATCCTGTTCATGAAAAGGTATTATCATCTACACGAAGAATATCTGATGTCACTGAAGAAATAACATTATGGAATTTTCCAAAGGATTTATAAACAGGCTTTTCGAGGAAGCGGCAGCCAATCCGAGGCTGAGGACGAATGTGGATATGCGCAATTCATGTGCAGATGCATCGCAACGGATGCTCAACGCCCTTCTTCCCGGGACCAAGGTGGATATTCACAGACATCCGATGTCTTCCGAAAGCGTGATATGCCTGTGCGGAAGGTTGGATGAGGTCTTGTATGGTGATAATGGTAATGAGATCGGGCGCATTCACATCTCCCCGGCTGACGGACTGTACGGATGTCAGATCCCGGCAGGAGTATGGCATACGGTAGAGGTTTTCGAGCCAAGCGTGATCTTCGAAGCCAAGGACGGCAGATACGGGGAAGATGGCAGCGAACGGCTTTGAATCATCATGGCTTGACTTCTTTGTCTCCTTGCTGTGGTCTGCCTTTGTATAGATAATTTCGCTTTCCCGAATACAATCTTTCCTTGCTTCAAACGCTTGTCATCAAGTACAAAACCTTTCTTGATTACTCATTGATAAGCATTATTTTTGTTGTCCATTGTCGGAGTTGTCGCTTTAGACGAAGAGACACGGTAGCCCACAGCAATGCATGCCTACATGTCTTTCAGTGACAGCCCCGCAAAACTGACAGACCAGCCTTTGTGATGGCTCAGGATTTTCGTTGATTTTTCTTCCAGAAGATTCAGGTCGATTTTGTCCGGATTCCGTTTGACTTCGCCTATTGTAATTGCCCGCTCGGCCTCGTTTACTGCGACAAGGTCGATTTCGTCCTTGCCGTCCCTGTCCCAATAACCGGAGACGATGTTATATATGCCTGTTTCCTTATATTGCTGACGGAAATACCGTTCAAGGACAAGACCGGAATATGTCTCATAATCGGCATAGACTTTATCCCGGACATATTTCAGGTTCTGGATTTCTACGGCACTCCTGTATTTGTAGATGAATCTGAACCAGAAGTCCAGGAAGTTGTCGGAAATGGCGTATCTGACCTTTTTGCTGTTTGTCCCTGACAGGTATGGGCGCATCTTCTCTATTATCCCGAAATCCTTTTCCAGATTGTCAAGAAATCCTCCGGCTTCTATGCCTGTATAGCTCTTTATTTCACCTCTCGTTGTGTCGCCCGAAGCAATAGCGGCCAATATGGAAAAATAGTTGCCGTAATCACGGCCGAATTCATCTGACAGCATCTCTCTGGCCTCGTCAATGAAATATGAGCCTGATTCAAGCGTGCAATTTATCATCTCAACCTTGGTGTGTGCCCCTTGTGTCATGAGCTGCTCCACATATCTTGCCACGCCTCCGGTAATCATATACAGACAAAGGAGGTCATCTGCGGTATATTGCGGATTGAAATCCCCGAGGATTTCTTTCAGTGTCAGTATTGAAAACGGACGGATATTGAATCTGGCGGTGCATCGTCCGTACAACGGTTCATCCTTGTCGTCAAATATTCTTTTCATCTTCGAATATATGGAGCCGCAGAGGACCAGATTGATATGCGACTCGTCCTTATTGGAATCCCAGATATTCTGCATTTCTGAGAAAATTGCATTATTGGCATATCTGAAATTCTGGAACTCATCAAGGACAAGAGTGAAATTCTTCCGCTTCGAGATGGACATTATAACGGCAAAAAGCCTGGCAAAAGAAGTGAAGTCCCCGATATCCTCGCCGAACGCTTCACATACAATCTCTTTAAGTTCAGCGCAAAGCAAATTCTCGCTTTTCTTTCCCACAAAGAAATAGAGAAAAGGTATTTCAGAAAATGCCTTCTTTACAAGAGTCGTTTTCCCTATTCGCCGTCTTCCGGTCATGACCGTCATCTGCGCATATTTTGCGGATAGCTTTTCTATTCTTTTCAATGCGCGGATTTCAGCGTCTCTGTCATAAAATTTCATGATTCAATAACTGTAATATTCGTTACTGTAATATCTATTACAATTAATATGCAAATTTTGAATTATTTCTTCGGATTTCCAAATATTTGTTGCATCGATAAGTTTTTGTAATTATCCACACTGTCTGGAACAGAACCTTGGGTTAAGTACTCGGTATGGTTGTAAAGATATGACCTTATCGGATACTTTTTGTATCTTTTCTCTAAAAAGGAGACAGGGACGGGAGCTGGAGAGTATTCCTGACCCGATAAATTATGTCCGGTAGGGAGAAAACCGGAAAAAGTAGGGAGAAAAGGTCGGGAAGTAGGGAGAAAATCATATCTTTGCCGGTAAAGTCAAGAAGATAGGTCATGAATACAGAACTGGAAAATCTTGTGTCCATATATAGGAAGTTGGGGATTGACCGTCAGATAGATTATGACAAATTCTATCTGTACTCGATTATTACGCACTCTACTGCAATAGAAGGCTCTACCATTACGGAAGTTGAGAATCAGATTATGTTCGACCATGGTATCAGCCTGAAAGGAAAAAGCATCGAGGAGCAGAATATGAATCTGGATCTGAAAGTTGCGTACGAACGGTCTATTCAGCTGGCGGCAGAGCATGCCCCGGTGACAGTGGACATGTTGAGAGAATTGTCTGCTCTTGTCATGAAGAATACGGGAAAGGAATACAAGACGGCATTGGGAGACTTTTCATCAGCGAGAGGTGAGTTGCGTCTGTTGAATGTCACGGCTGGGATTGGCGGCAGGTCCTATATGAATTATAACAAGGTTCCGGCGAAACTGGCAGAATTTTGCACGAGACTTAACGAGGAACGGGCGAATTGTGGCGGTAAAAGCATATATGATTTATACATATTGAGTTTTGATGCCCACTATAATCTGGTGACAATACATCCGTGGGCTGATGGAAACGGCAGAATGGCGCGCTTGCTTATGAATCAGCTGCAATTTGAATTCGGGCTGATTCCGACTAAAATTCTCAATGAGGATAAGGAAGAATACATAAAGTCTTTGGTTGCAACGCGAGAAAATGATGACCTGAATATTTTCAGGGACTTTATGGTGTCCACAATGGTGAAAAATCTTGTCCGCGATATAGAGGCATACCGGAATTCTATAGATGATAATGAAAGCATGGAGAATGTTTTGCGCGATGGTGAGAAAAACTGGGAAGTAGGGAGAAAAATCCCGAAAAGTAGGGAGAAAATCGTTGAGTTGCTTTCCCGGGATGGCTCATTGACCGCGGCTGCTCTTGCCGCGCGGATAGGCATAACTCAGAAGGCCGTTGAAAAGCAGATTGCCAGGCTCAAGGCCGATGGCCTTATCGAGCGGATCGGCCCTGACAAAGGCGGACATTGGCATGTCATCGGGAAGTGAGGGACGCCGGGTCGGGAGAATTATTCGTACAGGGCAGGGCGAAGTTTTTCTGTGCAAAATTCGGTACATATAAGGAGGTTTGCGAGGAGTATTACGGCCAGCATGTATCATGGCCGGCTGTCGGATATTCTGCATGTGTATGAACAAATTGCAATAAATCATTAACTTTACACATGATAAAGAGGATGTGTTTAATCAGATGATTATGGAGTTCGACATTAAATCGCTGATAGGTGAAGCAACTGCTTACGACAAGAAACAGATGCTTGAGGTCAGACGGCCCAAAAGTTGGCTCAAGAGTGTTTCTTCCTTTGCCAATGGCGAAGGTGGTGTATTGATATTCGGCATCAGTGATGATGACCATGTGTTGGGACTTGCCGATGCGGAGGGTGACGCCGAGAAAATCAGTGAGGAGATAAAGAGCAAGTTTGACCCTGTCCCGTCAATCAGACTTGAATTTAAGGAAGTGGATGGGAAGAAGTTAGTGCTGTTGCATGTCTATCCTGGACAGGAGACACCCTATTACTATATCGGCGACAAGCAGCGTCTCGCCTTCGTCCGTATCGGTAATGAGTCTGTCGTTGCGGATCGCATTCAATTGAAAAGTCTTGTTCTTAAAGGAGCCGGAAGGACATACGACAGTCTGCCTTCAAATTACAGATTTGAGGATATGGCTTTTACCAAACTCAGGTCTGTTCACTACAAAAGGCTGCAACGCTCGTTTGAAGACAGCGAGTTTGTATCATGGGGTATCGTAGATGAAAATGGCAATCTGACAAACGCAGGTGCATTGCTGGCAGATGAATCCCCGATAAGACAATCCCGTATATTCTGCACCCGATGGAACGGGCTGGATATGACCAGCGGCTTGGGCGAAGCGATAGATGATGTTGAACTGGAGGGTTGTGTAATCGGCCAGTTGCAGGATGCCGTATCTTTTGTGCGGAACAATTCACGAAAGAAATGGTGGAAAGAAAGTGACCACCGCGAAGAATTGCCGGACTATCCCGAACGTGCCGTAACGGAAGCGATAGCCAATGCAATCATTCACCGTGACTACCTGCAGATGGGAAGCGAGATACATATTGACATGTACGATGACCGGATGGAGATATACTCTCCCGGTGGCATGATGGACGGCAGGTTTATCCAGCAGCTGAATCCTCTTACGGTGCCGTCCAAAAGACGGAATCCTTTATTGGCTGATTTCTTCAGCCGGTTGGGACTTATGGAACGGCGAGGCAGCGGCATGAAGAAGATAATAGATTCCTATAAGAGATTTGAGGGATTGCCTAATTTTCATGCTCCTGAATTTCAGTCAAATGCATCTGAATTCCATGTGATCTTATGGAACTTGAATTATAACTGTTATTGCCCTGTAAAAGAAGATGCGAACTACAGGGAAGAGTTCGCGAACAAACCGGAACAGTTCGTGAATTCTAAAGGAGAGTTCGCGAACAAACCGGAACAGTTCGCCAAAAGCAGAAAAGAGTTCCTGAAAGCAAGTCGCCAGATATATAATATTATATCAGCGAATCCGCAGATAACAACGGCCCAAATGGCAGAAAAGCTGAAACTCTCTCAACGTCAGGTGCAAAAATACTTAAAGCGCCTGCAAGAGGCAGAAAAGATATCCCGTTCGGGAAGCCGCAAAAACAGTGAGTGGAAAATAATCGATGAGGAGTATGAGGGATTCTTTGATAGAATATAATTATAGTTAATGGAGTTGCTGCAAGCGGCCGGCGATTTCGGAGGCGATGGCGGGGAAGGTCTTGCCGTCGATGTCGATGATGAGGCTGGAGACTGATTCGTAGATATGGCTGCGAGCTGACATTAGGGTTTCTATCCGGTTGCGGAGTGCGGATTCTTCGGCATCCGGATTTTTTGTGTGGCTGAAGTTGGCGGATTCTTCACTCCGTTCAGAATGACAGTCATTGGCTGTATTTGCACTTTGCCTGGAATGGAGGTTGCCGTCTGGCTTTCGGATTGTTTCCGGATAGTTGCCGCTGTCGGTTTTACTCATGGCACTGTCGGAGTTACAGTTACAGGTGCCAGGATATGTCGGGGAAGTCTTGGCGGCAGGGGAGAGCATGGGGCGGCCGGCGGTATCGTTCCGGAGGTTGCGGACGAGGGTGTCGATTCCTGCGCGGAGGTAGATGCAGTATGTGTGTCTGCGGATCAGGTCCGCGCATTGTGCTGTGGTGAGGGTCCCGCCCCCGAGGGCGAGAATCATGTATGGCAGTCCGGGGCCGCAAGGGCTGAACAGGGCCTGCAGGGCGGAGAGTTCCATGGCGCGGAATGCAGCCTCCCCATCCGAGGCGAATATTTCCTGGATAGTGCGCCCTTCCTTTTCTTCGATATACGAATCCAGATCCACCAAAGGGCATGAAAGCAGTGCCGAGAGTTCTCTCCCGACACTGCTTTTCCCGCTTCCCATGAAGCCTGTCAATGATATTATTCTCTCCCGGAACATATTCTTTCCTTTTATAGTCCTGCCCGCTGCGGAATCCTTTTGTATGCCGTTTTGATATCTGATGTCTGATTGCCGGATTTTCCGCAGATGTCAATCTGGTAAACAGTGTCGCCGGCGTTGCCGCGGAGGCCAATCAGAATAGGGTCGGCTGGTCGTCGTCGCTGTAACCGGGATCAGCATCGGCCGGATGGTTCTCTCCTGAGCCACCGAGCTTTTCCCAAGCGCTCTGTCCTGATTCCAGGATGCCATTCTGTCCGGTCTCTGTAATATTTCCCGTGTCCGGCGTTACGCTGTCGTCTGACTGAACAGAATCTTCTGCAGGAGTCGCCTCTTCTATGTCATCCTCCGGCTTGTGCAGCGGCTCTATGAACCTGACCGACTGAACCTCATACTGGCTGACTTTCTTTCCTTTTGCAGAGATGCCTTTCTTTGCGATGAATTCCTCGGCATCTATGGCTTCAGCCTGTCTGTGTGCCTGCCTGCCCCCGAAAGTAACCTCTACCTGCGGATGTCTGTCGTCGCAGAGTTCCACAAGGTACGAACCTTTGGCATCGGAAATGAACGATACCGGAGTATTGTCGCTGATATCGAAGCTGAATCTCTTGACATAGAATGCCTTGACATCCCCATCATAATACAGCGCAGTGTATGTCCGGGATGTGTCAAGCTTGCATATCTCCAGCAGATCGCCCTGGTAGCGGTTGCTCAGGTCAGTCGAAGTCGTATAGTAGGTCCCGTCCCTGAATACTGCAAGTATATGGTCTCCGCTTCCGAACTGTCCGAGATATTCTCCTCTCGAGTCTTCGTTCAGTCTCTGGATGTCTGTATCGAACCAGATATCCTTTCCTCCTATGGTGGAGATGCCCTTGCTCTTCAGGAGTATCTTCTGGACCGGATTCTTGGTCACAAGGTTGCCTCTTGAGGCCCTGCCTTTTATCATCAGCTGCGAGAAGTCGTATTCATCGATCAGCTTCTTGAGTTTCAGCCGCGGTCTCAGATATATCTTCACTGTCTCAGCCTCCCCGTTGCCGTTTGCGGTGAACCAGAGTACGGCCGAACCGTCAGTCCCCTGTGTGATGTCATATTCCTTGTCCCTGGTGACACCTCCCACGATGAATCTCTTGGCATAGTACGGACCGTTCTTCCCATCCCTGTAGATGACATTGTATGTCGTACGCTGGTCATTGCGGTCGAACAGTCCTGCATAAATGATGTCCGGGCCGAAGAATGCCTTGTCGCTGACCTTTGTGACGCGGTACTTGCCGTTCTTGTTGAACACGATGATTTCCGACAGGTCCGAGCAGTCGCAGATGTACTCCGCATTGTCCTCTTTCTTCAGGCCGATGCCTACAAAGCCCTCGGCCTTGTTTGCATAGAGCTTGGCGTTGTTGCTGACTACCCGGGTGACGGCTATGTTCTGGAAACTGGTTATCTCGGTGTGTCTGATACGGTCTTTGCCGTATTTCTTCTTCAGGTCCCTGTAATAGTTGATGGTAAACTCTGTGAGGTGCTCGAGATGGTTTCTGACCTCATCGATTTCGTCTTCGATGCCGCGGATTTTTTCATCGACGGCCTTTGTGTCGAATCTGGATATCTTCCGTACCGGCTTTTCCACCAGTTTCAGGATGTCGTCCATTACGATTTCCTTCTTGAACATGTCCTGATATCCTTTCATGGCACGGAATACCTCATCCAGCTGGTCTTCCCACGTCCTGGAGTCGCCTTCGAGTATCTTGTAGACCTTGTTCTCGAAGAATACCTTTTCCAGGGAGCTGTAGTGCCAGTCAGTCTCCAGTTCATCGAGCCTTATCTGCAGTTCCTGCCCGAGCAGGTCCCTGGTGTGCTGCGTATTGAACCTGAGGATGTCATCCACGCTTAGGAACTGCGGCTTGTCATCCACAATGACGCAAGCGTTCGGGGATATGGACACCTCGCAGTCGGTGAATGCGTACAGGGCATCTATTGTCTTGTCCGGAGAGACATCGTTCGGGAGGTGGATCATTATGTTCGCCTCTCCGGTTGTCAGGTCGGCGATTTTCTTGATCTTGATCTTGCCCTTGTCCTTTGCCTTGAGGATGGATTCGATGAGCCTGTCTGTAGTCTGTCCGTAAGGAATTTCGGTGATGGCGAGAGTGCTTTTGTCTATCTTCTCTATCTTCGCCCTGACCTTGATGACTCCTCCTCTTTGCCCTTTGTTGTATCTTGTGCAGTCGGCGAACCCTCCGGTAGGGAAGTCAGGGTATAGCTCGAAATCGCGTCCTTCGAGGATGTCTATCGATGCATCAATCAGTTCGTTGAAATTGTGCGGGAGAATCTTGGATGCAAGTCCGACGGCTATGCCATCCGCGCCTTGTGCGAGCAGCAGAGGAAATTTCACCGGCAGGTTTACCGGCTCCTGGTTCCTCCCGTCGTAGGATGTCATCCATACTGTCGTCTTCGGGTTGAACACGACCTCCTTGGCGAATTTCGACAGCCGTGCCTCGATGTATCGTGGAGCTGCGTTGGGGTCTCCGGTCAGGATGTTGCCCCAGTTACCCTGACAGTCGATGAGCAGGTCTTTCTGCCCGAGGGTGACAAGCGCTCCGAGTATGGACGCATCTCCGTGCGGATGGAACTGCATCGCCTGTCCGACGATATTGGCCACTTTGGTCAGGCTGCCATCGTCTATCCTGTACATGGCATGCAGGACACGCCGCTGCACAGGCTTGAGCCCATCGATGATGTGCGGCACGGCCCTGTAGAGAATGACATACGAGGAGTAGTCGAGAAACCAGTCCTTGAACATACCCGACAGCTTGAACCTGATGCTGTTCTCGTTCAGCAGCCTGTCGTATTTTCCCGATGATTCCGCATTCTCATCCACCGGCGGGTCGTTGAGGTCATCATCCTCTATTTCCGGAAGATCGATGTCGTCTATACTCATATTGTAGTCTTTTAATGTTCGTATCCGAAGCGTCTCAGTTCTTTCTTGTTCTCCCTCCAGTCAGGATCCACTTTCACGAACAGCCTCAGAAACACTTTCTTCTGGAAGAAATCCTCCATATCCATACGCGCCTCTGTCCCGACCTTCTTCAGCGCTTTTCCGCCCTTGCCGATAAGAATCCCTTTCTGGCTGTCACGCATTACATAGATGACTGCGCTGATGTCATATCTTTCCTCCCCCTCCTTGAACTCCTCGATGCTGACCTCACAGCTGTATGGTATCTCCTGGCTGTAGTTGAGGAGAATCTTCTCGCGGATGATTTCGGATGCGAAGAACCTGAGGTTCTTGTCCGTGAACACATCCTTGTCGTACCAGGCCGGCGCTTCGGGGAGATGCTCCACAATGGCATCGAAGATGTTGTCGAGGTTGAACTTTTCCTTGGCTGAGGCTGGATAGACTATGGCCTTGGGCAGCTGTTCCTGCCACCAGTTCATCAGCCTGATCACCTCTTCCTGTGAACTTATGTCTATCTTGTTGATGACCAGTATCACAGGACATTCTATCTTCTGGAGCTTGAGGATATATTCCTCGTTCTTGTCAGCCTTTTCTACGGTGTCCGTCACATACAGGATGATGTCTGCATCCCCGATGGCCGTGTCCACAAAGTTCATCATGCTCTGCTGCAGCCTGTAGTTGGGCTTAAGGATGCCGGGGGTGTCGGAGTAGACGATCTGCCAGTCTTCTCCGTTCACTATCCCCATTATCCTGTGCCGCGTGGTCTGGGCCTTGGCCGTCACTATCGACAGCTTTTCCCCGACCAGCGCATTCATCAGAGTCGATTTCCCGACATTCGGGTTCCCTATTATGTTTACGAACCCTGCCTTATGGTTCTTCATGATCAGTTGTATGCCCCCATTTTCAGAATGTTGACCTCTCCTTCTGTCAGATACCTCCAGCCTCCGCGTTTGATGCCTTTCTTGGTAAGACCGGCGAAATACACCCTGTCGAGGGCCTTGACATCGTAGCCGAGGGACTCGAATATCCTGCGGACAATCCTGTTCTTGCCTGAATGTATCTCGATGCCGATTTTCCTGTGGTCTTCATCATCGATATATTCCAGTTCGTCTGCCTTGATCTCTCCATCGCTGAGGGATACGCCGCTCAGGATTTTGTCGAAATCCTCCTGGGTCAGTTTGCTGGAGAGGGAGACCTGGTATATCTTCTTCTTGGCGAATGACGGATGGGTGAGCTTCTCTGCCATTTCACCGTCATTGGTGAACATCAGCACTCCGGTGGTGTTCTTGTCGAGCCTTCCTACAGGGAATACCCTTGCAGGACAGCCCTTGATGAGGTCCATTACTGTCTTGTCTGCGTGCGGGTCGCTTGCGGTAGTGACATATCCTTTCGGCTTGTTCATCAGGATATACACCTTGGCCTCACCTCTGAGCCTCTCTCCGTTGAACCTGACATCGTCCGTGTTGATGTTGACCTTGGTCCCGAGTTCGGTCACGACCTCCCCGTTCACTGTCACTACCCCTGCCTGTATGAAATTGTCCGCCTCCCTTCTGGAGCATATACCGGAATTGGCTATGAACTTGTTGAGCCTTACCGTCTCCTTTACAGGGATGTTTACGTAGTCGTTGTCTGAATACTGGGTCTCATCCACCTGAGGCTTGCGGCTGATCATCCTGTTGATGCCCTGCTCTGCGGCCGATACCGGCTGCACCTTGTTCTTGCGCGGCCTGAGTCTTGCCCCGCTTGCACTTCTGGCCGGGAAGCTGCTTTCCTGGAATCTCGGACTTCTCCTCGGTCTGTCGGACCCTTCCCCGAACTGTCTTCTCGGCCTGTCGGAATTCTCTCCGAAAGCTCTCCTCGGCCTGTCCTCCCCGAACTGTCTTCTCGGTCTGTCGGACCCTTCCCCGAACTGTCTTCTCGGCCTGTCGGAATTCTCTCCGAAAGTTCTCCTCGGCCTGTTCTCTCCGAACTGTCTTCTCGGTCTGTCGGACCCTTCCCCGAACTGCCTGCGCGGCCTGTCGGAATTCTCTCCGAAAGTTCTCCTCGGCCTGTCCTCACCGAACTGTCTTCTCGGTCTGTCGGAGCTGTCCCCGTAAGGCCTGCGCGGCCTGTCACCGTGTTCTCCGAATGGCCTTCCCGGCCTGTCGTTGTTTCTGAATGAGCGGCTGCCGTACTCTCTACGGCCTTCTGCCGGTCTGCGGTCGTAACCGCCTTTCTTGAAATTTTCCATTGTAACCTGTGCCCTCCCGGGCGTTTTTAAATAATATTATAAAAGAATAAACTCTTCCCGTCAAGACGGGTTTCCATTAATTAAGTCTGAATATATATGTTATCGTCCCCTCCTGCAGCGGCGGAGCATCGGCTGTCCTGTTGAACTTGGTCTTCTTCGCCGCATTTATCGCTGCCTGCCACAAGGCCTGGTCGGTGACCGTGGTGCTTTCCATATTTATGGAAGGCTGGCCGCTGACATTGCCCCAGTTGTCGACCTTTATGTTCACTACCACTGTCCCGGCTTTCTGGACAGGATAGGCCGGCTTCGGAAGATAGCCGTTCACTGGAGACCTTCCTTTCAGCCGGGCCTTCGGTTCTCCAATTTCCTTGCCATTCTCTGCTGTCCCGGATGCGTGTCCGGCCTTCAGCTTGTCAGTGACCTCTGCGGCCGTCTGCGGAGCAAGCGTGTCTTTCTGTGCCCTGTTGTCTGCGGCGTGGAACAGCGCACGCCTGTTTATCTCTTTCTTGCGCGGAGGTTCCGGCACTTCCACATCTCCATCTGTCCCGGTCGTCGCCTCCATGGCGGCATTCGCCTCTGTCCCTGTCACCTGGCCTTCGGATCTCTGTACGAGTTCAACCTCCCTGTCCGGATCCGGCTCCACGGCCCTCGGCTCCTGTCCTGACATTTCCTGGATGACCGGGGCCGGGACATCTTCGCTGAAATCCAGAAGAATGGATTCCTCCTCTGGCGGAGGGTAGATGTATTTCAGCCCGCAGGCGAACCCGACCGCGATGATGCACAGATGGACGGCGGCTGTCAGAACGATGCCGGTCATCCTGGAGTTCTTCTCCTGTCTCTCCTGTTCTCTGCGGTACGGTTCCATGTCTGCGCCTGGACTGCTATTCAGGTGAAGTTGCCATTATCACCTTGTAATGGTTCCTCTTGGCTATGTTCATTACCTGCACCACTTCCTTGATGGGCACGGTCTCATCTGCATATATCACGAATGTCGGGTCTTCCTCGGACTGGAGTTCGCTTACAAGGGCATCCTCCACCTGGTCGAACCTGACAGGCTCCAGGTCACCGTTGATATGGTATGTGTAAGTGTTGTCGTGCTGGTCTTTGATGGACACGCTCACAGTCGCCTTGGCCGACACCTGCCCGGTGCTCTTTGGAAGCAGCAGCTTCAGAGCGTTGGGGTTGATCAGGGTCGATGTGACAAGGAAGAATATCAGCAGAAGGAACACGATGTCTGTCATGGACGACATCGAGAAGTTCGGCTCCACCTTAGTTGTTCTCTTGATAGCCATTTCCCTATTGTTTGTCTGCCGTGGCCGTCCTGCCTGCAGCATTATTGACTTCTCCCGCAGACCCGCCGGCAGGGACGCTTTCCTGCTGTGAGTTCAGGAGATCCATGAAATCTATCGTCGTGCTCTCCATCTTGAACACAAGGTCGGATATCTGTGAAGTCAGGTAGTTGTATCCGAAATAGGCGATGATGCCGACAATCAGACCTCCGACAGTGGTTATCATCGCCACATAGATACCTCCGGAAAGCAGGGTTATGTCTATGTTGTTTCCTGCGGATGCCATATTGAAGAACGCCTGGACCATACCCATCACGGTCCCGAGGAATCCGATCATCGGAGCGCCTCCCGCGATCGTGGCCAGTGTCGGCAGCCCTTTCTCGAGCCTTGCGACCTCGATGTTCGCCGTGTTCTCTATGGCTGTCTGGATGTCAGGAAGGGGCCTTCCCGCCCTTTCGATTCCTTTCTCCACCATACGCGCCACAGGCGAGTCGTATCTGCTGCAGAGGCTGATGGCCGACTTCGTCTTCCCGTCGTGCATCAGACTGCGTATCTCTCTGATGAAATTGCCGTCTATCTTCCCGGCCTTGCGGATCATCCACCATTTCTTGCCGAGGATATAGATGGCAATGATGGACAGGGCCAGCAGGACCCACATAAGGGCTCCTCCTTTCAGGAAGAGGTCGAACAGCGACATGGTCATCTCCTGCGGCTGCGGGACTGTCTCCACAGCCTGGTCAAGGCCCGATTGTAAAAGAGTGGTAAGCATTTCTGTCTACAGTAATTAAAATCAATGGTAATCAAATCAAGACCGCAAAGATAAGAAAATTTTTACATTCCGTCATATTCCACGCGGTTAAGGAAAAGTGCGTGTCCGGGGACAGATTCCCCCGCATCAGACCGTGTCCCGGAGGCAATCAGAGAAGCCGTCCAGTCGGTCCCGCGCCTTCCGCGCCCTACCTCAAGAAGCGAGCCGACTATTGCGCGGACCATATTGCGCAGGAAGCGGTCGGCCCTGACTCTGAAAAAGGCGTAGTCTCCGGCTGCGGCAGGGTATCCGAGGATGGATACATGCGTCGGTGTGTATGTCTCCCACCGTGCCTCGTATATGGTGCAGATGGATGTCCTGTTGTTGCTGCCCGTCTTCTCAAAACAGCTGAAGTCGTGCCGCCCGAGGAGATGTGCGGCTGCCTCGTTCATCTTTCCGATATCGGCCGGATAGCGGCAGCGGTAAGAGAACCGGTCCATGAAAGGGTCTTCCTTAAAATGGATAAAATAGTGATATTCACGCGATACTGCGGAAAATCTGGCGTGGAAGTCCTCGCTGCAAGGCGATATTTCGTGTACGGTTATGTTTTTCGACAGGATGGCATTTAATTTGTAGATAAAATTGGTTGCGTCAAGCGGTATCGGATCCGTGGTGTCGAAATGGGCTATGTAGTTGACTGCGTTCACTCTGGCATCGGTTCGGCCTGCTCCTGTCACTTCGGTTTCGCTTCCAAGGAGCACGGAAACGGCGTGTGAGAGCTCCTGCTGGACAGAAGGCGCATTGTTCTGCTTCTGCCAGCCGCTCAGGGTCAAGCCGTTGAAAGAAAGTCGGATTCTGTATCGCATGGCTGCTGTCTTGCTGGAAGTTGTCTCCCCGGAGGGTCGGCTTCCCTTGTTTTGAGTGCAAAATTATCAAAAATACTGAATTTTTTATGGAGAGCGTAAACATTAAAGAATTGAATGACCGCATTCAGCGTGAAAGTTCTTTCGTGGACATCCTCACAATGGAGATGAACAAGGTCATAGTGGGGCAGAAGCATCTGGTAGAGAATCTGCTGATCGGCCTCCTCGCGAACGGGCATATCCTGCTCGAAGGTGTGCCCGGTCTGGCAAAGACGCTGGCCATCAACACGCTTGCGTCTGCGGTGGATGCGAAGTTCAGCAGGATCCAGTTTACTCCTGACCTGCTTCCGGCCGATGTCATAGGCACGATGATCTATTCGCAGAAGAGCGAGCAGTTCCAGATCCGCAAAGGTCCGGTCTTCGCCAATTTCGTCCTGGCGGATGAAATCAACCGTTCCCCTGCTAAGGTGCAGTCGGCATTGCTCGAGGCGATGCAGGAGAGGCAGGTCACGATAGGCGACCAGACTTTCAAGCTCCCTGAACCTTTCCTTGTCATGGCTACCCAGAACCCTATCGAGCAGGAAGGTACCTATCCTCTCCCGGAGGCGCAGGTAGACCGCTTCATGCTCAAGGTCGTTGTGACCTATCCTAAAAAGGAGGAGGAGAAACTCATAATAAGGATGAACAATTCCGGGGAATTCCCTAAGGCTTCCCCTGTGATGAAGCCGGAGGACATAGTCCGTGCACGTTCTGTGGTGAGGGATGTCTATATGGACGAGAAGATAGAGCGGTACATCGTGGACATAGTGTATGCCACAAGGACTCCGGAGGATTATAATCTCGGCAGGCTCGCAAATCTCATTTCATACGGTGCCTCCCCGCGTGCCAGCATTTCGCTCTCGATGGCATCCAAGGCGTATGCGTTCATCAAGAGGAGGGGGTATGTGATTCCTGAGGATGTGAGGGCTGTCTGCAACGAGGTGCTTCGCCACAGGATCGGCCTGACTTACGAGGCAGAGGCGGAGAATGTCACTACGGAGAACATAATATCCGAGATAATCAACGCAGTAGAGGTTCCATAATGGAGAGTATGAGTGCAAACGACCTTCTCAGGAAGGTCAGGAAGATTGAAATCAAGACAAGGGCACTCTCTCATCAGATATTTGCAGGCGAATACCATTCTGCTTTCAAGGGTCGCGGTATGGCATTCAGCGAGGTCAGGGAGTACCAGTACGGTGACGATGTCCGCAATATGGACTGGAATGTCACCGCAAGGCTCCGTGCGCCGTATGTCAAGGTTTTCGAGGAGGAGAGAGAGCTGACTGTCGTGCTGCTGATAGATGCCAGCCGGTCTCGGCTGTTCGGAACTTCGGGGCAGATCAAGCGGGATCTCATCGCCGAGATAGCCGCCGTCCTCTCTTTTTCGGCAATCCTCAACAATGACAAGGTGGGGGCCCTTTTCTTCAGCGAGAAGGTGGAGAAGTTCATACCTCCGAAGAAAGGCCGCAGCCATCTGCTTCATATCATAAGGGAGATCATAGAGTTCCAGCCGTCATCCGATGGGACGGACATCAGCGAGGCTCTGCGTTATCTGACCAATGCCATCAAGAAAAGGTGCACGGCATTTCTCCTGTCCGACATGTTGGATGTGGACAATGATGGTACACCGAGATACGAGGATGCCCTGAAGGTGGCTGTGAACAGGCACGACCTCTCTGTAATCGAGGTGTATGATCCGAGAGAGCGCACCATACCTGATGTCGGGATGGTGCATGTGAAGGATTCGGAGACCGGACGGTGCGCCTGGGTGAACACATCTTCCCGAAAGATGAGGCAGGCCTATTCCAAATGGTTCGCTGGTATGGAGGAGAGCACGTCGCGGATGCTGCTGAAATACAGCGTGGACAATGTCAGCATATCCACGGATGACGACTATGTCAGGAGCCTTATGACATTCTTTCAAAGGAGATAGGAGATGAACACTTGCTTGTTGTCCATATTTTTGACGGTAGTGCCGATGCAGGGCTCATTCCTCACGCCTCTGCAGGAGGGCAGGGATACTGTCGTGATTGCAGACCAGATGCTGTATGGGGTGGAGATCAGGGATGTCCCGGAGGGGACCCGGCTGTTCTTCCCCGAGATACGGCAGGAGGAGAATACAGGTGGTGTGATGGTCCTTTCCGACTGGAGGATAGACACCCTCGATGTCAGGAGGCAGAAGAAAGGGCTTCCGAGACTCTATGACATAAGGGCGGGCTTCGTGGTGACATCGTTTGATGAGGGGGAGTACGCCCTGCCTCCTGTAATGGTCGAGAGGCACAGTCCGGATGGTGCGGTAGACACTCTGTCGTTCGACCCTCTGACAATGGATGTCGCTCCGGTCCAGATAGACACGGCTGCATTCCGGCTGCACGATATCAAGGGACAGATACGCTATCCTCTGACGTTCCGCGAGGTGCTGCCGTATATCCTCGGAGGCCAGCTGGCGGCCGTGCTCATTATCCTTGCCGTCTGTCTCATACTCATGGCAAGGAAGAAGAAAGGCTATGAGGAGGCGCACAGGGATCCGGCGCATATAGTGGCCCTCCGCAAACTGGATGGTTTCAGGGGAGACAGACTCTGGGTGCCGGAGAAGCAGAAGACTTTCTATTCCGGAGTGACGGATGCCCTCAGGGAATACATCGTGGCGCGTTACGGTATCTCCGCCATGGAGATGACCACCAAGGAGATATTCGATGACCTCAAAGGGACTGATGTCCCACCTGAACTGTTTGCCGAACTCAAGTCGCTGTTCGAGAGGGCCGACTATGTGAAGTTTGCCAAATATGTGGCTACAGAGGCCGAGAATGCGTCTGCCGTGCCTCTGGCCGTGAGATTTGTCACGACCACATACCAGACCGAGGTCAATGCCGACAGTGCGGATTCATCCTCCGGTCATCCTGATTCTTCTTCCGGTAATCCTGAACCGGCCGGGGAATCTGCAACAGTCAATGAAACGGCTTCGGGACCGGAAACAGCAAAAGAAGCAATGGCTGCGGTACCGGACAAAAATGTGAACTGACTATGTTTTTTGAATATCCAAGACTTTTGTGGCTGGAAGTGATACCGGTGCTGCTGGTATTGCATTATCTGTACCTCGAGCTCAGTGAGAGGAATCCCCACCTCAGGGTGTCCACCATTGTCCCGTGGATGCGTACAGGCAGGGGACTGATGAATGTCATCAGACATTTCCCGTTCCTGCTCAGGACGCTCGCCCTTGTGATGATCATCATCGCAATAGCGCGTCCGAGGTCATCGGAGCAGATGGACAGGGTGGATACGGAGGGAATCGACATAATGCTGGCGATGGATGTGTCCACCAGTATGCTTGCAAGGGACTTCACTCCGGACAGGATAAGCGCGGCCAAGGACATCGCGATAGAGTTCATCTCCCAGCGTCCGTATGACAGGATGGGCATTGTGGTCTTTGCAGGGGAGAGCTATACGCAGTGTCCTCTGACAACCGACCGTGCGACCCTCATTAACCTTATGAAGGAGATAAGCACAGACCTTATCGAGGATGGCACCGCTATTGGCAACGGTCTGGCGACTGCAGTCGCGAGGATGAAGGATTCGGATGCGAAGAGCCGCGTGATCATTCTCCTGACTGATGGCGTGAACAACAGGGGGGAGATAACCCCACAGATGGCTGCCGAGATTGCCAAGACTTACGGTATCAGGGTATATACGATCGGTGTCGGGGCTAACGGGATGGCACCTTATCCTGTGATGACCCCGTGGGGAGTGGACATCCAGAAGGTCCAGGTGGAGATAGATGAGGATCTGCTGTCCGAAATAGCGTCTTCTACCGGAGGACGGTATTTCAGGGCGACGGACAACACCAAGCTTATGGAGATTTATAACGAGATCAACCAGATGGAGAAGGCCCGCATTACAGTGGACAGCTTCCCGGTGTACAAGGAACTGTTTCCGGGCTATGCGTTTGTGGCTCTTGTCGCCCTTCTGCTGGAGCTGGTGCTGAAACTGTTTGTTATCAGAAGACTGCCTTAAAACGAGATAATTATGGTGAATTTTGCACAGGCACAATATCTTCTTCTGCTTCTGCTTATACCGCTGTTCTTTGTGTTCTATGCGGTTATGCTGAGGTTCAGGAGGCGCAGGATAAGACGGTTCGGAGACGAGACGCTGGTGAAGGAGATAATGCCGTCCCGTTCGGCATCGAAGGGCTGGGTGAAAGTGACTCTCTTTGCGGTTGCATTCTTCTTTTTCACGATAGGGCTTTCAAGGCCGCAGATAGGTGCCAAGCTCAAGGAGCATCAGACCAAGGGGGTCGAGATCATGCTTGCGCTTGATGTGTCCAACTCTATGCTGGCGGAGGATTATTCCCCTAACCGTCTGGAGAGGGCCAAGCTGGCCATATCTAAACTGGTGGACAGGCTGAGGGACGACCGTATCGGACTTATTGTCTTTGCAGGCAATTCCTTTGTCCAGCTCCCGATAACTACGGATTATGTGTCGGCCAAGATGTTCCTCGGCTCTATCTCCACAGAGTCAGTCCCTGTACAGGGTACTGCCATAGGGGATGCTATCAATACCGCGATAAGGAGTTTCAGCGTGCAGAGCGAGAAGAGCCGGGCGATCATAGTCATAACCGATGGGGAGAACCACGAGGATGACCCGGTGGCGGCGGCAAAGCAGGCTGCCGAAATGGGCATAAGGGTATTCACTGTCGGGGTTGGTTCTACACAGGGCGAGCCGATACCGGTGGATGGCGAGCTGCTCAAGGACAAGGATGGCAACATAGTGGTGACGAAGCTGGATGAGCAGATGCTCCGTGACATAGCGGCCGCAGGAGGAGGGATCTATGTGCGGGCGGAGAACAGCGAGTTCGGTCTCAACCCGATTGTAGACAATATCAAGAAGATGGATGAGGAGGCATTCAGCTCTGTCGTCTTCGAGGAATTTGATGAACAGTATATGTATTTCTTCGCCATAGCATTGGTATTCCTTGTGATAGAGATGCTTGTCGGTAACAGGCGGGCGAAGAGAAGACTTTTCAACTGATATGCGTATGGGAATGGTCAGAAATATTTTCCTGTGGACGGTGGCCCTTGTGCTTTCGGGGGCTGTAATGAGCGCACAGACAGACCGCAGGGAGGTGCGCAAAGGCAACCGGGATTTCAGAAAGGAGAGCTACAGCGAGGCCGAGATAGACTACAGGAGGGCGCTGGTCAAGGATTCCACCTCTTTTGCAGCGAGATATAACCTGGGAAATACGCTGTACCGCAACGGTGATGTGCAGCAGGCGCGGAAAAGTTATGAGACGCTGAAGGATGTTGCGCCGGCATCGCAGTACGGGGCCGACTATTACTACAATCTCGGTAATGCCGCAGCAGAGATGGAGGACTGGCAGGCGGCTGTCGATGCCTATACCCAATCCTTGTTGAGGAATCCCGGGGATATGGATGCAAAGGAAAACTATGTCTATGCCAAAGGAAAGCTGAAGGACCAGCAGAACGGTGGCGGAGGTCAGGACAATCAGGATCAGAACCAGGATCAGGATCAGAACCAGAACCAGGATCAGAATCAGGACCAGAATCAGGATCAGAACCAGGATCAGAACCAGAACCAGGATCAGAATCAGGACCAGAATCAGAATCAGGACCAGAATCAGGATCAGAACCAGGACCGGAATCAGGATCAGGGGCAGGGCAGTCAGGGCGCACAGCCTAAGATAACGCCTCAGGCAGCCCAGCAGATGCTGAAGGCGATACAGGCAAAGGAGAAGGAGACCCAGGAGAAGGTCAACAAGGAGAAGGCCGCCTTGCTGAAATCAAGGCAGAAAGAGAAGAATTGGTAAAAATCGGACAGATGAAAAAATTATTTCTGACAATATCCATAGCCTTACAGGCTCTAATGCTTACCGCACAGACCACAATGAGGGTCGATGTCCCGAACGTGGTGGCGGCTGATGAGCAGTTCAATGTCACTTTCATAGTTGAAGGGGATGAGAACCCCAAGGATTTCAGCTGGAGTCAGGGTGATGATTTCCAGCTTGTATGGGGACCTCAGCAGGGCCGCTCTACAAGCGTGCAGATAATCAACGGCAAGACTACGAGGTCATCCCAGTTCACCTACACCTATATATTGATGCCCAAGAAGACCGGAAAGTTCACCATTCCGGCTGCTACGGCCAGACTCAAGGGCGGGAAACAGATTACATCCGGCACTGCTACGGTCGAGGTGGTCGCCAACAGCGGCTCATCTTCGTCTGGAAGGGGAAATCAGGGCGGAGTCCAGTCATCGGCCCCCTCTTCTGTCGGAGCGATAGGGGATGATGACCTTTTCATGCGGTTTACCTTCAGCAGGAAGAGCGCGGTGGTGGGAGAGCCGATCGAGGCTACCCTTAAACTTTACCAGAGAGTGAATATTGCAGGGTTTGAAGATGCCCGTTTCCCTGCTTTCAACGGTTTCTGGAGCCAGGAAGTGGAGGCTCCTACAAATATCGAGTTCCAGAGGGAGAATGTGGATGGGAACATATACTATTCAGCAGTCCTCAGGAAATATGTGCTCATTCCCCAGCAGGCAGGTTCGATCACCATCGATCCGGCCGAGCTCGTATGTGTCGTGAATGTCCGTGTGGCTCCGACAGGAGGAGCGAGCATATTCGACAGTTTCTTCGAGAACCAGAGGACAATACGCAAACGGGTGATGACAGACCCTTATACAATCAATGTCTCTCCTCTTCCGGCTGGTGCCCCTGCCACATTCGGCGGTGGAGTCGGGAAGTTCAGCATCTCGGCATCCCTGAGCAAGGATTCTCTTATGACGCATGAGGCCGCGTCTCTTGTCATCACTGTCAAGGGCAAAGGCAACATATCGCTTCTGGAGGCTCCTGAGGTGTCTTTCCCTCCTGATATGGAAGTCTATGACACAAAGGTGTCAGAGAGGACGGACAAAGGTACGGGCGGCACATCGGGGAGCAAGATATATGAATATCCTTTTATCCCGAGAAGCCACGGTGATTTCGAGATTCCTGCCATCAGATACAGCTACTATGACATAAATGCCGGCAGGTACGTGACATTGAGTACGCAACCCGTCAGATACCACGTGGACAAGGGCAAGGATGATCCGGCGGCACAGCCCGGGACAGCTGTACAGGGCGTGAACAGAAGCGGGGTCAAGAGTCTCAATGAAGATATAAGGTTCATCACTACCAAGATGCCATCGATGTCATCGAAAGGCCGGTTCTTCGTGTTCTCGACCGGATACTGGATGTTGCTGGCAGGACTTGCTCTCCTGGCTTTCATCCTGTGGCTCGCGTTCAGGAAGATGGCTGCCCGCAGGGCCGATGTGGCAGGCACTAGGACAAGGAAGGCAAGCAAGATGGCTGTCAGGAGACTTCGCCAGGCCGGAGAATTCCTGAAGCAGAATCTGTACACGGCCTTTTACGAGGAACTTCACAAGGCTCTTGTCGGGTACATATCTGACAAGTTGAACATTGCGGTCGCGGACTTCTCAAAGGACACGGTGGCCCAGCAGCTCGCGGAGAACGGAATATCAGAGGACCTTGCAGGGGAATTCGTCGGACTTATAGATGCGTGTGAGTTCGCAAGGTATTCTCCTGATGCAGGCCACGATGCGATGGAAGCTCATTATCAGAATGCAGTGAAGGTCATATCATCAATCGAATCCGACATGAAGAAAAAGACATCCGATACAAGACGGCCTTCCGGTAAAGGCAAGGCTGCAGGTGCCGCTCTTGCAGCAGCTGCCCTGCTTGCAGTCCAGATACCTGCGGATTCCGCAGAGACACAGTATATAGACTCCTTGTGGAACAAGGCTACAGAAGCATACTCTGCCGGGCAGTGGGATATGGCTCTCCAGGGGTATTCAGCCATATCAGCTGCCGGGCTCGAGTCGGCGCCGCTGTACTGCAATATAGGAGATGCATATTTCAAGCTTGAGGATTATCCTCGCGCCATTCTCTATTATGAAAGAGCTCTCAAGCTCGATCCATCCTGTTCCGATGCGAGATACAATCTCGGAATAACCTCCGAGCTGATACAGGACAGGATAGATGTGGTGCCGGAGTTTCTTCTGAAGAGCTGGGCGAGGGATGTCTGCTATGTGCTCGATTCTGATTCGTGGGCAGGTCTCAGCATCTTCTGCTTCGCGGTTTTCCTTGCGATGCTTCTGCTGTATCTTCTGTCAGGAAGGGTAGCGGCACGCAGGACAGGATTCTTCTCTTCCATAGTCTTTATCCTTTTCGCCGGTATGTGCCTGTGGTTTTCCCTTTGGCAGAAGTCCGACTACCAGAGGGCTGACAGCGCTATAGTCATGCGACCTGTGTCCTCCGTCAAGAGTTCCCCATCTTCGGAGACTTCCACGGACCTGTTCATCCTTCATGAAGGGACAAAGGTCACTATCCTGGATGAAGTCGGAGACTGGCGCAACATCAGTCTTGCGGATGGCCGTCAGGGCTGGATGCTTTCAGCCGATATGGAGATCATATAATGAAAATAGAGACCGACCTTCACGGCTGGTCTCTATCTGTATAAAAAAGATTCGTATTTAAGTTTTCTGTATAGTCTTCCGTATCAGTAGCGGTTGAGCGGCATTCCTGATGTGCGCTGCCTTACCTGTTTCTTGATGCCGGACAGCACAGTCTCATATTCCTCTTTCCCATCTTCAGTCTTGCCTGCAATCAGGTCGAGATGGGCTGCGGCATTCGCGAGGATGGTGTCTATCCATTCGACAATGGTCTCCATATCCTTCTCCACGAATCCCCTGGAAGTCACGGCCGGAGTCCCGACCCTTATCCCGGATGTCTGGAACGGAGTGCGGGTGTCGAAAGGCACCATATTCTTGTTCACGGTGATGTCGGCCTTGCCGAGCTCTTTTTCGGCAACCTTCCCCGTAAGGTCAGGGAATTTGCTCCTGAGGTCTATCAGCATGAGGTGATTGTCTGTCCCTCCTGACACTATCTTGTATCCCCTGTTCTTGAATGCCTCTGCCATAGTGGATGCATTGGACACCACCTGTTTCTGGTATTCCTTGAATTCCGGCTGCAGGGCTTCGTAGAACGCTACGGCCTTTGCCGCTATGCAGTGCTCTAGAGGTCCTCCCTGCACTCCCGGGAACACGCTGGAGTTCAGAATCTGGGACATCTTCTTCACTGCACCTTTAGGAGTGGTCAGACCCCACGGGTTGTCGAAATCCTTGCCCATAAGGATAACCCCTCCGCGCGGTCCTCTCAGGGTCTTGTGTGTGGTGGAGGTCACTATATGTGCGTATTTGACCGGATTGCTGAGAAGTCCCGCGGCGATAAGTCCCGCCGTATGGGCCATATCCACCATAAAGATGGCTCCGACCTTGTCCGCTATCTCCCTCATCCTTGCATAGTCCCATTCGCGTGAGTATGCGGATGCACCCCCTATTATGAGTTTCGGCCTTGTCTTCAGGGCTGTCTCTTCCATTCTGTCGTAGTCTATGAGACCGGTCTGTTCGTCAAGCCCGTATGCGACGGCATGGTACAGGATTCCGGACATGTTGACCGGTGAACCGTGAGTGAGATGCCCACCGTGCGAGAGGTCGAGTCCCATAAATGTGTCTCCCGGTTTCAGACATGCCATCAATACGGCCATATTGGCCTGCGCTCCCGAATGGGGCTGTACATTGGCATATTCGGCTTCGAAAAGTTCGCACAGCCTGTCTATCGCCAGCTGTTCAATCTGGTCGACAATCTCGCAGCCTCCGTAATATCTTGCACCCGGGTAGCCTTCAGCATATTTGTTGGTGCATACCGAACCGAGAGCTGCAAGCACCTGCTGGCTCACATAGTTCTCGGATGCTATAAGTTCCAGACCGGATGACTGTCTTTCCTCCTCTTTCCTGATCAGACTGAAAATCTGTAGATCCTGTTTCATTGTATGTCCGTTTTAAGTCAGGTACAAAAGTAACCCTATTTTTTATTTTTACTACCTTTGTGTTGAAAACTTTTGTGAAAAATTCACCAGATGCACAACCGCAAGCTTCTAAACATCGAACTCGGCCGTGTAAGTTCCGAGGAATACCGTACCCTGCCGGATTCCGGCGTGGTTGTCGTCCTGGACAATATCAGGAGTGCTCACAATGTGGGTTCGGCGTTCCGCAGCGCAGATTCTTTCAAGGCCGACAGGGTGTATCTGTGCGGTATCTGCGCAGTGCCTCCATCCGCTGAAATACACAAGTCTGCCCTCGGGGCGGAGAACAGTGTGGCCTGGGAGCATTTTTCGGAGACAGGGGAAGCTGTCGCACGGCTCAGGGAGGAAGGCTATGCCATAATAAGTGTGGAGCAGACAGAAAATTCTGTCATGCTGCAGGATTTCAGACCGGAGCCAGGAGCAAGATATGCCCTTGTCTTCGGGAACGAGGTCGCGGGGGTATCACAGGATGTGGTGGATGCGTCCGACCTGTCCATCGAGATTCCGCAGTTCGGTTCCAAACATTCACTCAATGTATCAGTCTCCATTGGTATTGTCCTCTGGCACTTCTGCCCTCTCGTCCTCCGCTGATTCATTCCGCAGCTGCCGCCCGTGGCCCCGAGAACGGGAGGTCGCGGACGGTTTATGAGAATGTCCGCCGGACATATACGGACGGTAGAGGCAGTGCTGTGTCTTGTGGGGCAGAGCTCTACAGGATGGTAGGGAAAGGAGCCGGTCCAAAGATACTGGCCGGCTCCTTCTGGTCATTTCATAAGGATATGATTGTAGCGGGCGGGTTCACTGGGCATCTTCATCGTAAAGGACGAGGATGTGTGTAGAGACACTCCTTTCCCCGGTGTGGTCGTGTGTGCCTCCATCAGTAGGATAGTTTACCACATTGGTCTCCGGATGGCCGAGTCCCTTGACAGTCAGAGTCGTGGAGCCTCCTCCATCCATATTGATGGCCCATTGCGGGTTGAAATACCTGGAGATGAACCGGGTCACTTCTGCGGCGTTCATACCTTCAGCCGTACCGCTCCATCTGCCGTCGATGGCTATCAGCAGCAGGTCGTTGTCTTCAGTGAGGGCATATACGGTACGGGGATGGCGCACGCCCTGGTGCCGGCGGTAGTCTTCATAGTCGAACTGCATCAGCTGATCCTCTGTAAACGTCCCTCCGACAAAATCTTCTCCTATCGGTTCGTAGTCGTTTATCAGCATAGGGGCGCTGGCAATGATATTTTCCGCTTCGAGTCTGTCGTAGGCCTCGATGGCTTTCTCACCGTCTTTGCCGCCGTACAGGATGCCTACAGTCCTCTCTCCTTCGGAGAAGATGCAAGCCTCGTGTTTCCAGTAGCGGAGGTGTCCGGGCTGGAGGGATACTTGAGAGATGATAGCATTGTTTATCTTTATGTAAATCGCTTCCTGTTCGTATCCTCCGTTGATCCCGGCTATGGCTGCCGGCTCGTTCTTCACCATGTTCGAGTTGATCTCTCCCTTGTCCGCATACGCAAACTTTATCGAATACCTCGGATCGCTCAGGTTGACTTCAAGTACATTCACAATCTGGTTTGCCTCGGTGACATCGTCATATCCTCTGAATGTGTAGAGCACAAGCCCGTTCTCAAGCTTTTCTGTCTGCCATTTCCCTGTCGGGTCGTTGAGTGTAGGCACTTTGGGCGCATCAGGATCCGGGGTGACCGGCAGGGAGATTTCCTCTTCTTCATCCGTCCCGTAGTCGTAGTGGGGAATGTCTATCTTGTAGGCGTTCCCGCAGGAGATGGCAAAAATAATGGCGGTTCCTGTAAGCGCTAAGATTTTTCTGTTTGCTTTCATTTCCGAATTTTTCTTTGTCAGTTTTCTATGAAGGGGCCGGCTTTCCGAAACAGGCGGCATTTCTGCGGTTTCCGTATGGCTTACAAGTCATACAGGAAGGTCCGGCCCCGGATCTGAAGTGTTATGGATGTCTTCCGTCCTTGATAATGCGTGTCATTCCGTTCCGGCATCGAGGAACAGTTTCAGCTGAGGTGTCTTGCCGGTGAGATCCCATATTGAGGTATCCCAGCCGAGTTCGGAGGCCGCCCGGCAAGGCTCGGCTGTAGTTGTGCCGAAGTCTGCATAGTCGGTCGTGCTGCCTGCTCCGTAATTGCCTATCTCTTCACCGGTCCCATCATTGGCATAGGTGGTGACATCGGCAGATGCATTGGAATAATTGTTTTCCGCCGTGCCTGTCTTTGTCTGCCAGCGGCCTGTCACGCTGCCGACTGCAACACGGCCGTTTACTTCAGTGACCCAGGATATGTTGTTGCGGAGTATTACATTAGTACCGTCATTGCTGCGTCCTGCCACTCCTCCGGCGTTGTAATTATATTTGCCGAGGATTTTTCCGGTTACGAAACAGTTCTCCACTGTGGCATTGTTCCTCATATCGCCTACTATGCCTCCGATGCCGTAGTTTGCGAACATATACTCATCTTTGGTCTCGACGGTGACATCAGCGTAGCAGTTCCGGACTGTTCCCGTATTGATCTGGCCGGCGATTCCTCCGTTTGCTGTCTGGTTGACTGCATATACGCTTCCCTGTACGTATGTGTTTTCCACAAGACCGGGCTTGCCTGATGTTCCGATGTAACCGCCGATTATTCCTCCACTGGATGATGTATCGCCTCCGTCTATCCGTGCGTTAAGGAACCTTATGTCGCGGCATTCACCGTACAGCACTCCGAAGAAGCTCGGGTATGATGCGTATGAGCTGAAGAAGTTATGTATCGTATGTCCGTTGCCGTCCAGATATACTATATTGGTGTACGGGTCGGCGTAGTTCAGCGGAACCCAGTCGATGCCTGTCATATCGATGTCATCGATGAGTTCGAAGTAGACTGCAGTCCCGGCCTTGAGTACCGATGCCATGTTCTGGATATGTTTCGGAGTCGCAATCTGATACGGATCGTTCTGTGTCCCGTCGCCTCCTGCGAATGGGGTGTTGATTTCCACATAGATTATATTGGCTACCGGGGTCTCTCCTGCGGAATCATAGCTGCCGTTACCGGAAGGATGGCTGACGACACCTTCGGTGTCGAGCCACATGGCGGATGCGTCTCCTCCTGAGAGGCATAATGCATCCTGCAGTCCCATGATACGCGCTATGAAGGCGGCTTCCGCCATAGTGGCGCCGTCTGCACGCCCGGTGACTCCTCCATCAATGACGGCCATAATGCAGTCCCCCTTGTCATCAGTCCCGAATATTGTCCTGGCTTTACGGGCGGTGTTCTCTTCCGTGTCTGCAAAGGTCAGTTCTTTTCCGTCTGTCACCAGGGCCGGGCCTGCAATCATAGCCGAAGTATAGCTGCCCTGAAGTTCTGCTGCACTTGCTTCCGGCAGGATGCTTACAGTGCTGCCGTCCAATGTTTCGGAGATGGCGATTGCCGCACCGTTCGTTCCGGAGGTCCCCTGTGAAATGACTTTGCCGTCTGCCATCACGAAAGATGTGGCTCCGGACGCGTCAAATGGCCCGCCGTTGATTGCGAATACTGCCTTGCTGTCCGTGGCAATCTCGCTGGCATTCCGGAGGCTCTCCCCTGAAGATGCTATCTTTGTGAAAAACATCGATGACTCGTATGTCATATAGGAAATGCTCTGTACACTGCCGAACATTTCTATTTGGGCGCGGTGCAGTTCTGCACCGTAACTCGCATCGGTGACAGTCCAGTCCGCCCTTCTGAATGCGAGGGAATCCACGTTCCAGAGTATTTGCTGGTTGTAGTCTTCCCCGAGCATGTCGCTGAAAGCCGAGTTGTCTATCTTTTCGCTGCATGACCACATCACGGCGGGCAGGGCAGCGGCCAGACAGATTCTGATTATGTTTTTGTCCATAGTATTCTGTATTTTTTAAATTGTAATTCCATTAATTGGACCGGCTATTGGCTTGTCGTGCCGGTGCGGGAATAGCCCGGGTGACAGGTGCCGGTCCTGCTGCTCAGAAAGAAAGTCCATCATCCCAGCCGGGGTTCTGGCTCAGGGCTCCGTTGGTCAGTATCCTGTCTCTTGTAGGGATAGGGTAGAGGTAGTCCCTGTCCTCGTTCCAGTGGCGGATCAGGTCCTGGTGCATGATGAGGTTGCCTTTACTCCCGACAGTCCCGGTCTCCTGGTCGTAGAGGTAGATTCTTTCTCCGATTTTCAGCTGGACAGGTGCCGATGATGTTCCTGAGCTGGTGTCATCGTAAAGATATACGTCCGGATTCCCATCTCCATCGAGGTCATACTCCCCGGGTGCGGGGAAATACATTCCGAGGAACGGTTTTTCGAAGACCTTGCCTTCTTTCCACCTCATGAGGTCATAGTAGCGGAACCCTTCCATGAACAGTTCGATTGTACGTTCCCTGCGTATCTCGAGGATGACTCCCTTGTTGGCTCCCTTGTCCACATTCGGATATCCCCACTGTTCCGACTCCAGCCATTGATCAGGGTTTGCATTTGCATCTGCCATGATCAGGTCAGGCATGTCTGCCCGGGTGCGTATCAGGTTGATGGATCTGTCAAGGTCATCCTGGTTCAGAGTCCCGAGCTCTGCCTTGGCTTCAGCAAAGTTCAGGTACACTTCAGCCGTGCGGAACAGGGGCAGGTCATTTACCGATGTAAGATCATAGGTCTTTGAAATATAGTATTTCATAGGCTGATAGCCGAGTTTGGCGATACTGAGGTCAGGATAGGTCAGCGTCCCGTCTACGGTGTAACCTGGAGTTCTGAATGTCTGGGCGAGACGCGGATCGCGGTCTTTCATCTCGTCGATGAATGTCATTGTCTTGTAGCCATCCTGGTCAGTGAAGCGTTCACCATTGTTCATCAGATATGAGTCCACTATGCGTTTCGTAACCCCGGCACAGCCTGATCCCGATGATATCTCATAGTTCTGGACGCTGTGCGTCAGACTCAGGCTCTGGTTGAAGTCCCTTGCCATTATTATTTCCGTGGAGATGGCATCCATGGATGAGAACAGGTCCTGGTACGGGGTGCTCCCTTCGTTGTACAGTGTATATCCGCTTTCTGTCATGAACAGGTCGGAAGCCTTTGCACATTCATCAAGGTATTTTTCCCAGTCCCCTAATCCGTGGTATTTCCGGTATGTGCCTTCGAAGAGGCATATCCGGGACTTCAGTGCCAGTGCAGTCCAGCGTGTCACCCTGTAGACATCCTTTTCCCTTCTGAGATTGTCTGCCGCCCAGTCGAGGTCTGCAATTATGTTCTGCATCACAAGTTCACGCGAATCGCGGGGTTTGTTGAGGTCATCCTTGTCGGCAGACCCTATCACGTGGTCATACCACGGACAGTCACCGTACCTTCTGACCTTGTAGAAGTAGAAATATGCACGGAAGAACTTTGCCACTCCGTCATAGTGGTTTCTTGCCTCCACATCTTCGCAGAGGTGTGAATTTTCGAGATAGTAGTTTATCTGTCTGAGGACATCCCAGCCCCATCCGTCTACTCCTCCGGCAGTTTCGGGGATTATCCTCTGTCCGCTGATGGCATCGTTGAGGATAGGAGTGATGATGCCGTCAGCCTCATCGCGATATATGCTTGTGGCCGGCAGTACGGAAGGGTAGAAGTTGTTGGTGAACAGTTCCAGATTGTTTTCCGTATTGAAGAACGTTGTCGGTGTGACCCTGTCTTCCGGAGTCAGGTTCAGCATTCCTTCGCATGCGGTCATTATTGCCAGTACCGGCAGGACCAGTATTCTGTATATTGTCTTTTTCATAAAAAATCCTTTAGAAAGTTATGTCTACACCGAAAGAGAATGTCCTGTTGAGAGGATACTGTCTCACGCTTGTGTTCCCGTTGCTCCAGGACAGGGTGCTGCCGGCGATAGAAGGGTCGATATACCTGCTTTCGAGAGGTGATACCGTAAACAGGTTTTCTCCGCTGAAATAGATGCGGATCTTCTCCATCCTGATCTTGTCCATCCATTTCTTTGGCAATGAGTATCCGAATACGAGACTCTTGAGTCTGAGATATCCTACATTCTGGAGATATTTCGTGTTCGGGACGGTGAGTTCGCGAGGACCTCCATCCCCCGGGAATGCCACATAGCCTCTCGGACGCGGGAAGTAAGCATCCGGATTTTCCGGAGTCCAGATTTTGGACAGGAAGTCGCTGGCGATGAATGTCTGGTACGGACGGGCATACGGTCCCCAGAACATATGGGTGTCTCCTCCCGGATACCAGTTCTGGTAGCCGACACCCTGGAACATTACGGAGAGGTCGAAGCCCATCCAGTCTCCTCCGAATCCGAATGTGTAAGTGTATCTTGGGAGGGAGTTGCCTATCACAACCTGGTCGTTGATGTCGTTTGCGCTCAGTGTAGGGTTTATCTTGCGGTCGCCATCCATATCCACGAACTTGAGGTCCCCTGCGTGCAGTCCCGGATCCTTTGCGGATATGTTGATCATATTGTTGACATAAGTCTGGTCCACAGGATAGTTCTGCGCCTCCTCATCTGTCTTGAAGTATCCGTCCACTACATATCCCCAGATCTCTCCGAGCCTCTGTCCTGTGTAAGGGGTGCCTATGGTCTTGTTTTCGTTGTTGTAATATGTCACATGCGAGATGTAGTCGGCGAGAGTGGCGCTCACATAATAGTTGAAAGGCTTGTCTGCCACCATTATATTGTCCCTCCATTGTATCTGGAGTTCCCATCCCTTTGTCCTCAGGCTTGCAGCGTTGGACAGCGGGGCGGATGCTCCGTAGACGCTCGGAAGATCCTGTGAAGCCATTAGCATCCCCTTGGTGTCCCTTATGTAGGCATCTGCGGAAATGCTGAGCCTGTTGTTGAAGAAACCGAGGTCGATTCCGGCATTCATATTGGTCACTGTCTCCCACGTGTAGTCGGATGCGTTAGGTGCGGATACCGTGGCTCCGGCAGCTCGGTTGGTGTCTCCGAATGCATATCCGATGGATGATCCTGAATCTATGGTCTGGATATAGTCGTAATATCCAACCTGCTGGTTTCCGAGAGAACCGTATGAAAGTCTGAGCTTGAGGTTGCTGACATATTTTCTGGCGGCGGTGAAGAATTTCTCCTGGTCTATCCTCCAGCCTGCAGAGAATGAAGGGAAGAAACCGAACCTGTGTCCTGGTGCGAAGCGCGAACTCCCGTCGTAACGACCGCTTGCCTCGAACAGGTAGCGTTCCTTGTAGTCATAGTTGACGCGGTAGAACACTCCGAAGAGGGCATATCTGTTCTTTCCTCCGCCTATGTTCATCTCTTCTCCCTTTGCGAGGTTAAAGTCATTCATATCCTGCGATATCAGATTGGAACGCTCTGCTGACAGGTCGTAGAAAAACCTTGTCTCGTAGTTGATTCCGGCTGTGACTCCGATATGGTGGCCTGAGAAAGTGTTGTCGTAGTTGGCGTATGCGTTTACTGCCTGATATTCGTTCTTTTCCCTGTTCTCATACAGCTTGTCTGTGAGGTCGGTCCTCATCTCCACTACACCGGGAACCTCGGAATAAGGGACCTGGACAGTCCTGTTGATTGCCCTGTATTCCTGCTGGCTGTAGGAATAGTTCGCAGTAATGGAGAAATGGTCAACAGGGGTTATGACGGCTTCGAATATGGTTCCGAATGTGTTGTTGGAGTCCTGGTTATATGTCTTGTCATACTGCAGGATGGAACTGTATCCGTTAGCCGGGATGTAGTTGGATCTTATGGCAGATGGAACCCTCCAAGTGGCTGTGCCGTCAGGATGGTAAGGCATTATCGATGCCAGGGCGTGCATGCTTGCGCTATCGAACAGGTTTGCAACCGCACCCGGGGAGTTGAAGTCGTATTTGTTGTAGTTGAAGGATGTGTTGTTGCTGATTTTCAGCCACGGCGTAATCTGGGCGGACACCTTGGCGCGGAAGTTCCATCTCTTGTAACTGTCACCGGAGCCCTGTCTCAGGACTCCCTTGCCATCGTACAGCCCTCCGGATATGCGGTAGCTTATCTTCTCGTTCCCTCCGTAGATGCTTATGTCGTGTTCCCAGGTAGGTCTCGTGTTGTCGAAGAAATAGTTGTACCAGTCGAAGTTGGCGTAGTATTTATACTGCCCGTCCTTGACCGTCACCCACGGACGCTCCGGATTCTCGACCTTGTCGTTGCGTCTGATCCACAGTTCATAGTAGTCTTCGTCATTGTAGTTGGTGTACTGTGAGCCCTGGTATGTGGAGAAGAACATATCGACTATGGAAGCGGAATAGTATCCCCTTGTCTCGAAATCGGTGGATGTGGTTGTGGTGTTGAAACTGAACCTGCCGTTGTAGGTGACGTGGGCCTTGCCGTCGCTTCCGGACTTTGTCGTAATCAGGATGACGCCGTATGCCGCACGTGCACCGTAGACGGCTGCCGCAGATGCATCCTTCAGGACGCTTATGGATTCGATGTCGTTGGGATTGACATTGTCGATGTTGCCTTCAATGCCGTCCACCAGCACGAGGGGACCGGCACTGCTGCTTATGGAGTTGATACCCCTGATATTGAGGCTCGCTCCCTGTCCAGGGCGGCCGCTGCTCTGTGTGACATTGAGGTTAGGCACGATGCCTACCAGAAGGGAGGAGGTGTTGGATGCCGAGCGTCCTGCAAGTTCCTCGCTGTCCACTACATCCACTGCTCCGGTAAGGTTGATCTTTTTCTGTACACCGTATCCGACTACAACGGATTCATCAAGCAGTCTTGTGTCGGGAGACAGGACAGTGGTTATCTCTCCGGCTCCGGTGACGGTGATGTCCCGTGACTGGTAGCCGATATATGAGATGGTGAGGACATCACCTGTCTTGAGCGAGATGGAGTATTCTCCGTCAAGGCCGGTCACGACTCCGGTCTCTGTCCCCTTGATGAATACCGATGCTCCAATTAGCGGTTCTCCGTTGATGTCAGTGACTTTACCGGAGACGGTGATGCTTTTGTCTGCAATGACCGGAGCGGCATCTCCTTCAGGCCATACGGCGATCTGCCTTCCTGAAATCATATATTCCATTCCGGTCTGAGAGCATACTGCCTTGAGAATGGATTCGATGTCCTGCCCTTCAAGGGTCACATCCACTGTCACGGACAGTCTCGATTCCACAGTTTCTTCATAGATGAAGATGTAGTTGCTGTTTTTTTCGATGTACTCGAATACGTTCCTGATGGTCTCGTCTTTCGCGCGGATCGAAAACATGTCCCGGCTTCTGTCCCATTTTACTGTCACCTTTGCATCGGCGGCGGGTCCGGGCAGAAACAGAAGACTTGTGACCAAGACGACAACCGCTGTTATCGAATTGGCTATCAGGTTGAATTTGTGCATAAATTTAGTTGTTTTATGTGTTATGTGAAAAGGTTTACTCTTCCTTGTATATGGTATAGCCTTTTGTCGAGGAATAAGTGATGCCTATATCGACAAGTTTCCCGATATTTTTCAGCACATCCCTGATGTTGTCCTTGAATTCCAGCTTGCCGTACAGACGGGATGTGGAGTCTTTGCAGCAGACATCGACTCCGTAGTATTCGGAAAGTCTTGCTGCAACCTTGTCGATTGTCTCACCGTAGAGGTTGATGTATCTTTCTGTCCAGCAGGTATAGTCTTCGGTATTTACTTCAGATACGGAGATAAGCCCGTCGTCCATGGAGGCCATCTGTCCCGGTGATAGCATTACTCCGCTCCCGTCAGGTACCGATACTTCCACAGAGCCTTCTTTCAGCACGACATTACCGTTTCCCTCCCCGGAAGTACGGATGTTGAATTCGGTTCCGTGGACCTTGACATCGAAGCCTCCTGTAGAGACAATGAATGGATGATTTTCATCGCGGGTTACCTCCAGATAGGCTTCTCCTTTCACGAATATCCGGCGCTCTTGACCTTTGAAGATGTCAGGATAGACCACTCGGGATCCGGCATTTACTTTCATCAGTGAACCGTCAGGCAGATGCAGGGTCGCTGTGGCCCCGTAAGGGACATCGAAGGTGTTCAGTTCCTTTACCGGTATTCCCGGTACAGGTGAAGTGCCGTGTGTATGCAGAAAGACGGCCAACAGGATTACGGCTGCTGCGGAAACGCAGGAAGATACCGTGGAGACGATGATTCTGCGCCTCTTTCTGGCGGCTATGCGTCTGAAAGTCTTCTCTACGATTGCATCGGTGTCGGGTGCCGGCGGCTGTATGCACATATCCAGCAATCCGTCTATTTTGTTTACATCCTTTCCCATGATAACAGAAGTATTTATACCAGTATGTCGCGGGAAAGTCTGAAAATCCCTATATGAAAAGCAGAAAAATCTTCAATATCGCGACCAGCCGTTTCATGGCGTATGTGATATGGTTGCTGACAGTCTTGACCGATATCCCGAGAATCTGCGCGATTTCCTTGTATGGAACCTTCTCGATTTTTGCCAGATAGAGTACATGGCGGCATCTGGGAGGAAGCTCGCCGATGGCCTTGTTGAGCCTGTCGATTGTTTCCTGGTCGTATTCCGATTCGGGGCCCGGATCCGCGATATCGAGTTCCATATCTGTGATTCCTTTAGTGACGGAGATCCATCTGGATTCTTTGCGCAGCATGGAGATGGACTGGTTGAGTGTGAGTCTGTAGAGCCAGGCGTTGATGTTTTCTATGTCCGGAAGGTGTCTGCGCATCTCCCATATAGATACGAATACATTAATGACGACATCTTCTGCCAGTTCTTTCCTCTTCAGGATATGGTATGCATAATTGTAGAGAGGGGGGTAACGGGAGATAATGAACTGTCTGAATGAAGCTTCATCTCCATTCGCGATACAGGTTATCTGACAGTCTTTCTCCAAAACAAAGTGCTTTTCGGGCGGTGGTCCAGAACGGGCAAGCCGGATATCAGGTTCTGCAAAGATATATGACTTCGGTTAAAAAAACATTAAATTCCAAATAAAACAGGCAGCCGTGATCATCCTCACGGCCGCCTGTCCTGTCGGAACCGAAGTCCTGCGGACCAGTTCCTATTTGAAGCCTTCAGGGACTTTGGAGAAGATGGCGCGGATACGCTCCATATCGAACTTCTCTGTGCGGTCGTAGTTGTAGATTCCGTTCTGCTCCTGCTCTACATCTGTGAGCTGGGTGTAGCAGTAGCCGCAGATATGGTCGAACGAGAGTATCGCATCGGTGAGACCTTCGATACGGGAGTAGAACTCATCCAGAGTCTTGGGAGCATTGCCGTAGCCCCAAGATATCTCTGAGAATTCCTGTCCAACTACCCATTTGACCCCTCCGTACTCGTCCACAAGGTATGGCTGTCCATCATATTCCACTTCACGGTTCTCGAGGTCGTGCTGCCTTACTTTACCATCCACAGGTGCAAGCCAAGCCTTGAACTTGACGGTATCCTGTTCGTACTGGTGTACTGAGAAAATGTCGGTCTTCACGTGGTAGTTGCCGCTCACATCGTGGCAAGGCCTGTAGTCCAGGTCCTTGGTGAGGTCATAGATGTCCGACACGAAACGGCATGCTTCGCGGGCGGTTTCCCTGTTGTCCGGATGCTCCCAAGTCTCGTTGAATGGGGTCCACATTATGATGGACGGGTGGTTCCTGTCGCGGATCACGGTCTCCTCCCATTCTGTCAGGAAGTTGCGTGCGCTGCCGATGCGGTTTATGTTAGCTCCCCAGCTTGCGGACTCTCCCCACGTGAGATAGCCGAGCCTGTCTGCCCAGTAGTGGAAGCGAGGCTCGAATATCTTCTGGTGCAGCCTTGCTCCGTTGAATCCGGCCGCCATTGAAAGCTCTATGTCGTGCTTCAGGGCTTCATCTGTCGGTGCAGTCCAGATACCGTCAGGATAGAATCCCTGGTCGAGGACAAGACGGAGATATACCGGCTCATCGTTGAGGTATATCCTGTTGCCGATAACCTGCACCTTCCTCATACCGGCGTAAGCCTTCACATGGTCGATGACTTCCCCATCCGCTGAGAGCACATCATATTCGATGTCATAGAGGAAAGGGTCTTCCGGAGACCATGTCTTCACTTTCCTTACGGTGATTTCGGCCTGGCTCTGCGCAGTTGCCGGTATGGTCTTCTCGCCGACGGTCTTGCCGTTGTCCATCACTCGGATACGGAGTTTCTGACCCTGCTGTACGGCATAGTATTCAGGTCTGAACACGAATCTGCTCTGGTCGAGATCCGGAATGACATAGACATCTTTCAGCCCATCCTTGTGCACTGCTTCCATCCACACTGTCTGCCAGATGCCGGTAGTGCGGGTATATTCGCAGCCGAACTGGGCGTACCGTCCGCACTGCTTGCCTTTTGCATATTCTCCTGACCTTTCGTCATCTTCAACGCGTATGACCAGATTGTGTGTCTTGCCTGCACTGACAAGCCTGGTAATGTCGATGGCAAATGAGGAGGAGCCTCCCCAGTGCCTTCCGGCTATCTTCCCGTCGATATAGACTGATGCTATGTAGTCGACTGCTCCGAAATGCAGCAGGATTCTTTTCCCATCCCATCCTGCAGGGATCTCAATCTTGCGCTGGTACCACATTTCAGGGATGAAGTCTGTGAAGCCGACACCGGAGAGTTCGCTCTGCGGGGCGAACGGGACAGTTATCTGTCCATCGAAACTTTCGCTTCTGAACAGTTCCCTGTCCATACCGGAGCGGGAGAAGTCGAATGTGTAGCTCCACTGCCCGTTGAGGTTGACCCATTCGGATCTCTCGAACTGTGGTCTCGGGTATTCCGGCCGTGGCAGGTCGGCGGCAGATAAGCTGCCACCCTGCAGAAAGGCTGATGCGCCGGCGATGACTGCAGCAGCCAGAGATAGGATTCTTCTTGATGTCATGTCAAATGAATGGTTTTTATGTTGTTTTCTGTGTTTCCGCTGGAATCCGGATGTGACGGCTATCTTATGTCAATGCTGTTGAGCAGGTCGAGCTTGCCGTCATCGATAAGCCTGATTATGAGTTCTCCGAACAGGGTGTTCTGCCATGCGAACCATGCGCGTGTGAATTTTTCCGGATTGTCCTTGTGGAATGACTCGTGCATGAAGCCTGTCCCTGCATCTGTGGTCATCAGCGTCTCGATGCACCATTTTATCTCGGCATCATCCCTGGATGTGAAAGCCTTCATCATAATGCTCATAGGCCAGATCATGTCATATCCGATATGCGGTCCTCCTATTCCTTCTGCGGCAGTCCCTTTGAAGAAGTATGGATTGTCCTCGCTCCATACGAAGCGTCTGGTGTTCTGGTAGACAGGGTCATCGATATCCACATCTCCGAGATATGCCATTGACAGCAGGCTCGGGGCGTTGGAGTCATCCATAAGGTATGCGTTGCCGAAGCCGTCCACCTCGAACGCATATATCCTGCCGTATTTCGGATGTTCCACAATGGCATATTCTTTAAGCGCCTTCTCCACCTCCGCTGCCAGTGCGCGGCATTCCTTTGCAAGCGCCTTCTCGTGGTTGACTTTCTCGAGAATCTCTGCGGCCTTTCGCAGGGATGTCACTGCAAAGAAGTTGGAAGGGACGAGAAAATCGAATGTAGTAGCATCATCCGATGGGCGGAAAGATGAGACTATCAGGCCTACCGGGTTCACCGGGTTGCCGTATCCGTTGCAGCATTTGGTGTCCAGCTGCCTTGCCGTCTCTCTCATAAAAGAGTAAGGCCCCGGACCGTCCTTGCGCTGCTGCTCCCTGAATGTCTTGACAGTGTTGCGGATGGCATCGAGCCAGTCCTTTCCGAAAACGGATTCATCCCCAGTGGTCTTCCAGTAATGGTATGCAAGGCGGATAGGGTAGCAGTGCGAATCTATCTCCCATTTCCTTTCGTGCACGTTCGGATTCATCTCCGTGATGTCGGACATCCATTCTCCTCCCGTAGGCCCGTCGTTGAATGCGTTGGCATACGGGTCGATGTTGATGAGCTTGAACTGTCGGGTTATCACCCCGGCTATCATTTCACGCAGATGTTCATCTTCATTCGCCAGCTGTACATACGGCCATACCTGGGCTCCGGAATCCCTGAGCCACATGGCGTGGATGTCCCCGGTGTATACGAAAGTGTCAGGGCTGCCATCTTCATTCTCCCTGAAATGGACAGTGGTGTCAAGGGTGTTCGGAAAGCAGTTGGCGAACATCCAGGCCAGTCTCGGGTTCGTGAGCAGCTGCCGGACCTCTATTATCTTCTCCTCCACGGCCTCCGACCGGAAGAGCCTGTCCTGTTCCGCCGGCCTCTGTGAGACATAATCCTGGGCGGAAATGCACAGCCCCAAGGCAGGCATGACTGTAAGGACGGTTGTTGCAATCAGTCTGTATTTCATCTTATACAGTGTTTTGTGTATTGTCCTGTTTTCAGAGTCTGGTCATGGCTTCGATGAGCGTGGTTGCGCTGACCTGAGGGTTCAGATACCCGTTCTCCCCTGTGTACGGGCTTCTCCAGTCATAGTTGAAGAACATATCTGAGCCTTCGCTCTTGTCTATTCCATCTGACCAGCAAGTGATGGCATTCTGTGATATGTACCTCTTCAGTTCTTCCCTGAACCGGAAATCGAATACCGTATCATTCACCATCAGGGTGGCGTACCGGATGAATATTCCCTTGAACAGGGCATTGTCGGAGTTGGCCTTGTCCGCCTCTGCGTTCATAATGCCATCGGTGCTTCTGCTGTCCATCTGGTGTCTGGCGGCCTTCATCGCTTCCGCAAGATACCGTGAATCTTTGGTCGCCTTGTACAGGAGATGCGCAGCCCCCATAAATGTTCCCTGGTTGTAGCTCAGTGCCCCTCCGTTGACCTTGCCTCCGGCCATGTTGTCAGCTACCATCCCGGTGGATGGATTGTACAGATTCTCGCTGAGCCAGCCGTATATCTTCACGGCATCGTCCATATATTTCTGCTCGGAAGTGAATCCGTACAGTCTCATCGCGCAGATTGCCGCAGGTCCGTTCGAGCATGCGTTCTTGCTGTTCCCGGCATCCAGACTCCATCTGATCCCGCCTCCGTTCTCATCGTCCGTCCATCTGGTTATGATCCATTTGTCGTAGGTGTCCCGGGCGAAATCGAAATATTCCTGGACTCCGGTGGCTTCATACATCCGCAGCAGAGTCAGGACTATCCATTCCATATCATCCGTATAGGCATTGTAGTAGTCCGGGCCGTTGTAGTTGTTCGCCCTGTTCTTGTGCCAGGAGGCCATATACTTCTCGTACTGTCCGGCCCTTTCCGGGTCGGAGTCCTTGATGCGGAGGTATGCATCGACTATTACATCCATAGCATGTGCCTGCGGCCAGTAGTTGAAGGTGCTCAGCCCCGGATCCACATTGTCGCTTATTGTCCAGAAAGTCCCCGTGTTCTTGTCCATAAACCTGTCCACGAGAACATTCACTGCGCTGTCGGCCGCTGCATCCCAGTCGTACCGGGACTCTATGCCTGTGTCCGGAGTGAAGAAACCTGCCTTATATGTGTCTTCTCTGCCGCAGGCGGTGGCGCAGAGAAGTGCTGCGGCGGCGATGAAAAGAAATCTGTCCATTATACTCGAAGGTATATCCAGTCAACGGGTACAAATATACGATAAATTTTTTAACGGGAGCCAGGCTGTCCGCTACTGTCTGTCAATGTCCACAAGATAGACATCGTTTTCCCGGATATCGATGACATATTCGTAGATGTCACCGGAGTCCCCGATTCTGATCCTGTCTGTCCGCAACGGCCTGTCAGCGGACACGGACTTCAGATGCTCCACCTGCTCTCTGCTCAGGCTGCCGTTATATGCCATGCCAAGATATTCGGTGTATGCATCGTTCATCCTGTATCCGACACCGTAGAGTTTGACGGTGTATCTGCCTTTCCGGAGACCTGATATCAGCAGCCTGATCTGTCCTGCATCTCCGGGAGGGGTGTCTGCGGCATAGTATATCTTGTTGATGTCATCCTGCCTGCAGCTGTCATCCCAGATGAGGATCTGGATTCCGGTACTGTCTTTGGCGGCTATGGCATCCGGGTATGTGCATTCAAGCTCCGTGTCTCCCAGACGGTTAAGATACCTGTATGCAAAATAGGCCGGTTTTCTGATGCCCTGGAGGTTGACAAGCCCGAAGCCTCCATGGAAATCTGCCGTCGGAGGCCCATCCTCTTCAAATACATCTGACACTTCACAATATGAAAGCATGGATATGCCTCCGGTGCTCTTTATCCTGTCCAGAATGTACGATGCGGCCTGGTATGAGTCCCGGAGGGGATCCCAATAATCCCAGGTCAGTCCCCACTCTGTAACGCACACTTCAAGGTCAGGCATTGAGGATTTTCTGACAGTCTCCACTGAGGCCTCTATGCTTCCGGCAATGCCTTCGGGGTCGTATGCCACATTCCCCATCTGCCACGGTGTCCCCGGATCCCATACGGGTATCCTCTCCAGATACTCCGGGTCTGGCATTGATGCATAGACGGAATCCGGATAGAACCCACGTGTGGAATATGTGTGCGTGGAAATGAAATCCAGTGGGATATCGAGTCCGGAACAGTGTTCTATCAGGGCTGATATCCAGCTCCTGTCTCCTGCTATCGCGGGTCCCCCGACCTTCAGTTCTGCAGATACCTCCTTGACGGCCTTTGCCGATGCATCATACAGTTTCAGATATTCTTCCCTGTCTCCAGTGAAGAAATATCCGTCAGGCTCGTTCCATACTTCAAAATACCATTCTTTCACCTCATCAAGCCCATATCTCTCGACAAAATGGTCGACTGTCGCCTTTACGAGCCCGTACCACTTTCCATAATCCGCCGGAGGGGTTATGTTAGCCTTTTCCCAATAGATTGTGCTGTCTCCGCTCGCCAGGGCGGAAGGCATGAAATCAAGGACTACTATCGGGCGCATCCCTGTGTCAAGGATGAAGTCATACACTGCATCCACATATTGCCAGCTGTAGAACGGCTCTCCATATCTGTTTTCCCTGTACACGCCCATGTCATCCTGGAACAGGCCGTGGAACCGTAGGTATCTGAACCCGCATTCTTCAGCTGCCATAGCGATGTGATGCTGATGGTCTGACCTCAGGAATGTGTATGCCCTTCCCGCCCCGACGCATCTGTTGGAGAACCTGTCGAGCCGGCCTTTCTCGTGTGCGGCATCTACAGTGACATCGTTCACCTGTGACAAGGCGACTTGTGCAGAACAGACTGCGGACAGTAAAAGAATAAGAGTCCGCACGGTTTTGTGAGATATGGTCATGATATCAATGTCGGTTGAAACGGAGCCAAAATTATAAAATAAATATCCTCATTCCAAACAAACCTGGCATCGACATCACTACATCTGACATCGCGGACAGGATGGGGCTCAGCCTGAGGGCTCTTTATTACAGACTGGACGGACTGCTCACGGTCACTCCTTCCAATATAATAAAGGAGTACCGCATCCGGTATGCGGCACAGCTTCTGGCTACCACGAGCCTGTCTGTGGAACAGATAATGGGCCGCTGCGGCTTTGCCAACAGGGGCACTTTCTTCCGCAATTTTTCCGCACGCTACGGGACAACGCCTAAGAATTACAGGAAAAATGCCGGACAGACATAGTCTTGTCTGCCGGCATCTTTTTGCCTGGTCTTCCCGTTGCCCGGGGAGATCCATTCCTCTTTCAGTGAATCCGTGCGCGGTCTATCCGAGCTGGAACTTGCGGGCCGCCCTCGACATCTGGGTCAGCTCGATCGCGAGTTGCTCGGACTCCTGTATCAGGTTGAGGTACAGGTATGCCACGGTGAGGTTGAGATTCTTCTTCTGGATGTCCTCCATCAACGCTTTCCTCAGGTCCGAGAACTCTGTCTGGAGGGCAGGGAGGGTGTAGTCGTAGTTCCTCAGGTCATTGAACCTGTCTTCTCCGCAGGCTGCCGCCATACCTTCTATCACTTCGCTGAGCTTGTCCCTGCTCTTGCAGAATTCATCCACATAGTTCTGCGGGATAGGGGAGAAATGGTTGTCCACATGTTCGTATGCCGGTTCGCAGATTCGTCTGAGCGAATAGTACATCTGCTCCATATTGTTGAATATCATATGGAACCACGCGCTTTTTGTCATTGCTGTCTCGGTGTCCACGCGCCTGAGGCATATCGTCTCTTTCCTGCGCAGGTTCTTGAGTGTGGTCTTCTCTTTCCTGAGTTCGTCTGCCGTCCTGCGGAGAGTCTTTATGTTCTCGGAGAAGAGACCGTTGGTGATTCTTACATACCTGCCGGCCAGTCTGTTGAGGAAATCAGCCTCGTGTGATGCTACATATCTGCTGAACAGGCCCCATACGCTCTTGCTGTCCTTGCAGGTCACTATGGCTGCGAATGCCTTGTCGCTGCCGTTGGCATCATCCTTTGCCTTGTAGGTCACATTGCTGTGTATCAGGGCCGCCAGACCGGCTATCACAAGGATGACGGTCAGGACAGTGCCTCCGAAGTGCATCAGCAGTGCGAGAATGAACGCGCCTGCAAATGCGACACCGGCCGTGACGAACCATCCTCCGATTACCGAAAGCATACCTGTCACGCGGAATACGGCGCTCTCCCTGCTCCATGCCCGGTCTGCAAGCGATGTGGACATAGCTACCATAAATGTCACGTATGTCGTGGACAGAGGCAGTTTCAGCGAGGTGCCCAGGGCAATCAGCATTGAAGCCACCATAAGGTTCACCGATGCCCTGACGAGGTCGTATGCCGCGCCATCCTCCTTGCATATCTGGGTCTCGTCAAACCTGTTGTTGATCCAGTTCCTGACTCTTCCTGGTGTTATGGCGATGACTTTCTCTGCGGTGACATTGCTCCATCTCACAAGGCTTCTCGCCACTTTGGATGACCCGAACATCTCGTCTCCTTCATCCTGTCTGGAAAGTCCGATTTCCGTCTTGGTCACATTGTGGGCCTTCTTGGATGTGGCCAGCGCAATGACCATCACCAGACCTGCACAGAAAAGGAATACCACAGGGGTCGATGCAGGTTCGTTCAGCACTCCCATCAGGTGTCCGTCCGGATCTCCTCCTCCGGCTGCCATATAGTCTACGTATGAGGAATATCCTGCGAGAGGCACTCCGATGAAGTTCACGAGGTCATTCCCTGCGAACGCCGTGGCAAGGGAGAAAGTGCCGACAAGCACGATGACCTTGAACACGTTAACCTTGCAGAAATGCAGCACCTGCATCAGTATGGTGAAACCTATGAAACAGATCAGGAGCAGCATCCAGGTGTTGTCGTTCACCCACGCCTTTGCCTCCGCCGTCATGAACGAGAGGTCCTTCACTCCTTTGATGAGCATGAAATATACTATCGCGGTGAGGGCTATGCCTCCGAAGATGCCGATTTTCCAAGTGAGGTTCTTCCTGAAGTTGAAAGTGAACAGGATACGCGTGATATACTGTATCAGGAAACCGAAGACGAACGCTATCGCGACAGACACGAAGATGGCCATTATCACCGAGAGCGCCTTCTCCGTATTCATATAGTCTGCAAATCCCATCCCGTCATCCGCAGCGGCCATTTTGAGCATTGCCATTGCGAACGTGGCTCCGAGAAGCTCGAACACCATCGATACGGTCGTCGAGGTCGGAAGCCCGAGGGAGTTGAACACATCCAGCAGTATGATGTCTGTCACCATCACGGCCAGGAAGACATACATTAGTTCCTGGAAAGTGAACTGCTCCGGCCGGAATATGCCGTGACGGGCTATATCCATCATACCGTTGCTCATGACTGCACCGCAGAACACTCCTATCGCTGCTACAATGATGATTGTGCGGAATCTTGCCGCCTTGGAACCGATTGCGGAGTTGAGAAAGTTCACCGCATCGTTGCTGACTCCCACCCACAGGTCAGAAATTGCCAGAATGAACAGGAAGATTACAAATCCTAAATATACGTAATCCATAATGATGTATTATAAGAAGATATGTCGGTACCGTCCCCGGGTCCCGGCTGCCTTCCATGACCAGGCTGCAAAATTATCAACGGGATGTTGGCGGTCTATTACATAATTGTTAAATTATTGTTAAGGTGCCGGACGGCACCGGGCATCAGCTCCGGCAGAGATGGGCCTGTCAGATTTCTTCCTTTATATTATAATGGTTGCGTTCGGGACTGCTGCGGGATATCATTTCACCGAGGAATCCGGCAAGGAAGAGAAGGACTCCGATGACAAGGGCTGCAAGGGCAAGGTAGAACAGCGGCTGGTCAGTCACGGCCCTGTACGGAAGCCCGTGTCCCTGCTGGATGAGCTTCTCGATGATTATCCACACGGCCAGAAGTCCTCCGATAAGGAATGTCAGCAGGCCGGTGAATCCGAAGAAATGCATCGGCTTCTTGCCGAAAGTGCTCAGGAACCACAGGGAAAGAAGGTCAAGGAACCCGTTCACGAACCTTTCCATCCCGAACTTGCTCTTGCCGTATTTGCGTTTCTGATGGTGTACTGGCTTTTCGGTAATCCTGTCGAAACCGGCGTTCTTCGCCAGATAGGGTATATACCGGTGCATCTCTCCGTACACCTCTATATTCTTGACAACCTCGTTGCGGTAGGCCTTCAGCCCGCAGTTCATGTCGTGGAGCCTTATCCCTGTTATTTTCCTGGCCGTCGCATTGTACAGTTTTGATGGGAGGTTCTTGGTCAGGGCATTGTCCTTCCTGTGCTGTTTCCAGCCTGACACTATGTCGTATCCGTCCTCGACAATCATCCTGTACATTTCCGGAATCTCCTCCGGCGAGTCCTGCAGGTCTGCATCCATCGTGACCACCACCCGTCCTTCCGCAGCCCTGAATCCGCAGTAGAGGGCAGCGGACTTGCCGTAGTTGCGTCTGAACGATATCCCCTTGATATGGCTGTCGGATGCTGCCATCTCCTTGATGATTCCCCACGAACCGTCCCTGCTGCCGTCGTCCACCATTATGAGTTCGTATGTGAACCTGCCTGCGGACATCACTTTCCTGATCCAGTCCACAAGTTCGCGGAGGGATTCCTCTTCATTATATATGGAGACCACGATAGAAAGGTCCTTGCTGTGTGCGTCCTGTGCCATAGATAATCAGTTGATGCTTCCCTGGTCCTGTCCTGCCATGCCCTGACCGGCATCCGGGCCGCCGTATCTCCTTGCGAAAGGGTCCTGCGGAGGTATGCTGCGGGAAAGGATTGCCGAGAGCACCGTGCCGTAGAGAAAGCAGTAGACCAGATTGGAGAAGAACATCACCTGCGGCATTATGCTTTCTACCGTGTCGAGGGCGTTGAGTGAGTTGCTGTCGAGGGATGAGCCGTAGATCTTCAGCGCGGCCTCTATCTGCTGGTGGATGAGATCCGGGTTGATGACCAGCACGTTGGCGAGGGTCACTGCAGAGAATATCAGGGCGGAGCACAGGGCCGTTATCATTCCGAACCTGAAAGTGGTGGAGTTGTCCGCATCCTCATGGCTGGCGACGAGGCTTTTCATAAAATGCATCATCAGCCATATGCACAGCAGCAGCTTCACGCCCCACAGGACAAGGTTCAGTCCCGAAATCCAGATGGATGTCCCCAGACCGGAAAGATATTGCGTAATGAACAGGTAGGCAGAAGATACCGCTCCCAGTGCGACTCCCGCGGCGGCGGCCTTGTTCCATAATATCCCCCTCGTCAATTTTTCATCCATATTTATAGGTTTTAACCCTGCAAAGATAGAAAAATTTTCCTACCTTTGCAGGCTGGTTTAATAAATGTACAGAGTTATGATAAACATCACGTTTCCTGATGGCAGCGTAAAGCCTTACGAGAAAGGTATCACTGCATACGAGATTGCTCAGGGCATCAGTCCGAGACTTGCATCCGAAGTGCTTGCGGCGACAGTTGTCACAAAGGACGATCCGACAGGAAAGGGAACCATATATGACCTTGACCGTCCGATTGTCGAGGATGCATCCATCCGTCTCCACAAATGGGAGGATGACGAGGCGAAGAAAGTGTTCTGGCACTCTTCATCCCATCTCATGGCCGAGGCTCTCGAGTCTCTGTACCCGGGGGTGAAGTTCGGAATAGGTCCTGCGATAGAGAACGGGTTCTATTACGATGTTGACTTCGGCGGGAAACAGATTACGGAAGCCGACCTCAAGGCAGTGGAGGACAAGATGATGGAGCTTGCCCGCAAGAACGAGCATTTTGTCCGCAGGGAGGTGTCCAAGGACGAGGCGATGAAGACATTCAGCGAGAAAGGGGACGAGTACAAATGCGAGCTGATAAGCGAACTCCAGGACGGTACGATAACATTCTATACCAACGGGAACTTCACAGACCTCTGCAGGGGACCGCATCTGCGTGACACATCCGTGATCAAGGCGGTGAAGCTGACATCCATTGCCGGAGCCTACTGGAGAGGGGATGAGAAGCGCCAGATGCTGACACGTATCTACGGTATAACATTCCCTAAGAAGTCAATGCTTGACGAGTATCTCAAGCTGATGGAGGAGGCAAAGAAGCGTGACCACCGCAAACTCGGCAAGGAGATGGAGCTGTTCACGTTCTCCCAGAGGGTCGGCCAGGGTCTGCCACTGTGGCTCCCCAAGGGTGCGGCATTGAGGGAGAGGCTCGAGAACTTCCTTAAGAAGGTACAGAAGTCGTACGGGTACCTGCCGGTGATAACCCCTCACATAGGAAACAAGGATCTGTATGTGACTTCCGGACACTATGCCAAATACGGCAAGGATTCATTCCAGCCGATACATACTCCGCAGGAGGGAGAGGAGTATCTTCTCAAGCCGATGAACTGCCCTCATCACTGCGAGATATACCGTTCCAAGCCGAGGTCCTACAAGGATCTTCCGTTGAGGTTCGCAGAGTTCGGCACGGTCTACCGCTACGAGCAGAGCGGAGAGCTTCACGGTCTGACAAGGGTGCGCTGCTTCACCCAGGATGATGCCCACCTTTTCTGCCGTCCAGACCAGCTTAAGGAAGAGTTCTGCAAGGTCATAGACATCATACTCTATGTGTTCAAGACACTGGATTTCAATGAATATATCGCACAGGTGTCGCTCCGTGACCCTGTACACAGGGAGAAATATATCGGTTCTGACGAGAACTGGGAGAAGGCGGAGCAGGCTATCATAGATGCGGCTGCCGAAAAGGGGCTGAAGACTGTGGTGGAGTATGGCGAAGCCGCTTTCTACGGGCCGAAACTTGACTTTATGGTCAAGGATGCCATCGGAAGGAAATGGCAGCTCGGCACAATCCAGGTGGACTATAACCTGCCTGAGAGGTTCGAACTTGAATATACAGGGAGCGATGGCCAGAAGCACCGTCCTGTGATGATACACAGGGCTCCGTTCGGCTCCCTCGAAAGGTTCGTCGCAGTGCTTCTGGAGCATACCGGCGGCAAGCTCCCTCTGTGGCTTACTCCTGACCAGGTCATCGTACTGCCTGTGAGTGAAAAATTTGCCGATTATGCAAAAAAAGTTTGCGATTTGATGAATAATTCCGATATTCGCGCCTCCATAGACGACCGTAACGAGACCATTGGCAAGAGGATAAGGGAGAGCGAACTCAAGAGGGTGCCTTATATCGTGATTGTCGGCGAGAAGGAGATGTCCGAAGGGACTGTCTCCGTAAGAAGGCAGGGAGGCCAGGATGAAGGCTCCATGTCGGTGGAGAATTTCATTGACAGGGTCAGCAAAGAGGTTGCGCAGCAGCTTTCTTGACCTTGTATTATATAGGAACAACAAACTTAAAACTTAGGAGGACAGCGCTATCGCAGCACCATTCAAACCATCCGGCCCTCGCTTCAACGGTCCGAGACCGGGCCAGCAGGGCGGTCGTCCGATTCAGAAGAAGAAAGATGAGGGCGGATTGAGAATCAACAGGGAGATTTCGGCACCGCAGGTCCGTCTCGTCGGAGACAATATCGCGGAGCAGGGAATCTATCCGATATCCCAGGCCATGAAGATGGCGGACGAGCAGGGGCTTGATCTTGTGGAGATAACGGCCAAGTCCGATCCTCCTGTGTGCAGGATTATCGACTACCAGAAATACCTGTACCAGCAGAAGAAAAAGGCCAAGGAGATGAAGTCCAATTCGGCGAAGATTGTGATCAAGGAGATACGCTTCGGCCCGAATACTGATGAGCATGACTTCCAGTTCAAGCTGAAGCATGCGATGGAGTTCCTCCAGGAAGGTTCGAAGGTGAAGGCATCGGTCTTTTTCAAGGGGCGGTCGATTATCTATTCCGAGCAGGGAGAGAAGCTTCTTCTCCGTTTTGCCGTGGAGCTTGAGGAGTATGGGCGGGCAGAGCAGATGCCAAAGCTCGAGGGCAAGAGAATGATAATGATGATAGCACCGATTTCAAAGAAAAAATGATCCGTCGGGATTACGGACATGAATATTTATTAACAGTTAAAAGATTTAACTATGTCTAAAATGAAGACCAACTCCGGTTCAAAAAAGCGTTTCAAGCTTACCGGAACGGGAAAGATCAAGAGGAAACATGCTTACAAGAGCCATATCCTCACCAAAAAGACCAAGAAGCAGAAAAGGAATCTGACCCACATCGGGCTTGTAGACAAGGCTGATGTGAAGAGAGTAAAGAGTTTACTTGCTATCTGAGTCATTACACAGTCATTTAAGTTGAATTTGGACAAGCAGTCGGAAGTTCCGCAATGGACACTGCCTCCAGCAAACAGTTAAATTTATGCCAAGATCGGTTAATTCAGTTGCCTCAAGGGCACGCCGCAAGAAGATTCTCAAAAGGACACGCGGTTATTTCCTTTCCAGAAGAAATGTCTGGACAGTAGCAAAGAACACTTACGAGAAAGGTCTCACATACGCCTATCGCGACCGCAAGGTGAAGAAGCGTACTTTCCGTGCACTGTGGATTCAGCGTATCAATGCTGCAGCACGCCAGTACGGTATGACCTATTCACAGTTTATGGGCAGGGTGGCCAAGAACAACATCGGCCTCAACCGCAAGGTGCTTGCAGACCTGGCTATGAACAACCCGGCTGCATTCGAAGCCATAGTGAATTCTGTGAAATAGAGTTCCGGGATGAACCTGAAGGAATTATACCATAACAGATGGGTGAGGTTCGGATTCTGGGCCTTGCTTTATCTGTTGTGGGTGATATGGCTCGGGAACTGGTGGTGGCTCTTCGGCCTGGCAGTCATCTTCGACCATCATATAACAAGGAAGGTCAAGTGGCTGTTCTGGAAGAAAGAGTACAAGGAGGGTGAGAAAAGGAATGTTATCCTCGACTGGGTGGATGCCATCATCTTTGCGGTCGTTGTCGTGACATTCATCAACATCTTCTTTTTCCAGGCATTCAAGATTCCTTCATCATCGATGGAAAGTTCGCTGCTGACAGGTGACCATCTCTTCGTCAGCAAGCTGTCATACGGACCGAGGGTTCCGCAGACACCTCTGACGATACCGTTTACACATAATGTGCTGCCGGGAGGAGGGGAGTCATATTCGACCCTCATCCAGAACAGTTACAGGAGGCTCAAAGGCTTCGGGCATGTGGAACGCGGAGACTATGTGGTCTTCGGATTCCCTAACGGGGACACCGTCCTCACCAAGGCTCCGGCCGATGACTACTATATGCAGTGCAGGATCAGCGGCAGGGAGAATACGATACTCAACTACGGCCCGGTGAAAGTCCGTCCGATGGACAAGAAAGACCATTATGTCAAAAGATGTGTCGCGGTGCCGGGAGACACCCTGCAGATAATCGGCGGACGGGTTCATATAGATGGCCGGCCGCAGGAGGTATGGGATGGAGTGCAGAGCAGTTATGCGGTGATTACCAGCGGCCAGAGGATAAATTCCAAGAATCTGGAGCGTCTCGGGATCAATACAGGCGAACTCTGGTACAATCCTGAGATGCCGGGATATCCTGCAATGCCTCTCACGGCCCGGATGCTGGAGACAGTCAAGGGATTCCCTAACGTTGTCTCTGTAGAGGAGAACATAGATGTGTATCCTCCTGACTATCCGGACTCGTATCTGACCATCTTCCCTTTTTCGGAGAATTTCCGGTGGACGAGGGACAACTACGGGCCGATATGGATTCCTGAAAAAGGGGCGACGGTGACCCTGACGGCCGATAATCTTCCTCTGTATGAGCGGATTATACGGGATTATGAACATAATGACCTGGAAGTCAGGGCGGATGGCACTATAATGATAAACGGACAGGCAGTTTCGGACTATACATTCCGGCAGGACTACTATTTCATGATGGGGGACAACAGGCACAATTCGCTTGACTCCCGCTACTGGGGTTTCGTGCCGGAAGACCATATCGTCGGCAAGCCGTCTGTTATCTGGTTCTCGGTTGACAGGAACAGGAAGTTCCCGGCAAACATCAGATGGGGCAGGATTTTCAAATTCGTGTAGTTTGTTTTGTTTTTTAGAAATATTTACGCGATATTTGCAGCCCGCTTATTTTGAAATAATTAAAAAGTATATACAATGGCAAAGGTTTGTCAAATAACAGGAAGGAAGAGAATGGTGGGAAACAATGTCTCCCATTCCAAGAGGCGCACAAAGCGCATTTTCGCCCTGAACCTCAAGACCAAGAAGTTCTGGTCAGAGGCAGAGCAGAGGTTCATTACATTGAAGGTGTCCTGCAAGGGAATGAGGACCATTGAGAAGAACGGTCTCGATGCTGCTGTCAAGGAGGCCCAGAGGAAAGGATACGTTAACCTTGTCTAATTTTTCATCATTATGGCAAAGAAAGCAAAAGGTAACAGGGTGCAGGTCATCCTCGAGTGCACCGAGCAGAGAGAGAGCGGTGTACCAGGTATATCCAGATATATCACTACCAAGAACAAGAAGAACACGACTGAACGCCTTGAGCGCAAGAAGTACAACCCGTACCTCAAGAGGGTGACTGTTCATCGTGAGATCAAATAAAGGAATTGAGTTATGGCAAAGAAAGCAGTCGCAACCTTCAGCGCCAAGTCAGGCGCAAAGAGTATGGTGAAATGCATCCGTATGGACAAGTCTCCGAAGACCGGTGCGTATGTATTCAACGAGCAGCTTGTCGAGGCTGACAAGGTGAAGGATTTCTTCGCAAAGAAATAGTTCCTTGGGTATATTTGATAAAGGGATAGCGAAGACGAAACGGAGTTTCTTCGAACGTCTGTCGAGGGTCGTGGTCGGCAAATCAAAGGTCGATGACGACCTTCTTGACAATATCGAGGAGGCTCTGATCGCTTCTGATATGGGGGTGGATACCACCCTCAGGATTGTCGACGCCCTGCAGGACAGGGTGGAGAGGGACAGGTATGTGTCTCTGGAGGAACTCACGGGGATGCTCAGGGAGGAGATATCTTCCCTGCTCAATGTCGGTGGTGAAGATGATGCCGTGAAGCCATTCGACTTCTCGAAGAAACCGTATGTCATTATGGTTGTAGGAGTGAACGGAGTCGGGAAAACAACCACCATAGGCAAGCTTGCTGCCATGCTGAAGTCACAGGGAAAGAAGGTTGTTCTCGGTGCGGCTGACACTTTCCGTGCAGCGGCCGTGGACCAGCTCACAATCTGGGCGGAAAGGGCAGGAGCGGATATTGTGAAGCAGCAGATGGGCGCGGATCCGGCCTCTGTGGCGTTCGACACGGTCAGCTCGGCTGTGGCAAAGGATGCTGATGTGGTGCTGATAGACACTGCGGGCAGGCTCCACAACAGGGTGGATCTGATGAACGAGCTTACGAAGATACGCAATGTGATGCGCAAGGTGATTCCGGATGCTCCGCATGAAGTCCTGCTGGTGCTCGATGGCTCCACAGGCCAGAATGCTTTCCAGCAGGCCAGGGAGTTCTCCAGGGCAACCGATGTGACGGCACTTGCGGTCACCAAGCTGGATGGCTCGGCAAAAGGAGGGGTAGTCATCGGTATTGTAGACCAGTTCAGGATACCGGTCAAGTTTATAGGTATAGGGGAAGGGATGGATGACCTCAAGGTCTTCAACAAGAAGGAATTCGTCGAGTCCCTCTTCTCGAAAGAGGATTTTGGACGGTGATGCGCCGAAAAGCCCGGTTAAAGGTTTAAACGAAAAATCCGCTTCCGCTTCAGATTTGAAATCAATATTTTGAAAATGCCTTCTGTGCTGTTACAGAGGGCATTTTTTATTCTTTTTCTGCTTGTTTTTTTCATCTTCAGTTTATAATTTTATCCCCGGAATCCTATTATTAACAATTAATTCAACCAGCCTATGGTCAGAAAAATTTTCTTGCTGTTTTTCTGCACATTCTCTGCTGTCTGTCTTTCTGCGCAGCAGCAGGAGATTGAAGTGCGGGGCCGTGTCGTTGACGATAATGGCGAACCGGCCATCGGTGCAGCAATTTTGCTGGAAGGTGCTGACAATGTCGGTGTCATTACTGATGTCGACGGAAATTTCTCTTTGAAGGCTCCTCAGGGGGGGCAACTAATTGTTTCGTATCTGGGTTATAAAATGGTGGAGGTCCAGGTCGCTCCTGTAATGAGGATCGAACTGGAGCCTGACTCGGAGTCCCTTGATGCCGCAGTAGTCTCGACCGGTATGACGAACATCGACAAGCGTCTCTTTACCGGTGCATCGGACAGGCTCAATGCTGATGAGATGGTGCTGAGCGGAGTGGCGGACATCAGCCGTTCGCTTGAAGGCAGGTCTGCGGGGGTATCTGTCCAGAATGTGTCTTCTACATTCGGTACGGCCCCGAAGATCAGGGTGAGGGGCGCGACATCCATTCTCGGAAACTCCAAACCTCTGTGGGTCGTGGACGGAGTGATCATCGAGGATGTCACCGAGATAAACACTGATGAACTGTCTTCCGGAGATGCCGTCACGATGGTGAGCTCGGCAATCGCGGGTCTCAACTCGGATGACATAGAGAGCATCAATATCCTTAAGGATGGGTCCGCGACTTCAATCTACGGGGCCAAGGCGATGGCAGGCGTGATTGTCATCACCACCAAGAAAGGCCGTCCGGGCACGGCTCGCATCAACTATACCGGGGAGTTCACGATGCGTCTGAAGCCATCCTACAGGGACTACAACATTATGAACTCCCAGGAACAGATAAGTGTCTATCAGGAACTGGCCGACAAAGGTTTCTTTGATCTTGCCGGGACATTGAGGTCCAGGGAGTACGGGGTCTACGGCAAGATGTACGAACTGATCAATACCTATAACTCCACTACGGGACAGTTCGGCCTGCCGTATACCGATGCGGCAATGAACGCATACCTCCGCCAGGCGGAATACCGCAACACCGACTGGTTCGACCTCCTGTTCAAGGAGTCGATAATGATGAACCATTCCGTGAGCATATCCCTCGGCAGCGAGAAAGCTTCATCCTACATATCCATGAGTGTAATGGATGACCCGGGCTGGTATGAGAGGAGTTCTGTACAGCGTTATACTTTCAACGCCAACACCACATTCCGTATACTGGACAACCTCAGCTTCACTCTCCTCGGAAACGGGAGTTACCGCAAGCAGCAGGCTCCGGGTACTCTCAGCCAGGATGTGGATGCGGTTTATGGAGAGGTGGACAGGGATTTCGACATCAACCCGTTCAGTTATGCCCTGAATGCATCCCGGGCCCTGGACCCCGATGAGGACTATGTCCGTAACTACACCTCTTTCAACATTTTCGAGGAACTGCAGAACAACTATATCGATATCAATGCGACAGACCTGCGCTTCCAGGGAGAACTCAAATGGGAGATAATACCCGGGCTTGAGTTCAATTCCCTTGCGTCTTTCCGCTACAACCAGACTTCGATGGAGCACCATATCAAGGATGACTCCAACCAGGCAAGGGCATACAGGGAGATGTCGGATGCCGTCATCAGGGACAGCAACCCGTATCTCTACGATGACCCTGACCAGCTCAACCAGCTGCCTGTGACAATCCTTCCTAACGGAGGAATATACGAGAAGCGCGAATACAGGTCTCCGAGCTATACCATACGAAACTCGATTACCTGGAACCATTCGTTCAGGGATACCCATCTGCTGCATCTGTATGCAGGACAGGAAATCACATCTGTGAGGCGTTCCAACGACTGGTTCAGGGGCTGGGGAATGCAGTATAACCAGGGAGAGCAGGCTTTCTACAACTATCTTGCTTTCAAGCAGGGGGCAGAGAACAGTACCGACTATTTCACTTTGGAGAATACTCTGAGGAGATCGGTGGCATTCTTTGCGATGGCCAACTATTCGTACAAGGGACGCTATTCCCTGAACGGTACTTTCCGCTATGAAGGTACCAACAGGCTCGGACGGTCGCGTTCAGCCCGCTGGCTGCCGACCTGGAATGTAGGTGCGGCCTGGAACATGCATGAGGAGGAGTTCTTCCGTAACATGGCTTCTGATGCCCTGTCGCATCTCACTCTCAAGGCCTCCTATTCCCTGACCGCGGATGCAGGTCCTGACTACATATCCAATGCTACCGTCATCCTGCAGAGCACCAGTGATGCTTTCAGGCCATCGGCAGATGATATCGAGACGGGACTTGAAATCAGTATGCTCGGCAACAGCGATTTGACATACGAGAAGAAGCACGAGCTGAATGTCGGTCTTGCGGCAGGGTTCATCGGCAACAGGATAAACCTCGAGCTGGATGCGTACTGGAGAAACAATTTCGACCTCCTCGGTCGGGCCAATACCATCGGCACCGGGGGCGAGATCTGGAAGTACGCCAATGTCGCTGATATGAAGTCGAACGGTGTGGAATTCACCCTTTCCACAAGGAACATCGATACGCGCGACTTCACGTGGACGACTGACCTGACTTTCTCGTGGAGCCGGCAGAGGATAACCAACCTCGATACCGATGCCAACATTATGGACCTTGTGATGGGTACCGGATACAACCTCGAAGGCTATGCCCCGTATTCCCTGTTCTCCATTCCGTTCACAGGCCTGGACAGCGAAGGCTTCCCTGTGTTCGAACTCGGAGGGGTGACCTATACAAAGGAAAATTTCGATGACATAAATTTCCAGGCATCGGAAGAGGAGATACTCAAGACCCTGAAGTACGAAGGCCCGACAGACCCCGTCTATACCGGAGGGTTCGGGAACACGTTCACCTGGAAGAATTTCCGCCTGAACATATTTATGACATACGGGTTCGGCAATGTGATAAGGCTCAATCCGGTGTTTGACTATTCCTACTCGGACTTCTATTCGATGACAGGGGAATTCAGGAACCGCTGGATGGTGTCCGGGGATGAGGCCTATACCGATGTGCCTGTGATAGCGAGCCGCCGTCAGCTCCAGGAATACACCACTTCCTCCCTGCGCCGTGGCTACAATGCCTACAACTACTCGAGCGCGAGGGTCGCAAAAGGAGATTTCATCCGTATGAAGGAGATATCCCTTACGTACCAGTTCCCGAAGCAGCTCATAAGCAAGGCCAGGTTCGACAACCTGTCACTGAAACTGCAGGTGACCAACCCGTTCCTGATCTATGCGGACAAGGCTCTTGGCGGACAGGATCCTGAATATTACATGTCCGGAGGTGTGTCGTCCCCGTTGGCGCGGCAGTTCACACTGACCCTTAAATTCGGTTTCTAAAAGGAGGGCGTTATGAAAAGAATATTTAATATATCCGTATATGCGCTGGTGCTGGCTGTTTCAGTATCATGCAACGACTATCTCGATGTGATGCCTGACAACAGGACTGAGCTTGACACTCCTGAGAAAATCACTTCCATACTGGTTTCCGCGTATGCCAACGCGACATCGCTGTGCATGCAGGAGATGATGTCCGACAATGTCAGCGACTATGGCACTACCAGGGATGTGAACTATTCGATATTCGAGGAGGCATACAGGTTCGATGACATAACCGATGACTCGTTCGATTCCCCTACAGAGCTTTGGCGCTATACATATTCCGCCATCGCCTGTGCGAACCTTGCGCTTGAAGCCATAGAGAATCTCGGGGGCGGGGAAAGCCTCAATCCTCAGAAAGGAGAAGCCCTGTTGTGCCGTGCATACGGGCATTTCTGCCTCGTGAATGCGTTCTGCCAGGCATATAACACTGTCAGCAGCAGTTCAGACCTTGGAATCCCATACGTGACTGAACCTGAGTCCACGGTCTTCGTGGAAAGGAGCAGGGAGACCGTGGCGGATGTGTACGGGAAGATAGCGGCAGACATCGAGGCCGGTTTCCCTCTGATAGATGACGGCAACTATACACATCCGAAATACCATTTCAATACGACCGCTGCGGCTGCCTTCGCTGCGCAGTTCTATCTTTACTACGGAGATTATGACAAGGCGGAGGAGTATGCCACGATGGCTCTCGGGGAAGACCCTACCATCTATTTCAGGAACTGGGATCTGTACACCGGGACCACGGCGGATGAATACAAGCAGGTCTACAACTCATCAGAGGAACAGGCAAATTTCATGGGACACGGCTTCAGGTCCCGCTTCATGAGATACCGCAGCGGAAGATATTTCATGACAAGGGATATCACGGTCAACGAGACCATCAACGGACCTACCCCGTGGGGAGCCATGTCCAGCTCGTCATCGGCGAATCCCAGGATACCTTATGCGACTGCATACCAGAGCAGTTCCATATATTATTACTCCCCTAAGATCACCGAATACTTCCTCTATACAGACCAGGTGGCGGGAACCGGATATCCGTATCTCGTAATACAGGTGTTCACATCAGAGAAGACAATGATAGACAGGGCCGAGGCCAACGCGATGCTTGGGTTTTACGATGATGCCGCAAGGGATCTCAATTATTTCTATCACAGTCTCGGCTTTACTGTGACCCTCTCTGCATCCGATATTGCGGACTATTACGCCGATGCCGAATACAACAACCCTGTGATGGCTCCAAGAGGGCTTGTCTTTGCGGATGCGACCCAGGAGAATCTTGTGAAGGCGTGTCTGCATGCACGGCGTCTCATGACAGTGCAGGAAGGCACGCGTCTGAACGACCTGAAAAGATACGGCATAGCGTACACCCATACCATCGATGGGGAGGCTCCGGTGGAGATAGCCCCGTACGATCTGCGTCTCGCAATACAGCTGCCTGTCACGGTGCTCTCTGCGGGACTGGAGGCGAATCCCCGTTAAACCTTAAATTATTTTTACGATGAAAAGAGTTATTTCATATATGATTCCGGTCGTGGCTTCACTGGCTGTCCTGTTGTCCTGCAGCAAGGATGAGCTCAGCCCGGTGAGTGTCGTTATAGACCAGACCTCCGATCCGACGGAATTCGACCTGTGGCTGGAGGAGAACTACCGTGCTCCATATAATATCAGGTTCCTGTACAGGTATGAGGATATAGAGTCCGATATGGACTATGATGTGGCCCCGGCATACGAGATATGCTCGAAGGTGCTTGCCAAGGTGATCAAATACCTCTGGCTTGACCCGTATGCCGAAGTGGCGGATGTCGATTTCGTGAGGGAGAACGCGCCCCGGGTGATGGCTATAATCGGATCCGGTGCGTACAGTGGAGGCACCATACGCCTCGGTACTGCGGAAGGCGGACTGAAGATAACCTTCTATGTGGCGAACCGGCTCATAAATGATGGGATAGTGACAGTCACCTACAACGATCCGGAGGATGAGAGTGCCGGCTATACCATTACGGTGAACGATGTGGATGCCATCAATGACAGCTATCTGCAGACGGCACACCACGAGTTCGGCCATATCCTCAACCAGAACAAGGATTACCCGACAGATTTCGACCTGATATCCCAGGGCGACTATGTGGCGCAGTGGACCTCTGTGGGGGATGAGGAGGCTCTGCAGATGGGATTCATCACAAATTATGCTTCGAGTGCGGCGAGCGAGGATTTCGTGGAGGTGCTCTCGCATTACATCACCCTTTCGGATGAAGACTGGGAGAGCCGGATGGAGACTGCAGGGGAAGAAGGCTCATCAATAATCGAAAGGAAGCTCACCATAGTCAGGAACTATATGATGGATTCCTGGGATATAGATATCGACAGTCTCCGTGCTGTCCTTGCCAGGAGGTATGGAGAACTTTCCCAGGTGGACTGGACAGACTTTAGTACGGAGGAATGACCATGAAAAAGTTATTGTGCATATTTTGTGCTGCGGCCATGGCTGCAATGCCTGTATCCTGCGTGTATGAGATCGAGGATGTGTTCGAACAGAGTGCATCCCAGAGGATTTCCGCGAAAGTGTCCGAGTGTGCCGACCTGCTGACATCTGCAGAGCACGGCTGGCTTATACAATATTATCCCGGGACTGACAGGGCATACGGAGGTTCTACATACGCCGCCAGGTTCGGGGCGAATGGCAATGTCGAAGTGGCATGGGAAAAGGCCAGAACCGTTTCCGAGACACAGACGAGCCATTATACTGTCAACATGTCTTCAAGCGTGGTGCTCACTTTCGACACCTACAATGACTATATCCACTACTGGTCTGACCCTGATTATTTTTCCGGCAACGACTACGGAGGGGATTTCGAGTTCGCATACGTGGGAGGAGACAGCAGACAGCTGGAGTTCAGGGGCATCAAGACCGGAAACAGGATTGTGTTCACTGCCCTTGAGACCGATATCGTGTCTGCTATAGAGTCCATCTCCGACATCAGGAGACAGTATTATGTATCCTACGATGTCAATGGCGAGACTCTGGAATCCGATGGGGAATACAATGTCCTCTATTGCGATGTGCCTTCCGAAGATAATCCGGAATACTATGTGGAGGCCAGTTACCCGTTTGCGTATTCCACTACGGGAATCGTTTTCTACGAGCCGGTGGAGATAGGGGGTGTGACTATGCAGAACCTTGTATGGAACAGTGATTCCGAAGTGTTTGTGGCATCGGATGCCATCGATGGGTCAGGGGCGTCAGTGACCGTGGAAGTCAAGGGAAGTCAAAGCCCGGACTATATTGCATACGATGATTTCCCGGGTACATACGAGATGGCGTATGACGGCGGCGAGACCATGCAGGTGGAGATAACCTCCAATGGAGACTATTCGACCCTGAACATGCTTATGGAGTATGGGTCCAACACATACACTTTCGTCCTCGGGTGGTATCCGGACGGGCATCTGACTATGACTACACAGTATGTCGGGATGGAGAATGATGAATATTACATATGGTTCTGCCCTTACAGCTCCGACAATTATCTGGCATACGCTGAAACATACGGCTTCAACCTTGTCAACAACGGGGGGCAGACGGACGCTGGAATCAGCCTTGCGTTCGAGGATAACGGGGTGTGGTCGAGGGGCACATCATCCATATCCCTTTACAGGTTCACATCGCCTACTACGGCATCTTCTGCAACAAGGGTATCCAGACTGTTGCTGCTGGAAGATATGGAGACATTGACAAAAACAAATTAGACAGACAGTTATGAAAAAGATACTTTTAACGGTCATTGTACTGCCGGTATTTGTCCTGTCGGGATGTATCGGTGAGGAAGCCCCGGAGGCATATCTTGACATTGTGGCCGTAGACAAGGAGTTCCCTGCGGCAGGAGGTGCAGGTGAGGTTGTCATCTCGACATCCGGTGCGGAAATATCTGCAGTGTCGGACAGGTCTTGGCTCACGGTGGACGGTGCGGATGCCGCGTCTGTGCGTTTCACTGTAGGACAGAGCAATGAAGAGTTTTCCAGGACGGCCAATATCACCATCAGTGCGGATGGGGTGAGCCAGGTCGTGAATATCGTGCAGATGGGGGCGATATTGTCTGTGGGCGATGAACCTCTGGAGATGGATGCCGGAGGAGGAGAAATCGCCATAGAATGCTATTCCAACATAGCGGAAATCAAGGTGGAGATAGACCAGGACTGGCTGAGCTACACTGTAGAGAATTCCACGGTCGTGCTCAGTGCGGGGCCTAATCTCGAAGGGGAGGACCTTACCGCTACGGTTTCCGTGGGCGGGACATGGAAAGATCCGGTCCGGATTACAGTCACCCAGCCGATGGTGACCATATTCGAACAGCGCACTCTGGCGTTCTCAAGGGATGAGGATGCGGTGGAACTGCGGAAGACGGAATTCTACGATGAAATGGAACAGGGGCTGACGGTTTCGGCTTCAGATGAATGGATAACATATAATATGGAGACATCCACTGTTTCGGTGACGGAGAACACTTCAGGAGCGGCCCGTTCTGGTTCGATATCGTTCATTAACGCAGATGGAAAGACTGTACAGACGATAACGGTCTCCCAGCTTATGTACAGCTATTCATATTTCCTCGGTGACTGGAAGTTCCGGTACAGCACTGCCGATGGAGGTTCGGTCATTGAGGAGGATGTCGTCCTTGAAGAAAACGCTGATGGTACAGGGTATGTGATGTCGGGTCTGGAATATGACATAGAGCTGGGCTATGACGAGGAGGCCGGCAAGCTGACGATGGTATTCCAGTATGTAGGCATGAGCGGGGACAGGTATGTCTTCGTATGTGCGAGGACAAGCGGCGGAACCTATTCCTGGACAGAGGGATATGGCCTTGATCTTATTTTCAGCATGTCTGAGGATGCGCCTGAGCTGGAGGCTGTTGACAACGGGGCATGGACAGCCGCAGAAGATCCTGTAACCGGGTTCGGCTTCTATGCATTCGCTGACAATCCACCTGCCGGCTCCGGAGGTTATATCGTAAGGTATCAGTTCGTTCTCGGGATGACGAGATAGCCTTTTGTCAAGAGATTGTGTCTGCCGGGCAGGGGTTCCCCTGTCCGGCTTTCTGTATGGGGCCGTATGTGTTTCCGTATTCAGCGGCTGCCGGTGGTATGGAGAGGCTGTCCGCCCGGCCGGAGGCAAAACACCGGCACTCCGGTGGAAATGTGACAATAAATTAGTATCTTTGTCGCCGTTGCGGACTGCGGTCATCGCAGTTTTGCCGTACAGGACATTGTATTGACCATTAAAGACAAGGGATATGAAGATTTCTTATAACTGGCTGAAGGATTATATCGCGTGTGACCTGACTCCGGAGCAGGTGGCAGAGGCGCTGACTTCCATAGGTCTCGAGGTCGACTCGATAGAGATGGTGGAAGAGATTCCCGGCGGTCTGGAAGGAGTGATTGTGGCAGAGGTGGTAGAGTGCACGGACCATCCGGATTCGGATCATCTCCATGTCACCAAGGTCAACACAGGTGCGCCTGAACTTCTGCAGGTGGTGTGCGGAGCTCCCAATGTGGCGGCCGGACAGAAGGTGCTGCTTGCGACTGTAGGTACTGTCCTGGGCGAGGATTTCAAGATAAAGAAATCGAGAATCAGGGGCGTGGACTCCTTCGGGATGATTTGCGCGGAAGATGAGCTCGGTATCGGTGATTCACATGATGGCATTATGGTGCTTGAATCTGATGCCGTGCCCGGCACCCCTGCAAGGGATTATCTTCATCTCGAGTCCGATGCCGTCATAGAGATCGGACTGACTGCCAACAGGGTGGATGCTGCATCACATATCGGGGTGGCCCGTGACCTGTATGCATATCTGAAACTGAACAATATCCCGTGCAGCCTCAATATCCCGGATGTGTCTGCCTTTGCTGAAGGCGATGAAGGGCTGTGCAGCGATGCCCCCGAACTTGATGGGGCAATTCCTGTGGAGGTGCAGGCTCCGGATGGCGCTCCCGAATATACTGGAACAACATTGGCAGGTGTCAAGGTGGGACCATCTCCGGACTGGATGCAGAAGAGGCTCAGGGCTGTCGGACTCCGTCCGATAAACAATGTAGTCGACATTACCAATTTCGTGCTTATGGAGATCGGACAGCCTCTCCATGCTTTCGATGCATCGAAAATTACAGGGAGGAAAGTCGTTGTCCGCAGGGCGGAAGAAGGGGAGAAGTTCGTCACTCTCGATGGAGTGGAACGCACCCTTTCCGCAAACGACCTCTTGATTGCCGATACACGGAAGCCGATGTGTCTTGCCGGTGTGTTCGGCGGAGAGGAGTCCGGGACTGTCGAAACCACAGATACGGTCTTCCTCGAGAGCGCATACTTCGACCCGGTGTCCATCAGGATGACATCCAAGAGGCACGGGTTGAAGACCGATGCATCTTTCCGGTATGAGAGGGGAGCGGATCCACTGGTTGTGGACTGGGCCGGCAGACGTGCCGCACAGCTCATCTGCGAACTCGCAGGCGGACATGTAGTGGGCAAGGTACAGAAAGCCCTGGCTGAAAAATTCGGGAAGAAGACCGTCGACCTGGACTATGACAGAATAGAGGCGTTCATCGGCAAGAAGATAGGGCATGACACCATAGAGAATATACTGACATATCTGGCATACGATTTCCTTGAGAAGAGGCCTGGGGGAGCAAGGGTCGCTGTCCCATCCTATATGGTGGATGTCTACAGGGAGTGTGATGTCGTGGAGGAGATATTGAGGATATACGGATACAACAATATCGAGCTTCCTGCGGGGGTGAGGATGTCAGTGAACGCCACCCCGAGTCCCGAGCCGGAGAAGGTGAGGAACACCATATCTGACTTCCTCGCTGCCAACGGGTTTGTGGAGACAATGAACAATTCCCTCACGAAATCCGGATATTATTCGCATCTCAAGACATTCCCCGAGGAGAAATGCGTCAGGATCCTCAACCCTCTCAGTTCGGATCTGAACGTGATGAGGCAGACCCTCCTGTTGGGCGGTCTGGAGGTGATAGCATACAACATCAACAGGCAGATGACAAGTCTCAGGACTTTCGAGTACGGTTCCGTATATGCCCTGAAGCCCGGGATGGACGGCTCGACCCTCGAATCATACGATGAGCATACTTGCTATGCGATGTTCATGACCGGTGCTCCGGAGAAGGTCTGGAGGGTGGATGCCGGCAAGAGCGATTATTTCCAGCTGAAAGGATATCTTGAACTTCTGCTCAGGCGTTTCGGGGCAGACCTCTACAATATGGAATACGATGCCGCTCCCGGGGACATGTTCTCTGAAGGCCTGGTCTACAGGCTTCCGGGCAGCAGGGAGATGCTTGCGGTTATGGGTACTGTCGCTCCGGCGAGACTGAAACAGTTCGGGATCAGACAGCCTGTTTTTGCAGCGGAGATAAGCTGGGATGCTCTGTTCACCCTTGTCAAGAGAGACAGGATACAGTATAGGGAACTTCCTAAGTTCCCTGAGGTCAGGAGGGACCTTGCCCTGCTTCTGGACGAGGGTATCTCCTATTCCGCTCTGCGCAAGACTGCATTCAGGACGGGGAAGAAGCTCCTGAAGCATGTCAATCTTTTCGATGTCTACAGGGGGGACAGGATACCGTCAGGCAAGAAGCAGTATGCCTTGAGCCTTGTGCTTCAGGATATGGACAGGACTTTGACGGACAATGATGTGGACAGGTTCATCGAGAGGCTGATGTCTGCCTTCTCCACAGAGTTCGGCGCTTCATTGAGATAACATGCGTCTCTCCGCGTTATATACAGTATTGCTGTCGGCTGCCTTTCTGTGTTCCTGTTCCGCAGATGAAGGCAGGGTGATTCCCCGTGACAAGATGTCGAGGATCTATGCCGAGATGTTCGTCGCCGACCAGAGGATAGGCCAGGACAGGAAAGCCAGGACCATGGCAGACACCAGCTATGTATATGAGCCCATATTCGAGAAGTACGGCTATACTGTGGATGACTATGTGGCAAGTATGGCGTATTATATCAAGGATGCGGACAGGTATGCCAAGATTCTGCGTGAGACATCCATCATACTGGAGCAGGAGATTGCGGACCTGAAGAGAGAGAAGGCCGCACTTGCTCCGCTGGAAGAGGCTCTTGTCCTAATGGAGAAATACCGTCCGGAAAAGGTCTTGTATATGACGGGAATAGACAATCCGGCAATCACGTATGCGGATTCTCTGGAATTCTATGTGGATACTGCCGGCGGACCGCAGTATTTCGATGCGAGAGCGTGGAGTGACACTGCATTTTTCGGGCCGGTCATGGATGTGGCTGCCGACAGTCTGGCGGTTCCGGCTGACAGTACGGCCATTGTTGCTGATAAGGAAATCGAGAAATGAGAAGGATTGCGGCAAGATATGTGTATGTCCTTGACAGTAATGAACCTGTCAGGGACGGTTTTGTGGAGCTTGAGGATGATGGCACCGTGGTCAGGACAGGGCGGAGCGAAGATCTTGCATCCGAGCCGTATTTCTGGGATGGTGCTCTCGCTCCGGGGTTTGTCAACTCACATTGTCATCTGGAGCTCTCACACCTCAAGGGAAAGTTCAGGAAAGCATCGGGGATGGCCGGTTTCATTGACCAGATCAATGCGTTGAGGGACAGCTCGTCCAGAGATGACAGGATCAGGATGCTTTCAGAGGAGCTGGACAGGATGTGGAAATCAGGTGTATCGGCGATGGCTGACATCTCCAACTGCAATGACAGTTTTGCAGTGAAGTCCGGTTCCCCTATGTACACAAGGACTTTCATAGAGGTTTTCGGGACGGAACCAGAAGATTGTGCAAAGGTGATTGCCGGTGCGGGGCAGTTGAGGAAGGAGGCTGTGGAGCTCGGGCTTGATGCCTCCATAACTCCACATGCCTGCTATACGATGAGTCCGCAACTGGTGACTGCAGCATCGGCAGAAGGACTTGCTGCAGGGTATCTGTCCTATCATTCACAGGAGAGTCCTCAGGAAGAGGAGATGATAGCTTCCGGGACGGGAGAGATGGCCGAAAACAGGCGCAGGGCGGGAATGAGCGCCCCTCCGGTGACAGGGAAGTCATCTCTTGAATATTTCATCGACAGGCTTCTGGAAGTACATCCTGCTCCGTTCTCTGAACATATACTGCTTGTCCACAATGTGTGTCTGACCGAGGAGGCGGCAAAGGCGGCCCTGTCGGTGATGCACAATGTGTTCTGGGCAGTGTGCCCCCTCTCCAACATATTTATACACAATGCTCTGCCTCCGATAGGCCTTATGAGAAGACTCGGACTTGACATCTGTGTGGGCACCGATTCCCTCTCCAGCAATGATGACCTGGATATGGTAAGCGAGATGTTCTGCCTGCAGGAGACTTTTCCGGATGTGCCGACAGGCGAGATTCTGACATGGGCGTGTCTCAACGGTGCACGTTTTCTCGGCATTGAGGACAGGGCCGGAACTTTGCTTCCGGGCAGATGTCCGGGCATAGTGGGGATATCCGATGTGGATGCTTCCGGCAGGCTTACGTCAGCGAGCAGGTCTGTGAGGCTGATGTAATGCAGCCGCGTATATTTTCAATGACAATGTGACATGTTGCGATTCGATCATATAGTGTTCGGCCCTATACACAGCAGGAGATTGGGGTCATCTCTCGGTATAAACCTGCTTCCTCATGACGGCAAGCTGTGCAATTTTGACTGCATATATTGTGAATGCGGCTGGAACAGGGATGGACGTGTGCTCCATCCGGTCCTTCCTTCGGCTGCGGATGTGGGGGCTGCGCTTGAATCAAGGCTGTCGCAGTGTACGGAAGAAGGTACGCCGATAGATTCCATTACATTTTCCGGCAACGGGGAGCCTACCCTCAATCCTGATTTCCCTGCAATTGTAGAGACTGTGCTCGGTCTGCGTGACAGGTTCTGCCCTGAGGCGAAAGTCTCTGTCCTGTCCAATGCCACTATGCTCTGGAAAGAGGATGTCATGCAGGCGTTGAAGAAAGTGGACAACCCCATACTGAAGATAGATGCCCCGACCGATCAGGGTGCGGCTGCCGTCAACAGGCCGTGCGGCGTATATTCCGTGGCGGATGTGGTCGGTAACCTCAGGAAATTCAACGGCGGTTTCATTCTCCAGACAATGTTCCTCAGGTCTCCTGACTATGACTCTTCTGACACTGAAGGGCTCGATGCATGGATGAATATCGTGCGTGATCTGTCACCTCGGGAGGTGATGGTATATACCCTTGACCGCGAGACTCCTATGAAAGGGCTGGAGAAGTTTACGGTGGAGCAGATGTCCTCTATGGTGAAGCCTCTTGTCGATGAGGGGTTTACGGTTCAGGTCAGGGGATGATTTCGGATTTTATAATAAGTCGATATATGGTTGATTATCTGAAAAAATACGGATATGTTCCGGACAGGGAGAGAATGGATGGCGACATTGCCAGAATAGCGAGCAATCTTGAGACCATCAAATCAGAGAAGATTCTGAAAGAGTGTTTTTCCATGATAGATCTGACCTCACTCAGGACAAACGATACGCCGGCATCCATTGTGAAGCTGGTGAAGAAAGTGAATGATTTCCCTTCTGCATATCCGGACTGGCCTTTACCGGCATCTGTATGTGTCTATCCGAATTTTGCCGGGATTGTAAGGCAGACGAGGGCGACCGAGGATCTGCATGTCACAGTTGTCGCGGCCTGTTTCCCATCATCCCAGAGCTATCTTGAAGTGAAGGTGCGTGAATGCGAACTGGCAGTGGAGAACGGGGCTGATGAAGTAGACATAGTCTTGGCTCTCAATGCTTTCCTTGATGGAGATTATGATTCGGCCTCAGCGGAGATTGTTGCTGTCCGCAATGCGGTGGATATGGTAGCGGCATCATACGGCAGAAAGGTCATCCTGAAGGTGATTCTTGAGACAGGTCTCCTGGGGTCGGTCGAGTCCATTGCCAATGCATCGTTCCTTGCCATGGAGGCTGGGGCGGACTTCATAAAGACATCCACTGGCAAGGTGGATGTGAACGCCACTCCTGCCGCTGCATATACGATGTGCGGATGTATCAGGAAGTTCTATGAAGTGACCGGCAGGAAAGTCGGCTTCAAGCCTGCGGGTGGCATTTCTTCCGCCATGGATGCCGTATCATACTATTCGATAGTGTCTACCGTGCTTGGCGGTGAATGGCTCGACAAGTCTCTTTTCAGGCTCGGGGTCAGCCGTCTCGCCAACAGTATCCTGTCTGAGGTCGGGCAGAAGACCGTAAGCTGGTTCTGACAGCAAAAATAAAACACGGATAATGCTGAAAGTCCGCCGCGGAGGTCTCCACGGCGGACTTTTCCCGTCACGGGACTCCGTTTTTCGCGCGAAAATGCCTGGCTCTGTCCGGAAAAATTCCGCATTATGGAGGCATATATGCCCTATTCAGGTACTTAAGCGTTTCTTTTTTCATAACACGGATAGCTTCCGGTACTTTTGTCTCCGTAATCAAAAATATGGAGCCAATGAAAAAGTTTATCGGAATTTTCGCAGCGGCGTTGCTGGTGATGTCCTGCGACAAAGGGGGGACGCATATCGAGAGCAGTGGCTTCCTCTATGATGACGGCCTGCAGCACGGAATGATTGTCCTGGGCAGCCGTCTTGACAATCCTTATACCACAGAGAATGCAAGGGCTGCCTTCTCTGCCGTATATCCTACCAAGTCCAGGGACATTGTCCAGACGACCGACCTGTACGTGAGGTTTCTTCCTGCTGACCAGGAGGAGTTCGACCTGCTTGAGGAGATGGGAGTAGAGATGCTTGACCATCCGATGGATTATGAGATTGTGGCCGAAGGGGACTATTATCACGACCCATCTGTGGGAGATGGAAATATCACGTGGCAGTATGCGGTGGTTGACAAGGATTTCGACTTTCCTGACATCAGGTATGAGATTATAGATGAATGTTTTCTCGCTGACAACAGCGAGGCTACGAAGGCTATGGCCGATATAGACTGGGAGGCTGTCGAGAAGGAGTCCTACAGGCTCACGGGCAACGGGGACATGCTGGATGAGTCCGCTCTCACCAAGGCTACGAAATACAATCCGACAGGCAGGATAACCATTGTGGATGAGCAGGCGAACGGAGGCAAGCCGTTCGGTCTTGCAGGTGTCAAGATTTCCTGCAATACATTCATCAAGTTTTCGTCCACATATACCGACAGGGATGGGTATTATACTATACCGAAAAGATATTCCGCAAAGCTGAGATACCGTCTCGTGTTCCAGAATGCAGCCGGTTTTTCCATCGGTTTCAACCTGGTGCTTGTCCCTGCCTCTGTCTCCACTCTCGGCAAAGGCTCAGCCCAGGGTATGAACTATACCGTGACAAGATCCGGGGATGACATGCTGTACAGACGCTCCGTGGTCAGCAATGCTGCATACGACTACATCTCAAGATGTGCACCTGAAGACATGAACCTGCCTGCCCCTCCGGGTGACATCCGGATCTGGCTTTTCAATTCGATGTCAGCGAGCAGTGCAGTGATGATACATCATGGTGCTGTGGTGGAGAACGCCCTCATCAAGTCCTATCTCGGTGTCTTCTCGCTTCTGATAAAGTTCTTCGCTCCGGACATAACCATCGGGACAAAGGACCACGGCAGCTATGCGGAACTGTATGACAGCACGGTGCATGAATTGGCGCACTCAAGCCATTTTGCCCAGGTCGGGACAGAATACTGGAACAGGTACATACGCTATATACTCCAGTCTTTCATTGAGACCGGAGGGGAGACATACGGCACAGGGGATGGAGAATATGCAGGCCACTGTGAAGTCGGGGAGATGTGGGCATATTATGTCGAGAGTATGATGCACAAGGAGAGATATGGCGGACAGATTCCGGCATACGGCACTTCCTTCTGGTTCTATCCGCAGATTTTCCGCTATCTGGAGGACAGGGGACTGACCAGGGCTCAGCTGCTCGCTGCTCTACAGGGAGATGTGACTGACAAGCAGAAGCTGCGCGAAAAGCTCGTGGAACTGTATCCTGACAGGCGGATTATGATAGAGCAGGTATTCAACAGATACAGGTAGTCAGGGCATGGATATGATGAGACATATAGGTGTACTGGTGTTCAGCCTTCTGGCGGTCACTGCCTACGGACAGAAATTTTCGGTGACGACCAATGTTGCGGGCTATCTCAATTTCGGGACGATGAATGTGGAGCTGTCTTATGCTCCCCACAGGCATTGGAGTCTCACTGCCGGCGCAAGGTACAATCCGTTCACTTTCTACAGAAACGGGCAGCAGATGCAGAGCAGGCAACAGTCCTACAGTATCGGGACAAGGTTCTGGCCATGGCATATATATTCCGGGTGGTGGATAGCGGCAAGGTTGCAGTATCAGGAATATAATATGGGCGGGATAGTGTCTCCGGAGACAGAGGAAGGTGACAGGTGGGGAGCCGGACTGTCGGCTGGTTACACCTATATGGTTCATCCCCGCATAAATCTCGATTTCGGGCTGGGGTTCTGGTCGGGGGTGAAGAAATATTCAAGATATTCCTGTCCGGCGTGTGGACTGACGATAGACAAAGGCATAAAGGGTTTCATACTTCCAGACAATATCATAATAGGCATCTCCTATGTTTTCTGAAAAGCTATACGGACTGGCAGTGTGCTCGGCGCTTGTCATCCTCGCATCTCTCGCGTGCTCGTGCGCATCGGAGAGGAGGCTGTCCGGAATAAGGCAGGGAGGGTTGCGTCCTGACCTCTCCATTCCTTCGGATGCCGATTTCGAGAAAGAGAGAGCTGACCTGATGCAGCGGATCAGGGTGGATTCGGTGTCTTCGGAAAGTCAGGACGGGCCGTTGATAATGAATGCGATAAAAGATGAGGAGACAGGGGAGATGGTAGCGACGGACATCATAACGGAATCCAGGGTTGTGGCGCGTTTCAGGAATGTGGCAGAACGTTTCGGCAAAGTGAACATAGAGTTTGACATCACCGTGCCACCCGGGATGCTCTCATCGTCTTGGAAACTTGAGCTGCTTCCTCTGATGAAGATGTCAGGGGACAGCACGCGTCTGCAGCCCGTCTGCATCACAGGGCAGAAATACAGGGATGATCAGATGCGCGGATACAGGAGATATGCCCGTTTTTTGGCATCAATTACTGGTGACAGTACGGACTTTGTCCGGTTGGGACAGCTGGAAGTATTCATACGGAGACATTTTCCGGAGACATACGCAATGAAGAACGATTCATCTTTCGTACCTGAGCCTGTGGCCAGAAATGTTTTCGGTGTCAGCCAGAAGGAGGCGCTGGAGCATTATACCAGACATCATCTCCTCAGCAGGAACGAGAAGCGGAAAGCAGACAGGGACCGTATGTTCAGGAAATTCGTAAAGGATCCCCTTGCAACCGGAGGGCTGAGGCTCGACACAGTCATTGCTTCTGCAGATGGAGGTATGATATACAGGTATGTGCAGCAGGTGGAAAGCAGACCCGGACTCAAGCGGATTTCGGTGTCTCTTGATGGCAACCTGTATGAAGATGGGGAGGTGATATGCACGGTGGAGCGTCCGGAAGATATAGTGTTCTATGTCAGTTCACTCTCCGCACTGGCCGATATGACTCCGAGATATGTGATGAAAGTTGTCGAGAGGAGGGTATATGACAATACCCATGCGTTCATTGATTTCGCCCAGGGCAGGGCAGACCTTGATACTCTGCTGCCGGGCAATGTGGCCGAACTTGCCAGGATCAGGGAATGTGTCGGCGGGATAGTATCGCGGGAGGAGTTTGAGCTGGATTCCCTGAAAGTCACTGCTTCCTGTTCTCCTGAAGGTGGGTATGCCTTCAATTCAAGGCTTTCCCTGGCGAGGGCGGAGGCTATGAAGGATTTTGTCGCAACGATGCTTGACAAGGAAAGCAGGCAGAAGCTCAAGACCGGATGCATTCCAGAGAACTGGGACCAGTTCCGCAGGCTGGTCGACAGTGACACCGTTCTTGCAAGGGCTGCCAAAGACAGGATACTCGAGGCTGCTGCACTTGATGACAAGGATGCAGCAGAATCGGGCCTGCTGGCCTCTATGCCGGAGTACCGCTATCTCAGGGAGAAGATCTATCCGAGACTCCGGAGTGTCAGGTTTGACTTCTATCTCCACAGAAAGGGTATGGACAGGGACACTGTACATACCACAGAGATAGACACCGTGTATGCTCAAGGCATTATGGCTCTTAAGAATCTTGATTATAAGAAGGCTGTGGAACTGTTGCGGCCGTATCACGATTACAACACCGCACTTGCCTATCTGTCTGCCGGTTACAACCATTCGGCCATCAAGGATCTGGAGACAGTGCCGCCATCGGCAAATACAGATTATCTGATGTCGATAGCCCTTTCTCGCCTGGGCAGGCTGAAAGAGGCCAGACAGGCATATCTGAGGTGTATAGAGAGGGAACCGTCGATGGTGTTCAGGGCAAATCTGGACCCGGAGCTTGCGGAGATTGTGGAAAACATATCCAGATGAATATGAAATGTTAAATTTTAACCTATTGATGTTTATGAGACAAGTTTTTTTCGCTGCAGTTTTCGTTGCAGCAGTGTGCAGCGTCTCCTGCAACAAGGAGCAGATTGCAGCAGATGTGCCGCCTGAGGTGGCAGAGGAGGGAAAGGAAGTGGAGATCAATGTCTCTGTCCCTCTGGCAAAGACAAAACTGACGACAACCGATGGTGAGGACAATGTGGAGACTCTGCAGGTGTTCGTCTTCCGTGAGGATGGAATGCTGGATTCGTGGTCCATGGCAGAGGATGCCGCATCCCTGTCCATAAAGTGTACGGCGGGTCTTAAACGCATAGTAGCCATTGTGAATGCTCCCCGGCTTACAGGGATAACCGACAAGACGATGCTGGATGAGTCCGTATCTCTCCTTGACGACAACTGGAACGGTCATTTTGTCATGTGCGGCTCCAGGGTGGAGACCGTAGTGGGGGCTACGGACATAGAGGTTGAAGTGAAGCATCTGGCGGCGAGGGTCAGTATCCACAAGATTACAAATGCGATGACTCTGGAGCAGTACAGGGAAAAGGAATTCAAGCTGGTGAGTGTCTTTCTTGCAAATGTACCTGCGACTGTCAGGTATGATGGAAAGGGGGTTCCGACATTATGGTATAACCGGAGGACATATACAGGGGAGATGGATTATCTGGTCATTGATACCAATATCAATCAGGTGATAGGATACGGGGAATCATACGAACAGCCGCATTATCTGTACTGCTATCCGAATCCTACGGAGACTGACAGCATTGAGACAGAGTGGTGTCCGAGATATACGAGACTTGTCGTGGAAATGGAGATGGACAGCAAGATATACTGGTATCCGATTTCCATCAAGGGTATTGAAAGCAACCACAAATACGAGATATCGGAGCTGAAGATCACGAGGCTGGGTTCCGGTTTTGCCGACTGGCCGGTGACTACGCAGGATGCGGAGTTCACCATCTCTGTCGCCGACTGGGAGCCGGGTATATCACAAACAGTTGAAATATAAATCATATTGAGTTATGTCTGGAAGATTGTCGTCCGTTGTGTTGTTCGGAGTAATAGTCATTGCTACATTCATAGGGTGTTCTGTGAAAGAGGACAGGAGCGGGTGTCCCTGTGTCTTGATGCTTGATTTCAGCAGGGTGGATAAGGACAGGTCGGATTCATCTTTCCTGGGTCTTCTGTCTGCGGACGGCTTTCTTCACGGGCATGTCCTTGTCAACGCCTTGTACGGTGATCCGTATCGCGTGGATGTGCCGAAAGGAGGTATATGGGTCAATGTCTATTCCGTGGAGTCCGGGTATGATGACATATCAGGTATGATGACCAGGGACTGGGCGGGGCTGATGATCCCGTCAGGGATGGAATGTCCTGCAGTGAATATGTTTTCCAAGTATGTCGATGCATCTGTGGAGACCGTCACTGTGCCTGTGCTCCTCTACAAGAACTATTGCACACTGTCTATAGAGATGGTCGCGGATGTGCCGTCGGATTTCATCCTTGCGCTTGAGGGGAATGTGTGCGGATATGGCAGGGATGGTTCCCCTGTGTCCGGAGATTTCCGTTTTGTGCCGGAACTTGATGGGAACGGGTGCTGCAGTGTCAGGATTCCGAGGCAGGTGGACAGTTCGTTGAGACTCGTCATATCCGATGGGGATGGGGTGCTGAGGGAATTTGCCGTGGGGGAATATATCATAGCGAGCGGGTATGACTGGGGCACCGAAAGCCTGGAGGATGTGGATATACAGATAGACTATGCAAAGGCTGATGTCACTTTTGTCATCAATGACTGGGAAGCCACACTGGACATCAATGTGGAGATCTGATGTCTTCCGCAAGAGCATAGTGGTAAATTTTCATGATAAAAGGTTGCTATCTGAAAAATTTTTTTTATCTTTGCAGTCACTTTTGAGGCGCAGGTGGCGAAATTGGTAGACGCGCTACTCTCAGGAGGTAGTGCCAGAAATGGCATGTCAGTTCGACTCTGATCCTGCGCACCGGGGATGACGCAGCAGTCATCCCCTTTTTTGTATGTAAGGACCCGGCTGTCCGGGATACGAAAAGGAGAAGGAAATGAAAATCGTATTTCTTGATGCAGCGACACTGGGGGATGTGTCGCTTGCCCCGATCTCCCGTCTCGGGGAGTTCGAATGCTATCAGACCTCTTCGAGAGAGGAGGCCCTTGAAAGGGTGAAAGATGCAGAGGTCTTGATAATAAACAAGGTACAGGTGGACAAGGAACTTATGGATGCCGCTCCTGCTCTCCGTCTTATATGCGAGGCGGCGACCGGTGTCAACAATATCGACCTGGAGTATGCCGCATCCAAGGGCATACCTGTGCGCAACGCAGTCGGTTATTCCACAGATTCTGTGGTACAGATGACTTTCATGATGATTCTTTCCCTGGTGGGACACTGCCGTTATTTCGATGATTTTGTCAAGTCAGGTGACTATTCCAGGAGCGGAATGTTCACGAATGTGGGCCGGATGTTCTTCGAACTCAAGGGAAAGAGGCTCGGTATAATAGGCCTGGGGAACATAGGCGGCAGGGTTGCGAAGATAGGCGAGGCGTTCGGTATGTCTGTGTCTTATTTCTCGACATCCGGCACATCCCATTCAAAGGATTATCCGAGCGTGGATCTTGATACCCTGATGTCTGAGTCGGATGTGATATCCATCCATGCTCCGTACAACCAGAGGACTGCCGGCCTTGTCGGAGAAGCGGAGCTGCTCCGGATGAAGCCTACGGCTTATATCGTCAATATGGGCAGGGGCGGTATAATAGATGAATCGGCTCTTGCCAGGGTGATAGATGAAGGCAGGATTGCCGGAGCGGGTGTGGATGTGTTTACTTCGGAACCGCTGCCTGCTGACAATCCTCTTATGAAGGTCCGTGACAGGGACAGGCTCATACTGGCTCCGCATATAGGCTGGGCGAGTATCGAGGCAAGGGAGAGGCTTGTGGCGATGATCGCCGGGAATATCATCTTGTGAGTCCTATCTGTAGACCTGGGGCCGGATTGAACTTCGGATGAAAAGGATTAACTGTGCCAGATAGTATGGTATCATTATTATGTACCGTTCTCCGCATATCGGGCTTATGAAAGAGTTCCATCCAATGGAGAAATCGGAGAATACGAAGAGTACGGCAGCAATGGCGAACATAATGTCTTTCTGCGCGAGAGCTGTCCACATCATTGTCAGGAGAATGGCAGTGTAGACCGATACTGCGGTCCTTGTGGCGGAATCCTGTACAGAGGATGCGACCGACAAGGTCGCGAAAGTGAGTATTCCGACAGTTATGACTGTCAGAAAGAACAGGAATATGAACTGTCCGCGGCCGTTTCGGGAGCTGTATCCGGATGATGAGGAATACAGTTTTTCCCGTATTGCTCTGGATATGAAATATAGGATCAGCATGATCTGGGCTGCGGCGAAAAGTCCCGTCTGGAGGATGAAGTCCCCGTATGCTCCGGCTGCATCCCCTGCTGCAGAGAAGAGCATTGCGAGACACATCTGCCAAGGAAGCACCCAAGGAGACATTATGGTCAGGATTGTCAGAGGGAAAGCGATCTTGTACGGTATGTCTGCAGGTACGAAATACAGTACAGCCAGCATTATGAAGATTATGGCTGCCGACAGTGTGATTCTGGTTCTGTGGGTTGTCGTGATGTTTCCCATTGCTGGAAGGTTTGTGAGGTTTCGGTGTACGTACAGGTGTCAGTCTATGTCCAGTTCCACAGGACAGTGGTCGGAACCGTAAATCTCGTTATGGATTGATGCATCCCGGATATGGTTCTTGAAGTTCTCAGAGACAAGGAAGTAGTCTATACGCCATCCGGCGTTTCTGCTTCTTGCGCTGAAACGGTATGACCACCACGAATATATGTCTTTCCTGTCAGGATATAGATACCGGAACGTGTCAATGAATCCGCTTTCCAGCAGTTCTGTCATTTTGCCTCTCTCTTCATCCGTGAAGCCTGCATTGCGCCTGTTAGAGGATGGATTCTTGATATCTATCTCCTTGTGCGCCACATTCAGGTCTCCGCATACTATGACTCCCTTGACTGCCGCCAGGGAGTGGAGGTATGCCCGGAAGTCATCCTCCCATTTCATCCTGTAGTCCAGCCTTGCCAGTGCGTCCTGAGAGTTCGGTGTGTAGACACAGACGAGGTAGAATTCCGGCATCTCTAGGGTTATCACCCTGCCTTCGTGGTCGTGTTCATCTATTCCAATGCCGTATGTCACGGAAAGCGGTTCGTGCCTGGTGAATATTGCAGTGCCTGAATAACCTTTCCGGTCTGCGTAGTTCCAGTATGACCTGTACCCCTCGAACTGCAGATCCAGCTGTCCCGCCTGCATTTTCGTCTCCTGCAGGCAGAAGAAGTCCGCATCAAGGGCAGCGAAAGTCTCCCTGAATCCGCCTTTGTCGCATACGGCCCTGAGTCCGTTCACATTCCACGATATGAGTCTCATAATTTAAATTCGTGTCATTGTCAAGTTAAACCGACCATTCTGTACCGTCCCTTGTATCCTTGATGGTGATTCCGAGGGCGTTGAGACTGTCGCGTATTCTGTCGGAAGTGGCCCAGTCTTTCGCTTCCTTTGCCTTTTTCCTCTCTTCCAGCACCATTTCAACGAGTCCTCTGATAGTGGCGGCAGCCCTGTCTCCACCTTCTTCCTCCTCCCTGAGCCCCAGGACATTATCCACGATGCCATCGAAGACGGCAAGCAGTATTGCGCAGTCTTCCGGGGAAATCGTCAGTTTCTTGTCCTTGACAGAATTGATTATGCGCACGGCATCAAATATATGTGAAATGGCAACAGGCGTGTTGAGGTCATCGCACAGAGCCGCATATACCGCTTCCGCGATTTTCCCTGCTTCGCTTTCATATACTTTCCCTTCAGCCAGGGCTTTTCCTGTTTCAACGGCTTTCATATTGCCGTCTCCATCGGTCACTCCTGCCGCCTTTGCGATGTCTTTCAGGTCTTTGCCTGCCTGGAGGATCTTCCTTAGCCCTTTTTCAGCTGCCTGCAGGGCATCGTTGCTGAAATCCAGAGTGCTGCGGTAGTGTGCCTGGAGAATGAAGAAACGGATGGTTATCGGACTGTATGCCTGTTCCAGAAGCGGGTGTGTGCCGTGGAACATCTCATCGAGGGTGATGAAGTTTCCGAGCGACTTGCCCATCTTCTTCCCGTTGATGGTGATCATATTGTTGTGCATCCAGTAGTGCACGCCGCCCGTCCCTCTTGAAGCAGTGTTCTGTGCCAGTTCGCATTCATGGTGAGGGAACATCAGGTCCATTCCTCCTCCGTGTATGTCGAATTCCCGGCCAAGATATTTCTCGCTCATAGCCGAGCATTCCAGATGCCATCCCGGAAATCCCTCGCTCCAGGGTGATGGCCATTTCATTATATGTTCCGGGGAGGCTTTCTTCCAAAGCGCGAAATCGTATGGCGCATGTTTGTCGTCCTGTCCGTCAAGGACGCGGGTCCCTTCCCTTGTCTCGTCGAGAGTCCTTCCCGAGAGGATGCCGTACCTGTGGACCCTGTCGTATTTCTCCACATCGAAATATACGGACCCGTTGCTGATGTATGCATATCCGGCATCCAGGATTTTCTTTACGAGTCCAATCTGTTCGATGATATGTCCAGATGCAACAGGCTCTATGGATGGCGGAGCCACATTCATTGCTTCCATTGCCTTGTGGTAACGGATGGTATATTCATGGGCTACCTCCATCGGTTCGAGCTGTTCGAGCCGTGCCTTTTTCTCTATCTTGTCCTCTCCCTCATCTGCATCGTGCTCGAGATGTCCAACATCAGTTATGTTCCTGACATAGCGTACCTTGTATCCGAGATGCCTGAAGAGCTTGACAAGAACATCGTATGTCACCCCCGGTCTGGCGTGTCCGAGGTGCGCATCTCCATAGACGGTCGGTCCGCAGACATACAGACCCACCCTGCCAGGACTGATTGGAACGAACAGTTCCTTCTGCCTGCTCAGTGTGTTGGTTATATAAAAATCTCTCATAAAAACCTTACCAAATTCTCGCGAATATAGTAAATTTTTCAGACTCTATGCGTCATCTTTCCCAAGTCATCGATGGAATGATCCAGGTGAACCTGATTTGCATCTGCCGCTGAATGTTGTCAGGATTTTACTTGTCTGAAATTCAGAACGATATGTCTCCGTTGACAGTTCCCTGGGACTCCCAGCCTATGATCTGCACTCCGTCCATCCTGATTCCGTCCGAAGAAATCACAAGCTGCACGGACAGCATTTTCCCTCCTTCAAGCAGACCGAGTGCCTGCCCATCTTCGGTGGTGTCCGGAAGGCTGAACGTCTTTTCCATATCCCGGAAAGAGACCTCGACAGTGACATTGTCTTTCTGCTGCGGAATCAGCATATATGATACGGAACTTCCCGTTTTTTCCATATATCTTGCCTGACGGGAAGCCGAACCGGACACGACTTCGCCCTTGTTCAGATCCACCGTGCAAGATGACATCGCGTTGACGGCTGTGGTCACTTGTGAAAGGTCGGAATCAGAATAAGTGCCGTCGGACACGTATTTTACGGAAAGCCTGTGGAAAGCATGAGAGAATGCCAGATCTACCGTCCCGGCCGGGTACTCAACCGGTACGGCCTTGGCCAGCAGAAGATCCGTCTCGCTGTCTTCTGGCATGTCAAAAAGGAAACTGCTGCCGGAAACTGCATCCTGTGCAGGATAGCACCCGGAAAAATACACCGTACCGGGATTTGCCGGAAGTTCCAGATCCGACCAGGACAGTTCCGTTTCCCCCACCGTGTAGTTCTTCCGTATATCGTCAAACCCTTCCCCTGAAACCGTCAGCCGGAATACATCCCCGCCGATGAAATTCCCGGAGCCATCCTGCCCGAGCTCAGGAGCCTTCACAATGGGACCTACAGTGGTTCTGATATTGATTTTTCCCGTCACTTCACCGTTGCCGGCATCCCCGGCTGGAAGAAAGGACTTGTTACAAGAAACGGCTGCCGGCAGAACCGCTGCCACAGCATATAGCAAAAATTTATAACTCTTCATATCCTCGTTTAAATAAAATGTCCGCAATATTGCCGGATGCAGGACCGGCATCATTTTCTGATTCAGTCGTCCGTGCGTACTTCAGGAAAGGCTTTCCGCCATACATCACGCATAAGATCCATCGTAGTCACTCCAACTATCGCATACGATGTACCCTCCCCGATCAATATCTTGAATCCGCTGCCCTCATTGTAGGTGATCTTCTTGCGGAT
>CALVAC010000006.1 GCA_944325435.1 uncultured Bacteroidales bacterium | reverse complement strand
GAGAAACTGGAATACGAACACGATATGATGACAGAGCGCGACTATACGAATATCCTTAACACCTACCGGGCCGAAGGCGAAGCAAAAGGGCTCACCGAGGGGAAAACGGAAGTGGCCCGTGCCATGAAGGCGAAAGGTCTCGGGATGGACCTGATATCCGAACTGACAGGACTTCCGGAGGACGAGATCAGGAAACTCTGAAAGATCCTGCAGTTCTGACTTGACAATACCGGTTTATCCGCAAAAATGTCCCATAATCTGACAACTGGCAGGGGTATTTTGCGGATAATCATAAAATTTTATCCGAAACAGAAGGCATCCTCCTAGCCGAACAGGAAAAAGTAAATAGCGTATTGAAAGTCGTGTATGGGGTGGGATGGATGTTGCATTCTGTAAGTTGGCGCAGATGGCAGAAATTCCGTGGCGAATTCGCAAATTGCAGACAAAAAATCATTCTGGAGTTTGCATAGTTCGATAAAATATCTATATTTGTGGCTGATTTTCACGGGAATGAAGATGCAGGAAACTGACAGATATACTGCTGTTCCGGAAAATATGTTTTGATTTGTTAGAATTTTATCGGAATTATTTACAATATTTAACCTAAAGGTCTTTTATCATGAATAAAGTTACCAGGTTCATTTCAGCTGCGGCGGCATTGATGCTTGTCGTTGTGTCGTGCGCTAAACAGGAACTTCCGGTATCGACATTCAAGATGGATTCGACCGCTATCGTTGTTCCGGCCGGGGGGGGTATATGTTCGGTACCGTACCAGGTAGCCTCATCTGATGCCGGAGAGACTGTCGAGGCTGTCAGCCCGCAGAACTGGGTCAACGGTTTCGACTACAGCGTAGACGGCGTCATTTCTTTCAATGTCGATCCAAACGAAGGCACCGAAGACAGGAACACCACAATCACAGTGCTCTATGGCAACCAGACCATTTCTCTGCCTGTGAGCCAATATAAGCCTTCCCGTGTTCTTGCATCCGAAATAGAGAACCTTACTCTCACGGCCACATTCTGTGCTTTTGACCGTGACAAGACCATATTCCGGCTGATGAATCCGGAGTCTCTGGGCGAACCGTACACGGATCCGTATGGAAAACAGTATATTACTGCCGGCCAGTTCGCCAGCCAGTATGCGCAGGCATACAATTTCGTCAATCCTGACAAGCAGACCGCGGATGACTTTCTCGTTTACGCCTATGTCGAGCCGACTCTTGACAACAATATGACAGGGTCATTCTTCGATGTCCGTTTCTATATGGAAGGGGACAAGAGGATGATGTCTGTCAGTGATGGGTCGTATGCTCCTGCCGGAAACGCAGAGGTTATCAGAATGGCAGGGGAGTACACATACGATGAGGAGAAGGGGCTTATCTATCTCTATGACGATTCCAATACGATGGAGATGTACCACAAGGATGTGGTCATCAGTCTGAAGAAAGATGGCAGACGGTATATTTTCGAAATCGTGGAGACAGTACAGCCTGAGTTCTGGAGGCCGTATCTTTCCAAGATAATGGACGAGACCGGTATAGATCTTATGACGGAGCCTAACTTCGGCTTTACCCTTTCCAACTATACACAGACGGAATTTTATATGCCGTTCGGTTCGTTTGTCTATACCTTGAAGGTTATGGACTGACAGGCCGCTGAATAGAAACAACTTAACAGACCGATAATATGAAAAGGAATGCGATTATTGCAGGGACTGCATTGTCCCTCGCATGTGTTCTTGCACTCTCTTCGTGCAAGAAAGATGAAATCAATGCCAGTGAGGCTCCTACTGTGAAACTTGAGGCCGTAGAGCAAGGTATTTCTACCGTCTCTTTCCGTATCACGGCCACAAATGCTGCGGAAGTGGCGTATGTGGAGCAGGATGATCTCTCATCGGTGCCGTCAGCAAGGGCTATCCTGACTGCAGGGGAAAAGGCTGCGGCTTCCGATGTGATTGAAAAAGAGGACTGCACTCCTGGCGAAACCTATTACTTTGCCGCAGCTGCTGTCTCTGAAACAGGAGAATATTCCGAAGTGGCTACAATTTCTCTTACGGCAGCCGGTACCGACTGTTCGTTCGAATTCACCATAATTACTACAACGGATGAGGCTATCGTATATACTGTGACACCATCGGATGATAATGTGTCGTATGTCGTATCTGTCCTTCCTGCAGCAACATTCGGTGAATCTTCGGATGATGAGATATTCGAGGCCATAGTAAATACAATTGCCGAATCCGCAGAAGAGTCAGGGGAAACTATGGCTGAGTATATAGAGAGCATATCCCACAAAGGTGCGGATGGCGGGAGCGCCCTCAACCTGACAGCCCAGACGGCTTACCTTCTTGTGGCTGTGGGCATAGAGAGCGATGGCTCGCAGAGTTCTCCGCTTGCCAGGGAGAGAGTATCCACTACGGCTCCTAAGGATGAGATGACATTCGAGATGTCAGTGACCGATATATCTTCATATTCGGCTCATTTCACTGTAAAACCGAATACGAACGACAATTATATATTCCTTTGTCAGCCTGCAACAAACTATCCTGATGTCAATGTCGATGATCCGGAAGAGCCGGGTGTTGCGGTTAAGGTCGATAACACGGATGAGGCCAACAAGGCTGCGAACGCATATATTGACGGCGTAAAACATATGCTGGATCAGGGTATGGGACTGTATAATGGCGGTTATGAACTGACTATGGATGATCTGACATCCGATACCAAATACTACTATTTCGCGTTTGCATACGAACCGGGTCTCGGCCGTCAGAGCGACTGCCAGATGTGGGTGTTTACAACAAAGCATGGCTATACTCCTGAAGAATTCAACGCAACAATAGATTTCCAGACAATCACATCTACAACAGTTGTGGTTGATGTGACACCTGAAAACGAGGAAATGTATGGTACATATTGGGGGGCATTTGCCTTCCCTACAGCTGAGTATTCAGCTCAAAAAGCGCAGGATGCCGTTTCGGATATGCTTGCAGAACATGTCAAATTGCAGCAGGAGAATGGAAATGCGAACTATACCATCCAGGATGCTGTACAATCGATTCTCTACAACGGCATACAGCAGTTCCTGCTGGTAGAAAACCTGACGCCGGGTACGGATTATACCTTTGTGCTCGTGCCTGTTCACGCGGATGGAACACCGGCCGATAATAATTATGTAGTGACAAGCACTTTCAAGACAATGTCTGATTCTGCGGATGGTCCTACAGCTTCTGTAGAGCTTATCGGGTATTATGATGCCGATGCAGTCTACGAAGCCAACATATTCGCTGATATGTCCAAGCCGGCTTATGAGGGTGCGTATTATATAGCTGCATTCAAAGTGACGCTTGCAGAAACTGCTGTACGCTGCCGTTATTATGTGATGGAAGGAGGCAATTACGAGAGTGAAGATGCCATGATTGGTGAATGGGATACCTATATGGAAATGACTGATGATCAGTTCATTACTCAAATAGGAGACTCTCAGTGGATCGACATACCGGAAGGGAATTATCTTGATGGGACTACTGCATACATTTGCGTCCTGAAGGCATATTACGATGCTGATATGTTTACTAATATGCAGGTGTGGGGAGCCAAGAATACTCTTATAGTAATGGCTCAGGATGATGCAGATGTATGGGGGGCATCAGGAAGGAAATTCTTCTATATAAGTTCCCCTAACGAGGAGTATGGACCTAATCTGCCGGAGAAAGGCCAGGTTCTCGGAGATGTTGAGGAGCTCAGGTCTCTGGTTGAGTCACCTCAGAAATAGAAGATACGGTAATATAGATGGCATACTGTAAGATTTTAATGTTTTAAAGGAGAGGGCAGAGCGGATGCTGCAGGGCATCTTCTCTGCCGATTCTCTGTCTGTCGGAAGGTTATGGATATTATACGGATACCATTGGTTGTCGCAGGGCTTCTGTCGTTCGGATTCTATGCCGGAGCGCAGTTGAGGCTGGGGGAGGGACAGGTCTCTGCCAGTCTCGAGTCGAACTCGGTGTATTATGTGGATGACAAGACCATCGGTGATGGCCCGGAAGACAGGTTCGGCACCAACAATTATCTCAAGGTGGATTATTCGCTGGGCCGTTTCTCCGCCGGGATCCAGCTGGAGGGCTATATGCCTGCCCTGTACGGCTATGAGCTGGGGGAGCAGCCGGATGTCCGCAAGTTCTTCCTCGCAGGGAAATATGTGCAGTGGACGGATGACAGTTTCGAGGTCAGGGCAGGGGATATCTATGACCAGTTCGGCAACGGTCTTGTCTTCAGAAGCTATGAGGACAGGCAGCTTGGGCTGAACAATTCCCTTGAAGGTATCAGGGGTATCTACAGGCTTTCTAACTATCTTACGGTCAAGGGACTGTATGGCCGCCCGAGGCTGTACACCAATTATGCAGGTTCCTGGATCAGGGGTGCGGATCTGAGCGTGTCCGTGGCTGACATTTTCGGCTGGAATGCTGTCTTCCTCAATGTCGAGGGCAGCTATGTCAACCGCTATGAGGCTCTGGACAAGGATGAGTCCATCGATTTCAACTCATACTACAGGCTCGACACCCCATCCCTCAATATGGCTTCCGGGAGAATCAATTTCAACTGGAACACATTGTCCCTGTCCGGGGAATATGCCTGGAAAAGCAAGGACATAATGATCGGTACGACCTCTGTCGCCACTGAAGGTTCTGCCGTCTATGCAGAGGCTCTGTACAGCTGGAAGACTCTGAGCGTTTCGGCGACATACCGTATGCTGGACAATATGGGTACGAACCTTACCCTGTATGGCAGCGGGACGGGCAATATGATGAACTATCTGCCTTCATTGACAAGGCAGTACACCTATATGCTTGCCAATTTGAATCCTTATCAGGTCAATACCGTAGGAGAGCAGGCGGGCCAGGTGGATGTCTTCTATTCCCTTAGGAGTCCGTCCGCCCGTCACAGGTACTGGAACTTCCACGTCAACTGGTCGGGGGCATATACGCTCAGACCTGAGCAGAGCCAGACAGGCAGGACAGGACTTATGTGGAGCGATGTCAATTTTGATGTGGAGAGGCAGTGGAGCAAGTCCCTGAAGACCATCTTCCTGTTCTCGAGACAGGAGATGAGTCCTAGCAAGGGATTCCAGCAACTTCTGTACACATCCGACATATTCGTTGCGGATGTAACGTGGAAATTCCACAGGAACATGTCCCTGAGGGCAGAGCTGCAGTACCTGCTCTGCGAGAACAGCGAGGATGAATGGATGGACGGGCATTGCGAAGGTGACTGGGTGGCTGCACTTGTGGAGTTCAGCGTGGCTCCGAGGTGGAGCGTCTATGTCAGCGATATGTACAATATCGGGATGACAAAGGTACATTACTATGACGGGGGAGTCAGCTATTCCAAAGGCCGCACGAGAGTGCAGCTGAGCTATGGCAGGCACAGGGCCGGGTATGTCTGCTCGGGCGGAGTGTGCAGATATTCTCCGGCATATACAGGTGTGAATCTGCTGCTGACGACGGCGTTTTGATGGGAATGTAATATTTAGCGTATATGAAAAGTTTTTCGAGATTTATGAAGGTGATGACCATCTCTATGTTGGCTGTGTGTTGCCTTGTTTCATTGTCTTGCAGCAAGGATGATGGAGTGACGGTCTCGCAGTATCTGAAGCTTGTCCCGGACAAGACGGTGATAGAGCCGAACGGTTTTGACGCGGTTTCATTCACCGTTGAATATGACGGCATAGATGTCACTGATATGGCAGCCGTATATAACGGGGACGGGTCTGCGGCAGGTCTGACATTCGCAACTGATGCGGAAGGGTCCTACGGTTTCTATGCAGAATATAACGGAGAGCGTTCGGAGACGGTGACAATTGTTGCGACCGGTTCAATGCCAGCCATTCCTGAGGATCCGGAGCCGGACAATACCGCGTTCGTCCGCAGGGCGCTGATGATATTGTTCACGAGCACTGACTGTTCAATGTGCCCGTTCGCGATTTCTGCCCTGCATCAGCTGTCGTTGTCCCCGGCAAGGAACAGCTATGTCCTTGTGGAGTGCCATTCTGTGGCCCGGAACGACCCTGCCTATTATGGAGGTCCTCTTATGAGCGTATATGGCAGCGATGTGACACCGTATGTAAGTGCCGATCTGGATAATGAGAATCTTGTAATTGTGGGAGGGAATCCATCGATTGATACCGGCATGAGAAATTACTGGAGTCTTGTCAATGAAGCCGCATCCCGCCGTCCTGCACAGGCAGGGATTGCAGCAAGTTCTGTCCTCAACGGCAGCAATGTGCTGGTCTCAATGTCTGTCAAGGCTGCCCAGACAGGAGAATACAAGGTGGCCGCATGGTTGCTCGAGGATGATATCTACGGATCGCAACTTAACAGCGGCGCTACCGGGAATATAGATTTCAATATACACAACGACTGTCTGCGTTATGCCCAGTACACTGGGAGCGGCAGGAATGCGGACTATACCGGGGTCTCTCTCGGGACAGTCAATGCAGGCGAGGAGGCAGGCTATACATTCTCCATTCCGGTAGAGGATGGATGGGATGTGGACAACTGTCATCTGGTGCTTATCGTCACCGCAGAGGATGGAGGAAGTTTCTATGTAAACAATGCGGCAAAGTGCGAGATTGGCGGGACTGTCGCATACGAATATAAATGATAATGTATTATTGTAATATTATGAAGATCAAGTATCGCGAGACTGCGCTGGCCGCACTGGCCGCAGGTGCAGTGCTGCTTGCCGGCTGTCAGGAGGAGGCCGCTGTCGCTGACCGCGACAGCCTGACTTTCGATGTCAGGATAGAGACGGTGGGCGCGAATGATGTCACGGCTCTTGTCAGCCACAACGGGACTGAGGATGTCACCTATTATGCTTTCTGCTACAGGGATTTCACCCAGGGCGAGCCGATGGCTATCGAGAATGCCGTGGCTGCGTTGAAGGAATCGGGTGCGGCTCCTTCCGAAGTGCTGACATCCGGCTCTTCCGCTTCCGTGAAATGCACGGGACTGCAGTCTTCCGCCATGTACAGGCTTGTGGTGTGCGGACTGGATGAGGATTATAATGTGTACGGTACTCCGGCATCGGTATATTTCAATACGGTGGAGGGTTCGGTGATCTACGAACCGAATCCTGACTGGATTGTCACATATCAGGGCAAGCAGGCCGCTACCGACAATTCAGGATACGGCGATGTCATCCAGGTGACTTCCTACGGGAACGAGGAAGGCTATTTCGCCGCTGTCGTATCTGCAGCCGACTACCAGGCCAAGGGCATAGCTGCCTGCGCCGAAGAGGTCATTGCCGAGCGTGAGGCCTATTTCGCTGAGCAGGAGGAAGCCGGCTGGATTGTGGACCGTTCGGAATATGTATATTATACGACTGCAGCCTATATCCTCGAGACAGGGGATGAGGGTGAGTATGTGGGCCTTGCCATAGGCGTCGATGAGAAATTCAAGGCTACCGGCCTGTATGCGGCATCGGAACCGTTCACTCCGGAAGAGGTGGAATACAGCGATGGGTATGGAAGATGGCTCGGTGACTGGAGAATTTCCGGCACATACGAGGATGGCGAAGGCGTGGACCAGCCGATTTCGTATGACATCACGATCAGCTATCTCGTACCTGACCAGGCCTATATCATCTATGGATATCAGAACGGGCTGAATGGAGTGGAACTCCCTGGTGTACAGGCTTCATTCGATCCGGCGAGCGGAAATATGGTGTTCACTTCGTCATACGCGGGTGACCGGTATGTAGACGGTGTCTCATACTCCCTGTATTTCTATGCTACGAAGACATCTGGTAACAGCCTCACTTATATGGCTGGAGACTATACGATAGCCACGGCTGTGCTGAATGGTACCAATTCGGCTACGGTCACTGCCAACGAAGGTCTTGCCCAGGAGGGCGGAGAACTGTTCGGGACTACGGAGATGCAGTATATCGGATTCATCAACAACCTGACTTCCAATGTGACAGCATTCACCCAGGTGCCTCAGTTCCCGTTCACGATGACAAGGAGGGCATCATCAACATCAGTAACAGAATAATTTGAACAGATATGATGAAAACATATAGGATCATATTGCCTGTCGCCCTTGCATCGGTGCTCTGGGCGTGCAGTGTCGATGAGCAGCTGGAACCTCAGACTGAGATCCCGGCAGCGACGGCCTCTGACAAGGGCACAGTGCCCGGAGTCATGTCCGTAAAGGTATCTGAGGAACTTGCGGACAGGCTTCTCGAATATGCAGATGCCAAAGGTGAACTCAATGAGGACGGGGTCGCGCTGCTCCGGATTGAGGGACTCAATGTTACAGGAGTGAAGACAGCCTTTATGATAGGAGGCAAGTTCGAGAGCCGTCAGCGTGCTGCGGGACTGCACAGATGGTTCAGGATAAGTTATGATGAAAGTGTCCCTGTATCCAAGGCTGCCGGCAATGCTGCCGCAGCTCCGGGGATAGAGTTTGCGGAACCGGTGATGAAAATCAAGAAGATGTCAGTAGAGATGAACGATGTGGGATATGAACGGCAGTGGCATTATCATAATACCGGACAGTATGGGTTCACTCCTGGCATTGACATCAAACTGCAGGAAGCATGGGATACTTACGGAGTTTTCGGCAGCAGCGATGTAATTGTCGCGGTCGCTGACCAGGGTGTAGAATACAGCCATGAGGATCTCAACGGCAACATGTGGGTGAATGAAGCGGAATTGAATGGAGAGCCCGGTGTCGATGATGATGGAAACGGCTATGTAGATGATGTGTACGGATACAATTTCGTCAGGGGCAACAGTACTATACATCCCGAAGCACATGGTACCCATGTGGCCGGTACGATAGCCGCAGTCAACAATAACAGTATAGGTGTCTGTGGAGTGGCAGGCGGAAAATATCCCGAGAAAGGGGTGAGGTTGATGGCCCTTCAGCTTCTGGAGGAAGGAGAACAGTACGGAGGCGATACATATCTTGCATTTCAGTATGCTGCCGAAAACGGAGCATGCATAATCAACAACAGCTGGGGATACCAGTCATCCGATGCGACTCTGACAGAAGTGGACAAGACGGCAATCGATTATTTTGTCGAGAATGCCGGAATGGATGAAAACGGCAATCAGGTCGGTCCTATGAAAGGCGGTCTTGTTGTCTTTGCTGCCGGCAACTTCGCCTCCGAGACCGGTTATCCGGCCCAGTATGATAAGACACTTGCCGTTGCGGCTGTCGGTCCGACAGGCAAATATACCTACTATACCAACTATGGCGACTGGGTTGACATCTGTGCTCCGGGTGGGGATGAGTTCATTAATGGAGATTACGGACAAGTGCTCAGCCTTGCCCTGTCCGATCAATATGGATATAACAGAGGTACTTCTATGGCGTGTCCTCACGTTACAGGTGTCGCCGCCCTTGTCCTGTCCACCAAGACTCCGGAGGACGGCTTCACGGCGGACAACCTTTTCAAACTGCTTGTCAATACGGCGGATCCATCCATATATGAATACAATATGAACCGTTCCGGTATGCTCGGAAGCGGGATGCTGGATGCCGTGGCTGCGCTTGCTGCTGCCCAGGAGACTCCGGCTGCTTCCCCTGTGACTGGATTCGATGCGAAGAGCGAGGGAAATACCATCACCCTCACTGTGGAGGAGCCTGAAAATGCAAGCTATTTCTATGTCTATTATGACGACAGGGAGTTCACAGCAGACAATCTCGGGAATGCCGACAGGCTCGAGTTCAGGATAGAGAATCTCGACTATGCCTCAGATGACCGCCGTACGATGACCATAGATGGACTCAAGTTCAACACTGACTATTGGTGTACGGTCGTTTCCGCCAACATCATCGGCGAGACATCTGCTATCCCTGCTCCGGTGAAAATCACCACGAAGGCAAACAGAGCTCCGGTAATCACCCCTGACCAGACAGGCGATATTGTGCTCAAGGCAAGCGGCACTGTCGTCAGGACATTCACCATCACCGAGCCGGATGGCCAGCCTCTGACAAGGGAGTTCGGCGGAGTGCGCGAGGACATTGTCGAGCTCGTGTCCCTTTCCGAGAGATCGGTGCAGCTGACTATCAATGCGGTGTACTCCGATCCGGGAGAGTATGAATGTTCCATCACTGCCCGTGACAACTCGGGAGAGGAGACAGGAGTGACGACACTCAAGATACCTTATACCATTCTTCCGAACAACGAACCTGAGTTCGTACAGGGCAAGGAGATAGCTCTCGAAAGCGTAGGGTCGACATATATGTTCAATCCGTACGACTGCTTCTATGACAAGGACAATGACAGTTTTACCTTTACCTACACAATGACTGATGACGGTATTGTGTCATATACCGAGCAGGAGAACGGGCTTGTCGAGTTCACTGCCCTCAAACAGGGAAGCGTGAGGATAGCAATTACCGCGACCGATCCAAAGGGGGCAGCGGCCGCAGGCGGCATCACTGTCTCTGTAATCGGGTCGGCTCCGGCTGCAGACGGGGATGTGGCTCTGGACATATATCCTAACCCTGCAAGAGATTTCGTGAAGGTGAGGACAGCTGCATCCGGAGTCTATGATGTGATTGTGAACACGGCTTCCGGGAGTACGGTCTATTCGGCTTCTGCCGCCATCTCTCTGGACCAGCCTCATGAAGTCGATCTTTCTGGCATCGCTCCGGGCACATACAGCCTGGTTCTCCGCAAGGATGGCAAGGATGTGGCTTCCGGCACTTTTGTAAGAATATAGAACAGTTGAAAAATGAAAACTACAGGAAAGAACATATTTTTGACGATGGTGCTGATTGCCGGATCCGCTGTGTCCGCAGCGGCACAGGAGAGTGCAGCCATGTCGTTTATTGACAATTCTCTGACTCCGAGGATGGCAGCTATGGGCGGTATCGCGGCAGGACTCAGGTCCGATGCATACGCCCAGTTCGGGAACATAGCGGCTGTCCCGTTCTCTGAGAAGACGCTTGCTGCGGGAGTCACCTACGATGGTCTGCAGCCATCTGCAGCAGGCATCAATACCGGGGTGCTCGGGGCAACCTACAGGATAGGCCGTTTCGGTGTGACTCTCGGAGCTTCTATGGCTTTCAACCAGCCATACGAGGGCGTGGATGAGAACGGCAATGCACTCGGGAAGTTCACTCCGTTGGACTGGAATCTCGGGGCAGGAGTCTCCTACCTCATCACCGATTCGTTCTCTGCAGGTGTCGGGTTGAACTATGCGACGAGCATCGTATCCCAGTATTATGAGAATCTGAACACCTTCTATGCAAGCGTGCAGCTGATGTACAGGCTGAAGGACTTCAGCTTCTCCCTCTCGGGGAACAATCTCGGGGTTCCCGTGACTACACAGTCCGGGAAGTCGTTCAATATCCCGATGAACGCCGAGCTGGCCGTGTCATACAGCAATGAATGGGGAAAGCACGGGCTTGAGGCTGCAGTGGATGGCAAGGCGTATTTCGGCGGTCCGTCCGCGCTGGGCTGTGCAGTAGGTGCTGAGTATGAGTATGATTCCTTGCTGGCCGTACGGGCTGGATACCATTACGGTTCGACCAGGAACGGTCTCCCGTCTTTCGCATCCGTGGGACTCGGGGCACATTTCTTCGGCGTGAATGTGGATGTCGCCTACCTGATAGCATGCGGGAATTCTCCATTGAGGAATACGTTCTCGGTCGGAGTGGGCTATTCTTTCTGATGCGGGCCTGTGAAGGTCGTCATGTTTAATTTTTGAAAGCGTATTGCTTCTTGACAGAATGAAGATACATAAGATTTTTTTGACATTGTCAGCCGTCCTGGCTTCTGTGCTGGCATACGGCCAGGATATCATGACAGTGACGGGGACAGTTACGGACTCATCCAACGGTCTTCCCGTGCCGTTCGCTTCCATTCAGCTGAAAGGCACGATGACCGGTGCAAATACAGATGGGGATGGAAAATATTCGATGGATATCCCCTCGGATGGAGTCCTGATATTTTCGTCCATAGGATACAAGACAGTTGAAGTTCCCTTGACGGGTGCGGCAGTCCTCGATGTAGTGCTGCATCCGGATACGGAGATGCTGGAAGAGACAATTGTTGTGGCATACGGTACCGCCACAAGGTCGTCTTTTACGGGTTCTGCGGCTTCAGTGGATTCTGAAAAACTTGCGGAAAGGGCGGTGGCCAATGTTACCGGAGCCCTTTCGGGTCAGATGTCCGGAGTGCAGGTCGTGCAGTCGAGCGGCCGTCCTGGTTCCGGAGCCACTATCCGTATCCGTGGAATGGGGTCCATGTCGGCATCCAATGACCCTCTCTATATACTTGATGGTGTGCCGTATGATGGTGCCATCGAGAACATCAACCCTGCGGACATCGAGTCTATGACTGTCCTGAAGGATGCGGCGGCCAATGCCATCTACGGTGCGAGGGGAGCCAACGGAGTTGTCCTTATTACCACAAAGAAAGGCAAGACCGGAGAAGCAAGGGTGACCCTTGATGCCAAGTGGGGCTCCAACCGCAGGATGGTCCCGAATTATGATGTGATTGACAGTCCGGGACAATATTATGAGTTGATGTACAGGTCTCTGTACAACTCCCAGATCTATGCTGGCGCAACTTCTTCAGAGGCATACAGGTATGCCGACAACACCCTGCTCAACACCTCCAACGGAGGTCTGGGCTATCAGGTGTTCACTGTCCCTGCAGGGGAGAAGCTCATAGGTACCAACTTCAGGCTCAACCCTAACGCGACCCTCGGATACAGCGATGGGGAATATTACTATATCCCGGACAACTGGTATGACGAGATTTTCGGCAAAGGCAACCTCCGTCAGGAGTACAACGCGACCGTGTCCGGCAGTACCGAGAAGCTGAACTACTATGCCAGTTTCGGGTATCTGGATGATGACGGAATCATCAGCAATTCCGGATTCACCCGTTACAGCGGGCGCGGAAAGGTGGACTACCAGGCCAAGAAATGGCTCCGTGTCGGGACTAACATGAGCTATAGCCAGGCTACATATTACGGAGATGCAGATGAGTCGTCCAATTCTTCGCTGAACCTGTTCTATGCGGCCAATATGGTGGCTCCTATCTATCCTATGTATGTCAGGGATATGTACGGCAACATTATGTACGAGTCGGCAACAGGTACACGGCTGTATGACAACGGTGCCAACTCCACCAATGCGCAGAGGCCGTTCATGGGCAACTCCCGCGCCGGTGCGGTGATCGAGAATGACCGTTCCACTGATATCAACACCACATTCAACGGCCAGTGGTATGCGCATATCACTCCGATAGAGGGGCTTACCTTCAGCGTCAACTACTCCCTCACGGAGTCCAATGACAGGGTGAACTATCTGTCGAGCCGCTGGGGAAGCAGCAACGAGGAGTTCGACGGGTCGGCATCTGTCACGCACCAGAGGGTGTCCGGCATCAACTGCCAGTATCTGGCCACATACAAGACTACCATCAAGAACCACAGTATCGAGGCTCTGGTGGGATATGAGCAGTACAGGCTCAAGATACAGATGATGAACGGATCGAACGACCATCTCTATAATCCGTTCATCGGGGAACTGGGCAATGCCGGCGGAGTGACAAACAGGAATGTCTCCTCATATACCAACAACTATATGACGGAGGGTATCCTCTCCCGTGTGCAGTACAGCTATGGCGACAGGTATTTCCTGAGCGCATCTTACAGGCGGGACGGTTCATCACGGTTCGCTCCCGGACACCGCTGGGGAGACTTCGGCAGCATTGGTGGGGCGTGGCTCCTTTCCGATGAGAACTTTATGGCAGGTACGAGGGACTGGCTGGACATGCTCAAGTTCAAGGCGAGCTGGGGTGTGCAGGGTAACGACAACCTGCTGTATTCAAGCGGGGCTTCCAACTACCAGCCGTACACCGACCAGTACACTGTGACTTATTCCGAGACGACCGGGGAATATGCCAAGACTATGTATTACAAGGGTAACGAGGACATCACGTGGGAGACTTCGTATGCTTTCAATACCGGGTTCGACTTCTCGTTCTTCGGGGACAGGCTCGGCGGTACCGTAGAATATTTCAACCGCAAGACAGTTGACCTGCTTTACAACAAGCAGGTCCCGAGTTCTTCCGGCATCACCGCAGGCTCCATCCCTACCAATGTGGGAAGCATACTGAACCACGGAGTAGAGCTTGAACTGTACGGAACACTCATTTCTACGAGCCATCTCGACTGGACAGTCAACTTCAACCTCACCCATGTCACGAACAGGATACTCGACCTTGACGATGATGTGAAGGATACAGGCATAAGAAGCTCATCCTCTATCCTCAAGATAGGAGGTTCCATGTACCAGGCATATTACAGGAAGTATGCAGGCATCGATCCGGACACCGGGCAGGCACTCTATTATATGGATCCTGACAATGATGACTGGAGCACTACCACCGACTATAACCTTGCCGCTCTTGCTGACTGCGGAGACACTATGGCAAAGGTCTATGGAGGATTCGGGACGACCCTCAATTTCTACGGTTTCGATTTTTCCGCCCAGTTCTCTTACCAGCTCGGTGGCCGTCTGTATGATGGCACATACCAGCAGCTGATGCATTCGGGCTGTTCACAGATGGCCGGTACCAACTGGCACAAGGATATTCTGAATTCATGGTCCCCGGCAAATCCGGACACGGATATTCCGCGTCTCGATGCCTCCGACAACACGTACGAGAGCGACAGCGACAGATTCCTGACGAGTTCGGACTATCTGAGCATCAACAATATCACCCTTGGCTACACCTTCCCTGAGAAATGGGTGCAGAAACTGCACATAGCAAGCCTCAGGGTATATGCTACAGGAGACAATCTGTGGGTATTCTCTGCCCGCAAGGGCCTTGATCCGAGGATGAGTTTCGGTGCTACGGGAGGTTCGAACAACAACGGCAACTTTACCTATTCTGCAATGCGTAGCATATCCGGAGGTCTGACAATCACTTTTTAAAGAATGGAGAAAATGAAAATATACAAGATATCTCTGTTGGCGGCCGTTCTGGCGACAGTGTCGTGTTCCAAAATGGATGAAATGGATCCGGAGGGCTTCGCCATCACTTCAGAGCAGGTGACCGAGGCGGTGTCTTCCATCCCAGACAGGTCCGATGCCGACCTCGCGGGAGTATATTCTTTCACGGCAAGGGCGATGAGCACATACAACAACGGTACAATCCACAATGATTTCGGATATCCGGCCGTATGTATGTTCCAGGACTGCAACGGTCCTGATATGGTGTGTGACAACAGCAACTACAACTGGTTCACGAGCAGCTACGACTATACCGACAGGAACGACAACTATATCGTATGCTATATCCGCTATTCGTTTTTCTACAACCAGATAGCCCTGTGCAACGCCGTTCTGGAAGGATTCGAGGGAGTGGATATGGACACCGCCTCTACCGAGCAGCGTCATTCCGTTGGACAGGCTCTGGCGGTCAGGGCATTTGACTATCTCGGCCTGGCGCCGTACTATGCCTTCAGGTATCAGGACAGCAGAGATGCGGAATGTGTCCCTATACTGGATATCAACACCAATTATATGGAGAATCCGAGGGCTACTGTGGAGGCTATATATGACATTATAATAGGGGATCTCACCAAAGCGATAGACTATCTCGCGGATTACAGCCGTCCGGACAAGACAAGGATGGACCGGAATGTGGCATACGGACTCAGGGCGAGAGCCTATCTCAATATGGGAATGTTCAAGGAGGCGGCAGAAGACGCACAGAGGGCACTCGAGGGCTATACTCCATATACCATAGATGAGGTGAGCACACCTGCTTTCTGCGACATCAACGACCACAGCTGGATCTGGGGCTCCCTGATAGAGTCGGATGATGCCGCCGGCTTTGCAAGCTGGCCATCGCATCTTTGCTCTTTCACAGGCTCAGGCTATACGGCAATATCCGGTATGTACAAGCGTATCAGCTCTATGCTCTATGACCTGATCCCATCTACGGATGTCCGCAAGGGCTGGTGGGTGAACGAGTCGCTCGACTCCCCTCTGCTGTCCACGATAGAGTGGAACGGAAGGACAGGCAGGGCGATATCCACTATGACCATCCCTAATGTCAAGGTGGCGTTCAAGGAGTACACTACCGTGAAGTTCGGGCAGAAACAGGGTATAGGCAGTACCGACAACGCGAGCGACTGGTGCATAATGAGGGCCGAGGAGATGATACTCATCCGTGCCGAGGGCTTGGCAATGAGCGGACAGGAGAGCACTGCGAAACAGGTGCTTGAAGATTTCATCAGGACATACCGTGACCCTTCATATACATGTGAGGCCGCTTCTGCAGAGGACCTGCAGGACGAGATATGGAAGCAGCGTCGCATCGAACTGTGGGGAGAGGGTTTCTCAATGTCCGATATAATGAGGCTTGCCAAGCCTGTGGTCAGGACGCACGGAAGCTCGACTATGACCAACTGGCCTGCAGCCTTCGCTTTCAACATCGCTCCTGATGACCCGTATCTCCTGCTGCGTTTCCCTCAGAGGGAGACCAATTCAAACAAGGCCATTCCTGCATCGTCCAACAAGGCAGGCACACCTCCGGTATCTGGAGACGGCTCTGACCTCAGGGATGGAGTCACAGACTGACATAAACTGAAGACAGACAATGAAGAAAATGAATTTTAGCAGATATGTTCTTTACCTGGGAACGGTATCCCTCCTTGCAGTATCCTGCGGGGACGGGAAATATACTCCGGGTGATGAGTCCAACTATCTTGGTGTGAATGTCTATTTCGAGGAGACAGAACCTTACCGGTCCCTTCCTCTCGATGTATATGAGATCACGTTCCGTCTTGAGAGGGATGATGCTCCGCGCGAGGATGAAAATGTGCCTCTGCACTTTTCCTGCGCATTCCCGGAGGCTTTCGATGTCCCGGAGTATGCCTTTTTCCCGCGTGGAGAGATGACATCGGAAGTGACAGTCTATTTTACGGACAAGATTGAGGATTTCAAGGAGTACCGGCTGTCCCTTTATGTGGATGAGGCATATACTCAGCAGTATATACAGCAGACGACATATCCGAGGATAGATGTGACGATAGTCAGGGAGGACTACGAGGTGCTCCGTACAGGAAGGTACATCTGCGGAGCTGCAGCGCTGGATCTTGTCGACTGGGGGGAAGACGTGATATCCAGAACGGTAGACCTGGAATATTCCCGCACCCTGGATGCCTACAGGATCGACCCTTGGGGGAACGGGAAATATATCAGGTTCACCGTAGATGAGGACAATGAGGAGAACGGCATAGCTCCGCTCAATCTGGATGCCAGAATCTATACGACCGGAGACATGTATTATTCCTCTGAAGATGGAGCCGATGTGGAGGTTATTGCGACCGTATCCGGCACGCCTACATTCGAAAACCGCAGAAGGACATATACTTTCCCGTTCACTTACGGCTATCTCGGCAAGGATGCAGGTGACTACAATGACACATTCTCTTATTGATGATGGATATGATGGTTAGAAAAATGATATCAACTGCCGCAGCCGGGCTGTGTGTCCTGGCGGTGTCGTGCAGCGTTGAGCCGCTCGGGGAGTCTGCCGGCGTTGAAGCCGCAGGGCCGTCGGCAAAGATTATAAACAGGCAGACCGACCCTGTGGAAGGGTCGCTTATAGTGCGTCTCAGTGACCTGTCGCAGTATTTCAGCCTTGAACAGAGACTCCGGGAGTCAGGAATCCAAATAGAGCCTGTCTTTACAGGTCTGACTGCCGCGGTGACCAAGGCCGGTACTCCTGAAGCTGATCTCGCGTGCTGGTATGAGCTGCGTTTCAGCGAGTCCGCCGACCTCGACAGCCTTGCAAACGTGGTGGCCGGATATGAGGAAGTCGGCAGGGTGCAGTTCAACAACAGGCTGAAGCTGGCGTCCGACGGACGGTCCTATCCAGTGACAAGGGCTGTGTCCGCTTCTGCGGATTTCAGCTCTTTCGATGACCCTCAGCTGGGGGCCCAGTGGCACTATTACAATGATGGGAGCGCGGAGATTGCCCCGACCGCTGTCCGCGGGGCCGACATCAATGTCGCCGATGCGTGGCGGCTCGAGACAGGCCGTCCGGAGGTGGTTGTGGCGGTGCTCGACCTCGGTGTGCAGTATGACCATCCTGACCTTGCGCAGAACATGTGGGTCAATAAGGACGAGCTTAACGGCGCTCCCGGGGTGGATGATGATGGGAACGGATATGTGGATGACATCTACGGATACAATTTTGTCAACAAAACCGGCGAGATAGACTGGGGTTCTGAAGGCAACAACGGACATGGTACGCATGTGGCAGGAACGGTCGCAGCCGTGAACAACAACGGCATCGGGGTATGCGGAGTGGCCGGAGGAAATGGCTCCCCTGACAGCGGGGTGCGGATAATGTCTCTCCAGATATTCAATCAGGGCAACTCTGCATCCCAGTCATCCAGCGCAGATGCCATAAGGTATGCGGCAGACAACGGCGCCTGCATCATCCAGTGCTCATGGGGCAACCAGGACGATTCCATAACAAGCGATGATGAGTTCGCCAGTGTCAATGTCGAGGCTGCCGCCATCAATTATTTCATCAACGGCGACAATAATGATGGCAAAGGAAACTGTGCGGCAATGACGGGTGGCAACATAGCGATTTTCGCTTCAGGCAACGACAGCTGGGACAGGGCTTCCTATCCGGGAGCGGCCAGAGACTGCATCTCGGTGACAGCGACGGCTTCGGACAACCTGCCTGCATATTATACCAACTACGGCCCTGGCTGCAACATAGCCGCTCCGGGAGGGGAACTCTATACAGGAGGAATGTTCGACAGCGAGGCAGGATGTGTCCTCTCGACTATGCCTACAGAGTCGATAAGCTATACCGATGGCGGGGAGACCATTCAGACAGTGACTGACTACGGATATATGCAAGGAACATCGATGGCCTGTCCTCATGTCTCGGGGGTTGCCGCCCTCGGGCTTTCCTATGCCCTCGATCTCGGGGTCACATTCACGCGTGACCAGTTCGTCTCCATGTTGCTTACCTCTGTAAACGATATCGACAGCCGTCTGGTAGGGTCTAAGGAGACTCTGGTAACTTCAGCCAGCGGAACAGCATCCATGGGAGACCTCCTGCTCTCCCCGTATATGGGCAATATGGGCACAGGGACGATAGATGCCTGGAGGCTCCTGATGCAGATAGAGGGGACTCCTTGTCTTGTGGCGGAAGTCGGCAGGTCACAACGCATCAACCTTGATTCTGTGTTCGGCGGAGGTTCGGAGAACCTGACCTACTATGAGGATGTGACCATATCCGATGACGACTATGAGGCTCTCGGACTTCTTGTGAAGCCTGTAATCAAGGGCGGTTCGCTCCTTATCCAGCCGGAGAAGGCCGGGTCTGCAAAGTTGACCATCAGGGCGATAGCAGGCGGTGACACTGCAGGTGGAGGATCGTCTATGGGAGGAATGCCGATATCCAAACAGATTTCAGTCATCGCCAGAGGTATCGGAAACGGGAACGGCGGATGGCTGTAGCCGGGAACTTGAAACAGGGATTATGTACTGACAGTCAGACGACTGGATTAAACTGAAGGAAATGAAAAGGATTTTATATATGCTGGCGGCAGCGGTCCTCATAGCGGGGTTGTCTGCATGTTCCGGGAAGAATGATACCGGAGTGGACATATCAGGCCAGTGGCATCTTGTGGAGACAGGGGACCTGATCGGAGAGCAGGGACTGGATATCGATGTCTATGCTTCGTTCACATCCGGGACTTTCGTCCTGTACCAGAAGGTCGGGACAGGTCTGGGCAGGTACTGGTATTATGAAGGGACATACACTGTCTCCGGAGACAATGTCATGACGGGACGCTATTCGGATGGCACAAGGCTCGGAGGCACCAGAGGTCTCGGATATTCCGTCTCTGTCTCCGGCAGCTCCCTTACCCTCACCGCCCTGTCTTCAGGGGAGGTGAGCGTGTACGAGAGGGCGGAGATTCCTGCGGATGTGATTGATGAGGCAGTGCCTCCTGTCAGGAGCGGGGATGTCCCTGCCCTGCCGGTACTGTAATGGAGCCAGCAGATTCTTCGCTGGACTGTCATCCTGAACGGAGCGAAGGATCTGACAAGAGAAAATGAATAACTGATAATTTTAGAATAAACGACAATGAAAACAAAAAAGATTTTTTGGTATGTGGCTGCCCTGTCAATGGTAGCGGCGGGGTTGTCTGCCTGCAACAAGGCCGAGTCTGATGGGAATGACGGTGAGCAGACAGGCAATACAAGGTTCAGTGTTTCGGTCAATGATGAGACATTGACTGCAGAATCCGTCACTGTAAGTGTCACCTGCACAGGCGGCTCCGACACATGGTACTGTTTCGTCACCAAGGATACGGAATCGGATATCGAAAAGGCGATTGCCGATGAGCTGGCAGGTGTCACGGACTACCAGTCCCTGCTCAAGGCCGGCAACCAGTCCGTGACTTTCAACAATCTGACAGAACGCACGGACTACAGGGTGATTGTCACTGGGCTTCTTCCTGATGGACAGGTCGTCGGCACCGCCGATGAGGAGAAGTTCACGACTCCGCTCCCGGATGGCAAATGGATAGAAAACGAGAACTGGTCATGCACATATCTGCGCCGTGATGATATGACCCTTGAAGATGGATCCAAAATGTATGCTGATATCCTTTCATTCACGATAAAGGGAGGTGATGACTATTATCTCCCGGCAGTGGTGTCCGTCAGTGAATTCAAGGATGACTATAACAACGATATAGCAGCATTCGCAAAGGCGGAGATAGCCGTCGTACAGGATGAGATTGATTTCAGAAATTCCATGGGCGACAATGCAATGTGGATTGATTACGCGCTTGATTACAATATGGAGGGCAGTCTCGGTGTCCTCGATTCCGATGACCAGTGGTATGCAGTGATGCTCGGTGTGAACCTTGACGGGAAAGGTACAGGGCTTTATTTCATGTCAGAACCTTTCACTCCTCAGGAAGAGACGGCTGTCTCTGAATACGAGAAATGGATCGGTACATGGCGGATTGCCGACGGAAGCACTCCGGGATATTATTATATCGTCGAGATCACCGCAGATGAGAACAACTACCAGTATCTTGTAGATGGCTGGGAAGGTCCGAACGGCAAAGAGGCCAATAATGATATCGATTTTCCTCCGTTCCATGCACGGTATGACAAGACTACGCAGGCTTTCGCATTCATGGCTGAACCTGGTCTCTGGAGAGTGGATCTGGCGGATATTGATGTCCCGTTTGACTATAAGCAGTATGGAAGGGCTGACATCGGCTTCTTCGCTTTCTACGATGATGATCCGAATGATAAGATTTTCAATACGATTTCTGATTCATATCCGATAGCGACAGCAGAGATGGATGCTGATGGCAAAGTGACTGTGACAACTGAACCGATCGAGATAACCGACAGCAATGGCAGCACATATACTGTCAATCTGCTTGGAATGTGGTATGCCGCCGACCTCATCGACTATAAGGATTCGGCTGGAAGAGGAGGGTATTCCCTCAGCTTCGACTATAGGGTGCCTCGCTTCCCTTATGTAATGACAAAGGTAGACGACTCTGGTGCTTCTGAAGCAGGGACAGAAGTGACAGCCGCTTCTGTGAATGGTGCAGCTCCGGTTGCAACAAATCTCGTAAGGGCAGCGAAGACCTGGTCTATGCCGAGATTCGCGAATCAGTAAATGCCGCAGTCACCGTAGCTGCTGCCCCGGATGACAATCCGGGCACCGGTTATGGGATGCGACAGTATATTTAAATTATAAGTTGTTGTGCGGGCCGGTCGGGAGTGTTTCTGTCCGGCCCCATTTGAAAGATAGAAAATCATGAGAAAATTGATAATGGCAGCGGCTGTGCTTCTTTTCGGTGCAGTGATGCTTCCCGCCCAGAACCTGCCTGATGTCCAGGTAGAGAACATGTCCGGAGAACAGGTGCGGATACGGGATGTCGTGGCAGGAAAACCTGCAATAATCTCTTTCTGGGGTGTGACCTGCAAGCCATGCATTACGGAGCTGAACACTCTCAATGCACTGATGGATGAATGGCTGGAGCAGGTCGATTTCGACATAATCGCCGTGTCTGTGGATGATACCCGTTTCCTTGCCAGGGCAAAGTCCATGGTCCAGGGATATGGCTGGCAGTTCAACTGTGTGTTTGACAGGAACCAGGATCTGAAGAGGGCGATGAATGTCTCTCTGACACCGCAGACATTCATTGTAGATGCGGAGGGCAGGATAGTCTATTCGCATTCGGGATACACTCCGGGGAGCGAGCAGGAGCTTCTTGACAAGTTGCTGGAGTTAGCGGGAGACTGATATTTTCCTTTATTATTGCTATATTTGATGCCGGTTTGGATGTCATTGCGACAGTTGATCCCAGACCGGCATTTGTCATGATGATAGAGGCAAGAGGCATAGAGAAGTCTTTCGGCAGTCTCAAGGTGTTGAAAGGCATTGACTTTTCTGTGGAGAAGTCCGAGGTGGTGTCTATTATGGGTGCATCCGGGGCAGGCAAATCTACCCTTCTGCATATCCTGGGCACTCTTTCCTCTCCGGATTGCGGCTCCCTGTCCATCGATGGGACGGATGTGCTGCATCTCGGGGGCAGGGAACTGTCTGCATTCAGAAACAGGAAAATCGGTTTCGTGTTCCAGTTCCATCATCTGCTTCCCGAGTTCACTTCTCTTGAGAATGTCATGATTCCCGCCCTTATCGCGGGCAGGTCTTCGAGGGATGCGAGAACCGCGTCTATTAGGCTTCTGTCTGACCTCGGCCTGTCGGAAAGGGTCTCCCACAAGCCATCCGAACTTTCAGGAGGGGAGCAGCAGAGGGTGGCCATAGCCAGGGCTCTGGTTAACAATCCTGCCGTGCTGTATGCGGATGAGCCGTCAGGCAATCTGGACAGCAGGACAAAGGCCGAACTTCACCGTCTCTTTTTCTCGTTGCGGGACAAGTACGGCCAGACCATAGTGATTGTCACCCATGACCCGGGGCTGGCGGCAATGTGCGACAGGTCTCTTTCCATGAGAGATGGGCTTTTTGTCGGTGATGATGGTATGCTGTCAGGGAATGCAGGGGAGCGGACGGAACCTGCTCTGGAGGATTGAAGAAGATATGCCGGAATTCAGGTTCAGACATTTTACGGTATCCAATGACCGGTCAGCAATGAAGGTCAATACGGATGGTGTCCTTCTGGGTGCTGTCATGGCTGTGTCTCCGGATGACAGGCATCTGCTTGATGTCGGGACCGGGACCGGGACCGTGGCCCTGATGGCTGTGCAGCGGCTTTACAAGTCCCTGTATGGTGATGCCGGGATGTCATCAGGCATATTCCTGTGCAGCGCCAGGACCGGTTTGTCCGATGATCGGGACGGGACTGTGCGGGAAGTGTCTGTGGAGGGTATGGATATCGATGCCGCATCGGCTGAGGAGGCTGCCGAGAACTTCGCATCATCTCCTTGGGGCAGTGTCATGAAGGCTTGCCACAGTTCTCTGGCAGAGTTCGCCAATACACTCCAGTTGTCCCGGGCGGAGGAAAAGTATGACCTGATCTTTTCCAATCCTCCGTATTTCGAGAGTTCCCTGAAGGCTCCGGATGCCAGGAGACGGGCGGCAAGACATGCCGACACTCTTTCTTACAGGGATATAGTCGCCTTTTCTTCGCGGTGGCTTGCTCCCTGCGGACGGCTGGCCATGATTCTCCCGGCCGATATAGAGATGGAGGCGAAAAGGTACGCCGTTTCGTGGGATTTGTATCCTTTCCGCATGACAAGGGTCAGGAGCACGGCAAGACGGCCTGTGTCGAGGATAGTTATGGAATTCGCCCGGAGCGGGGCTTCGCTCTCCATTTTCGGAGGAGTCCGTGGAACGGCAGTGGACAGGTTCGCTGCAGGGCCTGGATGCCCTCCGGCGGAGTCTGTCCTGACAATAATGGACAAGGGAGGGTATTCCAGTGAATACCGCTCCCTTGTCTCCGATTTCCTTCTGGTCTGATTGTCAATCTGTCATTCCTGGCGTGGCCCTTTCCCCGGTTCTGCTGCAGGTCCTCTGTGTCCGTCCTTGTCGTTCCCGTGATGCAGCCTGTGTATCTGCTGCATCCTGAATTTCTCCTCTGCAAGATAGAGCTTGGCTATCTTTTCTGCAGGCAGGATTTTCTGGTATTCTTTCAGTGCTTCGGTCTCGATTCCGGACTTGGAGTCGAGTGCCTTCACATAGTCTCTGATGAGGGATTCGGAGACGGAGCCGTTCCTGTCGGCTTCGTTGAGGGCGCGGTAGGCGTTACGGATGTCTTTCTGGGCATCGGACTTCCTGTCCCGGTAGATGTTGTACACCGGCCAGAATTTTTCCGCTTCGGCAGGTGTGAGTGACAGTTCCTCTGTGATGAATGCGACTCTTTCGCTGCGTATCCTCTCTCTCCAGCTGTCCCTGTCCTGTGAAAACAACGCCGGCATTGCGACTATTGCAGCCAGCGCAAACGCTAAGATTCTTTTCATGTTTCCGTGTTTTTATTCGTTATCAAATTCTTCCGGCTCTATCCCGATATAGACAAGATAGTCTATGATGTCTTCGGTGGACAGGGTGTCGGAAGTCTCTTCGTATGATGAGAGCCAGATGGATTCAGGTTCCGTGACAGGGATGATGTCCACATCCCGGTACAGCGCATACTGTTCTTCGCTCCAGTCATCCTCCTGCATGTCGCCGCGTGACATCAGCAGGCCTCCTGCCACAATGATGGCGAGTACGGCTGCGGCAGAAAGGTATGCCGGGCTGCGGAAAATCCTGCCCCTGAGCGGCCGTCTCTTTACTGGTGCCGTCTCTTCCGCTATCCGGGCGTGGATTCTTGCCTCGAGACCGTCAAAATAGCCTTCCGGAACCCGGAACGGCATCTTTTTCAGTCCTTCGTTGCCTGTCAATATGTCCTTTTCATCTTTACTCATCGGGTATTTAGACACGAAAACAGTGAAAAGTAAAAGACATTTCCTGTTTTTTTTCAGAAAATTTTTTCGAGCTCTTCCTTTATTTTTATGTATGCGTGATGGTAGGATGCTTTCAGCGCGCCTGCTGAGACCCCCAGAATCTCTGCCATGTCATTGTATCCCATATCTTCGAAATATCTCATATTGAACACAGCCTTCTGTCTCGGCGGCAGCTTCTGTATCGCCTTGTGCAGTTCCCTCTGGAGCATGTCTCCGTTGAAGTACGGGTCATCGTCTACCTTGCGGTAGAGAATGTTCTCGAGCGGTTCGGAGCCAGACAGCCCGTGTGTCCTTTGCCGGCGCAGGAAATTGAGGGTCTCGTTGGTGGCTATCCTGTATATCCACGTGAACAGCCGCGAGTCTTCGCGGAAATCAGGCAGTCCTGTCCAGATTTTGACAAAGGTCTCCTGCAGCAGGTCATCCGTGTCCTCATGCGAACAGGTGAACCTCCGGATGTGCCAGTAGAGCCTCTCCCTGTAGTTCCTGATGATTTCCCTGAATGCCCCTTCCCGGTCTCCGGAGCGGTAGATGGACATTATCTCCCTGTCATCTGCCATGTCGCCGGACTGCCCCTATTTCCTGGAAATGGCCTTGAGGGCTGCTTCGGCGATATGTGCGGCATCCAGCCCGTATGCCGACATAAGTTCGGATGGGGTGCCGCTCTGACCGAACCTGTCCCCTCCGGAGACAATCTCTACCGGAGCCGGATGTCCTGCGGCAAGCGTGGCGCATATAAGCTCTCCGAGGCCTCCTGCTGTGTTGTGCTCTTCTGCTGTCACTGCTGCGCCAGTCCTGGCTACTGATGCAAGTACGGCTTCGGTGTCGAGAGGTTTGATGGTGGCGATGTCTATGACTTCAGCGGAGACTCCCTTGTCCTCGAGTATGGAACAGGCCTGGAGTGCCTCCCATACGAGATGACCGGTGGCAAAGATGGAGACATCTGAGCCTTCGTTCATTATGATGGCCTTGCCAATCTCGAACTGCCGGTCTTCCGGAGTGAAGTTCGGCACGGATGGCCTCCCGAAACGCAGATATACCGGACCGACATATTTTGCCGCTGCGATGGTGGCTGCCTTTGTCTGGTTGTAGTCGCAAGGGTTGATCACCACCATACCCGGAAGTGCCCTCATCAGGGCTATGTCCTCCATCGTCTGATGGGTGGCACCATCTTCGCCAAGGGTTATGCCGGCGTGCGATGCACATATCTTCACATTGGTATTGCCGTATGCCACCTCCTGGCGGATCTGGTCATAGACCCGTCCTGTCACGAATTCCGCAAATGATCCGGCAAACACAGTCTTGCCTGTTATGGCCAGGCCGGCCGCCACTCCGATCATATTGGCCTCGGCTATCCCGCACTGGAAGAACCTGTCTGGAAATTCTTTCGCAAAGGCCGACATCTTGACTGAACCTGCAAGGTCCGCTGCCATTGCCACGATACTGCTGTCCTGTCTTCCGGCCTCGAGGAGTCCTGCTCCGAACCCGCTCCTTGTATCTTTGTTCCCGGTATTGGTATATTCTTTCATCGTCTTCTGTTTTAAGGGTAATGGAATCCGGTCCTTTCCGGTCTCGCCGTCATGGCTCAATAGTCGCCAAGGGTCTCTTCAAGCTGGGACAGGGCTTTTTCGCACTGTTCCGTATTCGTGGCTTTGCCGTGCCATTCATTGGTCCCGGCCATGAAGTCCACCCCTCTGCCCATGTCTGTCCGCATGAGTATCACGACCGGCCTGCCCTGCCCGAGCATTGACCTGGCCGTGTCGTATGCCGGAAGAATGCTGCTGAAATCGTGTCCGTCGCATTCGAGCACATCCCAGCCGAAAGCCTTCCATTTGGCGGCGAGGTCCCCCACTCCGGCGATGTCATCTATCCTCCCGTCGATCTGCTGCCCGTTCCAGTCCACTATGGCTATCAAGTTGTCTGTCCTGTGGTGTGCGCAGAACATGGCCCCTTCCCAGACCTGGCCTTCTTCGCATTCCCCGTCACCGAGGAGCACATATACAATGTGTCCGTCCCCGTCCATCTTCTTGCCGAGGGCGAATCCGGCCGCTGCAGACAGCCCCTGCCCGAGGGAGCCCGAAGCCTGGAATATCCCGGGGACTCCGGTCTCCACAGATGGATGCCCCTGCAGGCGTGAGCCGAACTTCCTCAAAGTGGCCAGCTCGTGTACGGGGAAATAGCCGCTTCTGGCAAGCAGTGAATAGTACACGGGCGCAAGGTGTCCGGCAGAGAGGATGAACACATCCTGCCCTTTCCCATCGCGGGTCCAGGTGGCAGGGTCATGCTCCATGACGCCAAAATAAAGAGCAGTGAGTAAATCTGCGCTGCTCATCGATCCTCCGGGATGTCCCGATTTCGCCGCCGTGACCATCCGTATGATGTCACGCCTCACCTGGGAGGCGATTCTTGTGAGTTCTTCGATACTTGCCATTGCGATAGATTGGGTTATACATGATGCCGATTGTCCTGCATCATGACAAAAGTACAAAAAATTTCATTATTTGGTGTATCTTTGCAACTATATTTCCGGCGCAGGCCGGAAAGGCTGATATTCTTGAACATGAACAATACAAGGAATTTTTGCATAATCGCCCATATAGACCACGGCAAGAGCACGCTGGCTGACAGGATGCTGGAGATAACCAATACCTTGAGCAGCCGCGAGATGGAGGCCCAGGTCCTGGATTCCATGGATCTCGAGAGGGAGAAGGGAATAACGATAAAGAGCCATGCCATCCAGATGGAGTATTCATACAAGGGCGAGAAGTATGTGCTGAACCTTATCGACACTCCGGGCCATGTCGACTTCTCGTATGAGGTGTCCAGGGCAATCGCATCCTGTGAAGGCGCGCTTCTGGTGGTGGATGCGACCCAGGGTATACAGGCCCAGACGATATCCAACCTGTATCTTGCCATCGAGCATGACCTGGAGATAATACCTGTGCTCAACAAGATAGACATGGATGCGGCGATGGTGGATGTGGTGACGGACCAGGTCGTGAACCTGCTCGGCTGCAGACCTGAGGAGGTGCTCCTCGCTTCGGGAAAGACCGGGGAGGGGGTGCGCGACATTCTGGATGCGATAGTTGAGCGCGTACCTGCCCCGACAGGCGACCCGCAGGCTCCGCTCCAGGCCCTCATATTCGACTCCGTGTTCAATTCGTTCCGCGGGATAATCGCATATTTCAAGGTCAAGAACGGCTCCATAAGGACCGGTGACAAGGTGAAGTTCTTCAACACCGGCAAGGAGTACGAGGCCGATGAGGTCGGGGTCCTGAAGATGAAGCTCTGCCCGAGGGATGAGATCCCTTGCGGAAGCGTGGGGTACATCATATCCGGCATAAAGACTGCGGCCGAGGTGAAGGTGGGAGATACCATCACCCATGTGGACAGGCCGTGCAGCGAGGCGATAGCGGGTTTCGAGGAAGTGAAGCCGATGCTCTTTGCCGGGATGTATCCCGTGGAGACAGACCAGTACGAGGAACTGCGTTCTTCGCTGGAAAAGTTCCAGCTGAACGATGCCTCGCTGGTGTTCGAGCCGGAGTCTTCCCTCGCCCTCGGTTTCGGGTTCAGGTGCGGATTCCTCGGTCTCCTGCATCTGGAGATTGTGCAGGAAAGGTTGTTCAGGGAGTTCGGGATGGATGTCATCACGACTGTACCGAATGTATCCTACAAGGTCTACACTACCCAGGGGGAGGTGGTGGATGTCCACAATCCGTCAGGCCTCCCTGCACCTACCCTCATCGACAGGATAGAGGAGCCGTACATCAGGGCGCAGGTCATCTCCAAGTCCGAGTTCTACGGCCCTATCATGAAACTCTGCCTCGACAAGAGGGGAGTCCTCGTCAACCAGCACTATATCACTTCGGACCGTCTGGAACTGACATACGAGATGCCGCTTTCGGAGATAGTTTTCGATTTCTATGACAAGCTCAAGTCCATTTCCAAAGGGTACGCCTCGTTCGACTACCATATCATCGGATTCCGTCCGGCAAGGCTGGTCAAGCTGGATATCCTGCTGAACGGAGAGCCGGCCGATGCCCTGTCCACCCTGATACATGCCGACCATGCATACGATTTCGGGCGCAAGATATGCGAGAAACTCAAGGAACTTATCCCCCGCCAGCAGTTTGACATAGCCATACAGGCCGCTATAGGGGCGAAGATAATAGCTCGTGAGACTGTCAAGGCTGTCAGGAAGGATGTGACTGCCAAGTGTTACGGAGGCGACATCACCAGGAAGAGGAAACTGCTCGAGAAACAGAAGCAGGGAAAGAAGAGGATGCGCCAGATAGGTACTGTAGAGGTGCCTCAGAGCGCGTTTATGGCAGTACTTAAACTCGACTGACATGATGAAGGTGTCCATATTGATGGCCGTGTTCAACAGGAAGGCCAAGACACTTGCCTGTCTGAAGTCCTGCTATGAGCAGATTGAGTCGATGAAGCCGGATGGAAGATATGTCTTTTCCATATATATGACGGATGATGCCAGTACCGATGGCACATCGGAGGCGGTCTCCGGACAGTATCCAGATGTCCATATCATTAGGGGAAACGGTTCCCTGTACTGGAACAGGGGGATGTGCGCTGCATGGAACGAGGCGGCCAAAGAAGATCCGGATTTCTATATATGGCTCAATGATGACACCGTGCTGAGACCCGGGGCTTTCTCTGTCCTGCTGGAGAATTCGGCATATCTGAAGCATAAGGCTATCGTGGCCGGTACTGCGGTGGACAGCAACGGCCGGTACAGTTATGGAGGCCGTACCACATACGGGAAGATCATACCTCCGGACCCTGTCATCCCTGTGGTCTGCGATGTGTTCAACGGAAATCTCGTGCTTGTTCCGAGGGCTGTCTACGAGGTGCTGGGGACAATGGACCCTTTCTACAGCCACAGTTTCGGCGATCTCGACTACGGGGTGAGGGCATCCAAGGCCGGGGTGACATCTGTGGTGGCTCCAGGTGTACTTGCCGAGTGCGACCGCAATCCCGGTCTGCCCCGGTGGCGCAATGCCGCGTTCCCGTTGAGGGAGAGGTTCCGCGCCCTGTCTGATCCTAAGGGCAGACCTCTGAAAGAACAGTTCGTATATGACATGCGACTGGTCAATGTATTTATGGCGACAGCGCATCTCGTCTCCCTCCTGCTGAAAGTCCTGTTTCCGAAAAGGGAAAAATAAAGAGGTCACCTTCACGGCGACCTCTTCACAACCCTCTTTCCGGAGGGAAAATCTTTTTGCTGACAAGACAGAAATTGCACACATGTTTCCTGTCAGCATCAAGAGACGAATAAGATTCTTAACCGGAGGCAAAGTTCGGCAAAATTGCATTGCATTTTGTTGTTTTTTTTGTTGTTTTAGGTGTTGTTTTATATGTTGTAGATTGAAAAATGGGTAAAATCAGGTATTTTGTGGCTGCAATGAGGCTCCGGACCCTGCCTCTTTCTCTTGCCGGTGTCAGCCTCGGGCTGATGCTTGCGGCGGCGGACTACAGGGTCAATTGGGCTGTCATCATTTTCACGCTTCTGACCACCGCGTGCCTCCAGATATTGAGCAATGTGTCCAATGAACTCGGGGATTTCCTGAAAGGGACAGACAGGACGGACAGGCAGGGGCCGGCATACTCTCTTTCCGGAGGCTATCTCAGGAAGGAGGATTTCAAGGTGATGATCATCATCTATATCATATTGTGTGCGGTCTTCGGGCTTGCCATGATATGGTGCTCGTTCGGGACTTTCTTCTCTGTCGAGTCCCTGCTCCTTATGGTGCTCGGGGTCTCGGCGATAATAGCCGCCATGAGATATACCCTCGGGAGGAATCCGTACGGCTACAGAGGAATGGGCGACCTGTATGTCTTCATGTTCTTCGGGCTTGTCTCGGTGCTCGGGTCATATTTTATCGCTTCGCACGAGATGTTCTGGAGGATGCTGCTTCCTGCATCTGCCATAGGGGCGTTCAGCGTAGCCGTGCTGAATGTCAACAATATCAGGGATATGGCCACGGATGCCAATACCCGTGTCACTGTGCCTCTGAAGATAGGGGAGAAATGGGCGAAGGTCTATCAGACAGTGCTTGTTCTTGCGGGATGGTGCTGCATGGCGGCGTATTCATTGCTGAGGGTGCAGGATGTATGGCATTATCTGTTCGTGCTGACATTGCCGCTTTTTGTCGTGCATCTCGCCGGAGTGTGGAAGAGGACGGGTAAGGCTCTCGACCCGATGCTGCCTCTGCTGGTGATGTCCACATTCATTTTTGCCGTTCTGGGAGGGCTGGGTTATCTGGTCTATCTGCTATAGCGATTCCTCTGAAATTCTTTCAATGAATTCGCATCATTTAATGCCGATATACATACGGCAGATGCCGAATGTGAAAGCCTTGTGCCGCACCTGGGAGAATCCGGCGCCGGTCATCATCTCCCTGAACCTGTCAGGACCCGGGAAGTTCAGTACGGATGCAGGGAGGTATTCGTATGCCCCCCTGTCTCCGGACACCCTGCCGCCTATGACAGGCAGGATCTTCAGGAAATAGAGATTGTACAGCCAGCGCATGACACTGTTCCGGGGTACCGAAAGCTCCAGGATGACAAGTTTCCCTCCTTTCTTGAGCACCCGGAACATCTCCCGCAGACCTTTGTCGAGGTGCTCGAAATTTCTCACGCCGAATGCTGCCGACACCCTGTCGAAACAGCCTTCTCCGTAAGGTATGTCCTCTGAATCGCCCTGCTCCAGCCCTATTACGGAAGCAAGTCCGGCCTTGAGTATCTTCTCCCTGCCAATGGACAGCATTCCCTCGGACAGGTCTAGCCCGGTTATATGGCTTCCTTCTGCGGCCTTTCTGGCAATGGCAACGGCAAAGTCACCTGTGCCGCAGGCTACATCGAGGATGTTCAGGGGTGCGGATGTGTCCACTATCTGTCTGACCGCCCTCCGTCTCCAGGTCTTGTCGATGTCGAGAGATAGCAGATGGTTCAGCCGGTCGTATTCCGGGGCAATGTTGTCGAAAAGCTGTCTTATTCTTTCTTTCTTTGGCATAGGCTGAATGTCTTTGGTACCGGGTCGTATCCGCTCCCTCCCCACGGATGGCATCTGAGCAGCCTTCTGACCGTCAGGTACATTCCTATGATCGGGCCGTGTCTGCGAAACGCTTCGAGGGCATATTGGGAGCAAGTGGGGGTAAATCTGCAGGATGGCGGTTTCAGCGGACTGATGCAGACCTGATAGAACCTGATGAGGAAGATGAACGGGGATATGGCTATCTTCCTGATGATTCCTGTTATCCTATCTGCGTCCATTGCCGTTGATCTTTCTGATTATTGTCCCGACAGCCGAGAAGATGTCACCGTATTCCATAATCTCCTTGCCGCTGTATATGAACAGGATGTCGGTCCCGGTGCCATCAAGGTCATGTTTCTGCTGCCTGTAGCTTTCCCTGATCCTGCGCTTGAGAAGATTCCGTTTCACGGCTCTCTTGAAATGCTTTTTCGGCACTGACACCATTATCCTGTTCAGCCCGCATCCCGTGTCTTTCCTGTAGCAGAATCTCAGATGTCCCGGAGCATCACAGAATGTTCCCTTTGCAAGAAGGTCAGAAATGTCTTTCCTGCTGCAGAGCCTCTCTTCCTTGGGCAGGTTATGTCCGGGTGCCGTCATCCGGAGTCAGCTGTTCTTCTCGAGGTACAGCTCGACCGCCCTTGCCACTGATGGCGCCTCTGCGGATGGGGCCGAGATGGCTATCTCCAGTCCGGCCTCCTCCATTGCCTTGACCACGGACTTCCCGTATGACACGAACTTGATGTCACCCTGGCTGAAGTCCGGACAGTTCTCGAACAGGGACTTGACATCGGCCTTGTTGTACAGCACAATCATATCGTATGACCTGATGTCCACACCACTCAGATCCTGAGATACGGATTTCACGAATATCGCGCTTTTGAACTCCAGACCTGAGGATTCGAACATCCTGGTGATGTCATTGTCAGGGGAGTCGGATGTGGTGATGAGGAATTTCTCACCCTTGTGCTTGGCTCCGATGAGGGAAATGACTGAGCTTGCCGTCCCGTCTCCGAAGAATATCTTGCGCTTGCGGTACACGATATGCTTCTGGAGATACATCGCAACCGCTTCGGTCGTGCAGAAATATTTCATTGTCTCCGGGATCTTGACCCTGAGCTCCTCGCACAGATGGAAGAAAGCATCGATGGTAGATCTGGCGGAGAAGACTATGGCTGTGTAGTCGAGGATATTGATCCTCTGCGCCCTGAATTCTCTTGAAGAGACAGGCTCTATCAGAAAGAAAGGAATGAAATCGAATGTGACTCCAAACTTTGCCGATATCGTCTCGTATGGCGCGGCGGCCTTCGGAGGCTGCTGGGATACCAATATTCGTCTAATCATCTTCTATAAAAAAATTGCCGAGGCCACCAGAAGCCCGGTCGGTAAAATTTCAAGGGTGCAAAGGTACAAAATTGTTGAGAAAACCGAACAATAGTGACTAAAAATTTGAATTTTACGGAAAATGAACACGAGGTAGAAAAATGCGACGGTATGTATCAGGATTATGCGTATGGTGTTGTCTGACAGTTCTGTATATGACAGTATCCCCGCTCCGGCAAGACAGCACACAGTGGCGAGGCAGAAGAATGTGAGAAACAGCATCTGAGCTGCCGACCATGCCTTGCCGTCCATTTCAGCTGATTTGAAGATGGTTCCCAACAGCCTTCTCAACAACAGATAGGCGATGAAAATGCCTGTGAAAGCGGCAAGCCGGAGCAGCTGGCCTGCCCCGGACAGAAATTCAGGGGAGTAGATGCCGAACCTCGATACCATAAGGCAGAAAGGCAGGATGAGAATCAGGAATACAAGATTGCGGTCTCGGCTCAGCTTCAGATTGTATTCCAAGTTGAATGCCTCTTTCCACCGGAACAGGCAGCCGAGCAGGGACGGGATGACATTGACCAGTTTGCGGATGGAGAGAATCATAACCAGGATACAGATGGATGTCAGGATACCTGTGACTTTGTCCTGGCTGTCTGCGGTGATGTCCTGGACTGCAGGCTGTGCTGATTCATTGGAGAGATGCATGGTGCCCCCGGTGAATGCGCTGTCTACTGGGAGTATCCCTGCCATGCCGTCCTCACGCAGGACGCAGATGCTGTCGGTATCTTCCATGGTCAGTTGCCTCTTTTTGCATTGTAGCCCATCGAGCGGAGTATCTCTGTCACCTTGTCCCTGAAATCGCCCTGGATGGTGATCTCTCCGTTCTTGGCAGAGCCTCCGACCCCGCATTTGACTTTCAGCGTCCGTCCCAGTGCCGCAAGGTCTTCATCCGAGCCGATGAAGCCGGTCACGAGTGTAACCTGCTTGCCTCCTCTGTTCCTCCTGTCGATGGACACGATGAGTTTCTGGGCTGAAGGTGCGAGGGTCTCGATGGTCTCCTCTTCCTCCTCCCTGAAACTAAAATCCGGATTCGTGGAATATACCACTCCGAGTCTTCTTTTCCAGTCGTTGTCTGCCATATATTCCAGAATAATTTTTTGCAAATATACATATTTCTATGCGTATATTTGGCTTCGCCATATATATAGTTCCTCTCGACAACCTACTGTCAGATAATCTTCGACGCCCTGAAGGACATCGCCAGATTCGGCACGGGAAGTGACACTTCCGTACAGACTGAGAGACGGCGTCCACACTTTCAGCGCAGGGAAAAGACTGTCCGTGAGTGTCGCGCGGACGCAGGAGGGCAACTGCGTCCAGATCCGGGACGGCTGCGTGCAGCTTATCCCCAAATCGATATGCCTGCTGAATGACAGGCTCCAGAGGAGCGAGAACCTTCTTGCATATAATCTCTGCGTACCGTGCCGGTATATGGAGCATCTCAACAGAACAATGCCCCATTTCCTGCCAGCATAGGCCAATCCGTCACCGAGTATGATGCGTTGTCGTGAAAAATTGTTAACTTTCGGAGACACAAGCAAACATCACACGCTATGTCGAAGCAAGGTTACATCCAGCGCTATCTGTTGATTATCCGGTTGATACGGAACAACAAGTACATCCCGCTCCCCGAACTTGTCCGCAAGGTCGAGGAAGGGCTGGCGTATTATGACGATACTGATGACATCGGTATTTCCCGGAGGACTATCCTGCGTGACCTGAAAGAGATAAGATCCGGAATGAATATTAGTATCGAATACTCCAGGTTGGAAGGAGGCTACTATATTCCAGAGGATGAAGACCGGACAGCCGACATCGAGAGGATACTGGAGCAGTATGACCTGATGATATCCATGCATGCACGGGAGGAGCTTTCTTCCATTGTTTTCCCCGAAAGACGGAAGGCTAGAGGAACCGAGCATCTGAATCCCCTGATACATGCGATAAAGCATAGTCTGACGGTTGACTTTGAGTATGTCAAATTCGACAATTCCATCTCTCGTCGCCGTTATGTGATGCCATACGCCCTGAAGGAGAGCCGCGGACGCTGGTATCTCCTTGCTATCGAATCCGGTGACAATGTCCGGCATGCAGGAGAGATAAAGAGCTGGGGCCTTGACCGCATTCGGGATTTGAATGTCTCGAAGACAAGATTTTCCAAAGACCCTTCCGTTGATCCGGAAAAGGAATTCAAGGATGTGTTCGGAGCCTATTCCAGCAACAGCCTTTCTGTCGAGGAAGTGGTGCTGTCTTTTTCCCCGAAGTCCGGTCGCTACAATGACGCATTCCCCTTGCATGAATCCCAGGAAACCCTTGTGGACGATGGCAAGGAGTTCCGCATCCGCCTCCGTGTAAAACTTACCAGGGACTTCATCCAGGAGTTGCTTTCGCAGAGCGAGGACCTTGTCGTGATTTCTCCGAAGCATCTCCGCAAGGAACTCCGCGACATCTACAGGAAGGCAATGAAGCGTATGGAGTGATTTTTTGGGAAAATGTCTATCCGCATTGTCACCCCTAAAAGAATAACAGGACGAAAAGTTCGGACGGCGTGGCCGAAAATCATACGGGAGAGCAAAGGAGCTGAATGACCTGGAAAAGGCGGCACGCCTTGCCATAATCAACGAGAAGCACCGTAAAGCATTGCAGGTATTCGGATACTTACCTCTCTATGACAGTTCGGAAAACCTGGATCTCTAAACTCCTGCCAATCCTGTTCAATTTGTCCGGATTCCGGCTACGGAACATGTCCGGTTGCTTCGCCACATATAATATACTGTATCGCCTCGGCAATTGCAAGTAAACTTGCATTGCTCTCGGCTTCTGCGATATTTGGCTGGCGCCACATATACTGTATCGCCTCGGCAATTGCAAGTAAACTTGCATTGCTCTCGGCTTCTGCGTATATTTGCAGGTTTATTGGATGAATTGGCAGAATAATGGATAACGGAAAATTCAATCTCTGGAACAGGATTGCGGCTACGGCTGTGTTTGTCGTGGCGGCCATCACCTATCTGATGACAATAGAGCCGACCGCCTCATTCTGGGATTGCGGGGAGTTCATAGCATCTTCATACAAACTGGAAGTGGGACATCCTCCAGGAAATCCTGTCTTCCAGCTGGTCGCGCGGTTTTTCACAATGTTCACCGACAATATGCACGCAGCGGTGGCGGTGAACGCCATGAGTGCAATATGTTCCGCCCTGACGATATTCTTTCTCTACCTGACGATTGTCTTCCTTGCCAAAAGGCTTGTCCGTCCAGATGCCGACGGGAGATGGTCTGTCGGCCAGGTCCTGGCAATCTATGGTTCGGGTGTCGTGGGCGCGCTTGCATACTGCTTCTCGGACACTTTCTGGTTCTCCGCAGTGGAGGGCGAGGTCTATGCCATGTCATCCCTTGTGACGGCCCTTGTATTCTGGGCCATGACGAAGTGGTATGAGCAGGCTGACACCCCGTATGCAAACCGCTGGATTGTGCTCATCTCTTTCCTGATGGGGCTTTCCATCGGTATCCATCTGCTGAACCTGCTTGCCATACCTGCCCTTGTGTTCCTCTATTATTACAGGAAACGTGAGGATGGACGCTACACTTTCTGGGAATATGTCAAGATATTCGCCATCGGCTGCGTGATACTGGCGCTGATACTTTTCGTCATAATCCCGTTCCTCCCGAAGACGGCCGCATACGTGGACCTGTTCTTCGTGAACGTGCTCGGGCTGCCGTTCAACACCGGTGCGGCATTCTTTATGGTAGTCCTTCTGGCTCTGTGCTTCTGGGGACTTTTCGCGACGATGAAGAAGGAGATGGTGTTCGCCAATACGGTGCTCCTCTGCTTCACGACGATAATCATCGGTTTCTCCATATTCTCGATAATAATCATCAGGTCTTCCGTCAAGACCCCTACGAACGAATACCAGCCTGACAACCCTTTCACTTTGGTGAGGTACCTCGGCCGCGAGCAGTACGGCAGCAACCCTCTCATATACGGGCAGTATTTCGATGCTCCGTATGACATCGAGATCCCGAAATACTGGGCGCCTCTCGGGGACAGGTATGTCAAGACTGACGGACAGATAACCCCGGTATATTCATCCGAGGGCAAGATGTTCTTCCCCCGTATGTGGGCGACCAGTCCGGATGGCCGTTATGAGGAGTTCTACAGTGTCTATATGGATGGCAAGGGGAAGACCATCCCGGGACAGACCTACAAGAAGCCTACTTTCGGGGCCAACCTCAAGTTCTTCTTCGACTACCAGCTCAACTGGATGTACTGGAGATATTTTATGTGGAACTTCGCCGGAAGGCAGAATGACATACACAGCCCTGCTCCCGGTGAGCTGTTTACCGGCAACTGGGAGAGCGGCATAGGATTCATCGACAAGGCGAGGCTCGGGGACCAGAGCGATGCACCTGCATACCTCAAGGACAACAGGGCCAAGAACCATTATTATATGCTTCCCCTGCTTCTGGGTATCATAGGCATCTTCTTCCAGTTTGCCAGGGACAAGAGAGGGTCGTGGGTGACTTTCCTAATGTTCTTCATGACCGGAATAGCCATCGTTATCTATCTGAACCAGCCGCCGTACCAGGTGAGGGAGAGGGACTACGCATACGCCGGGTCTTTCTATGCCTTCTCCATCTGGATCGGGCTTGCGGTCCTGGCTCTCTATACATGGATTTCCAGGGGCCTGTCCGGCAGTCAGGCGGGCCGGACAGCAGTGGCCGCCGCAGTGTCGGCCGTATGTCTCGGGGTGCCGGTGCTGATGGCGCAGCAGAACTGGGATGACCATGACAGGAGCAACCGTGCGACCGCAGTGGAGATGGCGAGGAACTATCTCAATTCGGTCGGCCCGCAAGGAATACTGATAACCCACGGGGACAACGACACCTTCCCTCTGTGGTATGCCCAGGAGGTCGAGGAGGTCAGGACGGATGTGCGCATCTGCAACACCTCCCTGCTCGGGACGGACTGGCATATCGACCAGATGAAATATGCCTGCAACGAGTCGAAGCCTCTGCCGCTGACGGTGGAACCGGAGCAGTATCTCTACGGTACGAACGAGTTCATCTACATATACGACACCAGGGATACCATAATCCCGATATCTACCGTGATGGATGTGTTCAAGCATCCGAAGGCGAAGATAGAGCTTACAAGCGGCAGAATGGTGGACTATATCATGTCGAGACGCATATCCGTGCCGGTCAACAAGGAGAATGTCATCCGATACGGGATACTCGAGGAGAAATATGCCGACCTGATTCCGGATGAGATTGTGCTCACAATGCCTGCGGACAAGGACTATATCACCAAGCCGGAGCTGTTCATGCTGGACCTCCTGTCCAACTATCAGTGGGACCGTCCGATCAACCTCCTGAACATGGGCGGTGACATCAATATCGGCATCAAGGATTATCTGATGTACGAGGGCTTCTCCTACAAGTTCGTGCCGGTGAAGAACCGGATGAAGCAGACCGACATAGGGTTTGCAGATGCGGATGACCTGTATTACAAGGTAAATTCCGTGTTCTGCTGGGATGCCCTGAAGAGGACCGACTATTTTGCGGACTACCAGAATTTCTATACTTTCTGCGGAGTGATGTCGCAGAGGGGAGTCTTCCTCAATGTGGCGAAGGAACAGCTGAAGGCCGGGTATCCCGACAGGGCTGTAGAGGTGCTGGACAAATGCCAGGACTGTGTGCCGGAGTCGGTATATCCTCTTGATATCTCATATATGGGCTTCATCAACGAGAGGAATGTCCTGGAGATGATAGCGCTGTATTATGATGCAGGCGCTCCGGACAAGGGGCTTGCCCTTGCGCAGAGGTTTGTGGATGAACTTCTGGTTTCCGCGAAGTTCTATATGGAGTTCTACGACTATGCCCGGAGCAATTTCGAGGAGACGTGCCATTATATCTTCTATGTGGCGGACATACTGAAGCAGAACGGTGACACTGAAGATGGCGAGGCCATGGAGAAGTCTCTGGATGACCTTGTCTCTTCCGTGACGGAATGACAAATTTACCGGCAGAGTCGGACGAAAATGCTGAGAGGAAGATTCTTGCCGAATCCGTCTCTCAACACGAGCTCTCCGCAGTCGAGAGTCCTGTATCCTGTCTTGAGACAGAATGCCTGTTTCACCAGAGTCTCCCCGAGGACAGCCGAATAGCCGTTGGAATACAGGTTGAGGACCATGAAGCTGTCTGCAGGGGCGAGGATTTCATTGACGCACTTGAGCAGGTCGTTGAGGCATTCATCCAGTTTCCATTTCTCCCCGTCAGGTCCGTGCCCGTATGCCGGAGGGTCGAGGATGATGCCTTGGTAGACATTGCCGCGGCGTGCTTCGCGTCTTGCGAATTTCATCGCATCCTCTATGATCCATCGGATATTGTCATATCCGCTTATCTCCATATTGTTGCGTGCCCACGTGACGACCTGCCTGACAGAATCGAGGTGTGTGACATCGGCTCCGGCTGCCTTTGCTGCAAGGGATGCCGCTCCTGTGTATGCGAACAGGTTCAATACCTTTGGTCTGGCGGATGCTCCTGCCTGTCCTTGGGCCGTTTCTTTTGCTTTGTCGGCAAGAGCCGATGTCTGCCTGTAGATATATTCCCAGTTGGGGGCCTGTTCCGGGAACACCCCGACATGTTTGAATGCCGTCAGCCCCAGCCTCAGAGAAAACTCAAGCCCTTTCTGCTCCCCTCTGTACCGTATTGCCCACTGGTCGTCCATCTTCCTGAGCCGTTCCCAGGTGCCGCTGTCTTCTTTCCCTGCCTTCCCGAATCCTGCTCCGGCCTTGAAGCGGACATGAGTCATACCGTTCCATTCCTTTTCAGACAATGTCTTGTCCCACAAGGCTTTCGGTTCCGGTCTGGAGAGGTAATACCTTCCGAATCTCTCTAATTTCTCGAAATTGCCGGAATCTATCAGCTCATAATCTTTCCAGAGTTCTCCCGGTGATTCTATAGTCATGTCAGATATACACTATTATATAATACATCATTACACCGCAGGCAATCAGTTTCATCCCTGTCCCCGCGAGGAATCCGATGAATGCCCCGAGGGCGGATTTGAGCGCGGTCCCGGTGCTTTTCCCGGCAAAAGCCAGTTCAGCGATGAATGCCCCGAGCAGAGAGCCGAGAATCATCCCTACGGGTGGTATGAAAAGGCCTGCTATCAGCCCGACTGTAGCTCCGATGGAGGCGTATTTGCTGCCTCCTGTAATCTTTGTGAAATATGCCGGGACCACATAGTCGAGCACGGTGACGGCTATCACGATTCCCAGCCATACCAGGAGTAGGGTAAGGGACATCTCTTCACCTGCCCCGTCCGTGCCGCCCCAGAAGAAAAGGAGCAGCATCCCGACCCAGCTCAGAGGCGGGCCAGGCAACGCGGGAGCGATACTGCCTATAATGCCTATGACTCCGCACAGGACTGCCAGAATGGCGATGAATACTTCCATAGGACGATTTCTGGATGGTTATAAAGTCTCCTGTTCCCTGGCCATGATTTCTTCTATTTCGGAAGATGTGACGGGAAGTCTTCTCGTGCCGAGCCTCCTTGCCCCGTCCGCCGTTATGAGCAGGTCATCCTCCAGACGGATGCCTCCGAAGTCATGGTACTGTTCGAGGGCGGAGTAGTTCACGAAATCGCCTCCTGTCCCCTCCATCTTCCATTTCTGTATGAGTGCCGGAATGAAGTATATTCCGGGTTCGTCTGTCACCACATGGCCGGGCTGCAGTCTGCGGGCCATCCTCAGGCTGCCCAGTCCGAGCTGTCCGGAGCGTTTCTGGTCTTCGTCATATCCTACATAATCTTCCCCGAGGTCCTCCATGTCGTGTACATCCAGCCCCATATTGTGCCCGAGTCCGTGAGGCATGAACAGACCGGCGACTCCTGCCGCCACCATCTCGTCCGTATCCCCCCTGACAAGCCTGAGGCCGGAAAGCCCTTCGAGTATATGCCTTGCCACCGCAAGGTGGATCTGACGGTATGTCACTCCCGGTCTGGCAAGTTTGAAAGCCAGGCCGTTGGCAGATTCGACTATGTCGTAGATGTCTTTCTGTTTCTGCGTGAACTTTCCGCTGCACGGATATGTGCGTGTGAAGTCGGATGCATAGTGAGTGTTGCTTTCCGCTCCGGCATCTATCAGCAGCAGTCTGCCGGGGGTGATGATCTGGTGATGTGAGTGGTTGTGCAGTGTCTCCCCGTTCTGGGACAGGATTGTGGTGAATGACACTCCCCAGCCTTTCGATATGGTGACTCCCTCCATCCTCCCGACTATGTCCTGCTCCTTTGTTCCAGGCCTGCAGCCTTTGCGGGCTTCGGTGTGCATAAGGTACCCGATTTCACATGCCTTGTCTATCTCTTCTATCTCGCAGTCTTCCTTGACCAGGCGCATGGATACTACGGCTTTCACCAGTTCTTCGGATGCGGTGGCTGCCTTGCCGCAGCATCCGTGTCCTCCTGCCACCGGCAGGACCTTGCGGACGGATTCTGCCGGGATTCCCAGCAGCGAAGCCAGCTTCAGGGTGTTGTAATATCGCGATGCAGGCAGGAAATGTATCGTCCTTCCCTGTGCCCGGGCTGCCAGCACCGCCTTGTCGAAATCCGCATACTGCGCTGAACAAGACACACCGATGCGTTCCGCCTTGCTTGCCACACTCGGCTGCGGACCCATCCAGATGATGTCATCGATGTCCACATCATCACCGTAGATGCACTCATCCCCGCTGTCCAGGTCGAGGATGGCAGCAAAGCATGGCTCATCTATACCCCAGAAATACAGGAAAGTGCTGTCCTGCCTGAACCTGTAGTCATTGCCCCTGTAGTTCTGCGGCGCTTCGGCGTTGCCCGTGAAGATGGCGATGCCGCGTTTACCCTCGGGGATGAAGGACATTTTCTCCAGCAGAGTCCTCCTCCTCCTGACATATACTTCCTTGTCGAACATATCCGGTCGTTTTTGTTATGACAAAAGACGAAGATAATGAAAATTTGGATAAAAACAGAGGATGCAGGTGCAAGATTATGGCATGTACATTGTTTTATATGCAGTCCGGCCGGAAGACCCGGCCGGGAAAAAGTTTGTTTTATGAGACGTTTTATTGCACTTTTTGCCATTCTGCTGTCGGCGGGGCTGACAGCGGGGGCACAGGACAAGACGACTTTGCAGGACCGGATAGACCAGTGGAAAAACTATATGGAGGAATTTCGGCAGAAACAGGAGCCGGACAGGGAGGCAGCCAGGATACTGGATACCCTGCAGTGGAACCAGGCCGGGATTTCCGTTGCAAAGAAGTCTTTTGTAATCGAGGCGGATGCCGTGACGTTCAGGAACGGGGCGAGGGTCATTGTCAACTCCATGACGAATTTCATCGCCGTGGATGGAGACAGGGGAGTGGTCCAGATATCCCCGAGCAATTTTGCGGCAGGGCCTAACGGGGTAGGAGGCATCACTGTTGATGGCACCATCTCCAACTATCAGGTGACCACGGACAAGAAAGGGGTCACCCATGTTTCGATGAATGTGACAGGAGCGATAATCAACGCGACTGTTGACATCGACCTGTATCCGGGGACCGACCAGGCGCACGTCACGGTCTCTCCTAATTTCAACTCGCGTACAATCAGGATAGACGGGACACTTGTGCCTTACAGTTCATCCAGAATAGTGGAAGGAGTGTCCATCTGACATCATAAAGGAGGATTGTTATGAAAAAGATCATGATATTGGCAATGCTTGCGGCTGCGGCTGTCGCCTGCCGCAAGGAACCGTCATCATCGATGTATGACGGGGAATTCCTGGTCTATACGTCCCACAGCGACCAGGTGCAGGACTTTTCTGTGTACAGCACGTTCACCGTGGCTGACAGCCTGCTGTATATAGAGGGCAACAGGGGACAGATGGCGCTGGATTCATGGTGCCGCAATGTCCGGGAACAGTACATATCCTCCATGGAGGACCTGGGGTATGTGTATGTGGATACCGGAAATCTTGATGACGACCAGGAAACCGCTGCGCCGGAGGAGAACAAGGCGGATCTCGGGCTCCAGATATCATATATAGTGTCCACGGACTATTTCACGGCCCATGTGCCGTATGACCCGTACTGGTGGTACGGCTATCCTGGCTACTGGTATCCCGGCTATTGGGGGGACTGGGGAGGCTGGTATTATTCCTTCCCCGTCACTTACAGCTATTCGACCCAGTCGCTGCTTACAGAGATGGTCGACCTGACAGCCGAGGAGGGGGATGACAAGAACCTTCCGGTGGTCTGGAACAGCTATATAGATGGAAACATCGGCAATTCGCGCAATGACATGGCGCGTTTCAGCAGGGCCATAGCCCAGTCATTTGCCCAGTCTGAATACCTTGACAAGAAATAGAGGAGGGCAGGTTATGAGAACATTTGTAAAAGTCATCATATTGTCTGCGGCCCTGTCGGTTTTTGCGGCCGTGGCTGCGGATGCCCAGCCGGGCAGACGTTTCTATGTGGATGCGGGCTGGCAGTTCAACGGTACAGTCGGAAACGATTTTGCTGCAAACGGGAACGGCTGGGGTGCCTATCTTGAGGGCGGATATTATGTGCTCCCGCGCATAGCGGTGGGCCTCTTCGGGAGTTTCAACACAAACAATGAATATATCCCGCGCCATACCTACAGGAATGAGGACGGCTCTGCCCTGACTACTGACATGGTAAATTCAATATACCAGGTGCCGTTCGGTGCGACATTGAGATACAGGTTCAGCTACAGGCTTTTCCAGCCGTATGTCCAGGCAAAGCTGGGTGCCAATTATGCGCAGGAGTATTCCTATATGTCCACGATGGCATACATGGATGACCAGTGGGGGTTCTATGCCTCCCCTGAAATAGGTTTCACTTGGCATCCTTTCCGCAGAAGCAATTTCGGCTTCCAGCTTGCGGCCTACTACAGCTATGCCACCAACCGCAGCGATGGTTTCGGGCTGCATGGCATCAACAATGTCGGATTCAAGCTCGGAGTCTCGTTCTGACGCATCGGCGCCTGTTGAAAGCAGGCTTATATATACATGGAGAGCGGCCCTGCTGAGCCGCTCTTTTTAATGTCAGTTTGACGAATCCGCATTGTTTATGTATGTCCCGTACAGACCATAAACGGAAAGCAGTTATGGTTGACGGGTCATTCGGCGGTGGAGAAGGAATACGGTCTGTCAGACTTTTTCTTGCCTCTGCCGGTGTCAGGCGTGCCGGACATCGAGAAACTGATTTCAGCTCCGGCTGTCAGATCCTTGTGAGTCAGATAGGTCTTCCCGTATTTCCTGCCGTTGACCTCCATGTCTCCTATATAGATGTCGCTGTCCGAATTGCCCTGGGCCTCTATCCTTATCTTCTTCCCATCAGGCAGATTGATTGTGGCACTCCTGAACAGGGGAGAACCTATGGCGTATTCATCGGTGCCAGGACATACGGGATAGAATCCAAGGGCCGAGAATACATACCATGCGGATGTCTGGCCGTTGTCCTCATCTCCGCAATATCCGTCAGGTGTCGCGCTGTACAGCCTGTCCATGATTTCGCGGACATGCATCTGTGTCTTCCACGGCTGCCCGCTCCAGTCGTACAGGTAGACCAGATGCTGGATAGGCTGGTTGCCGTGCGCGTACTGCCCCATATCCATGACCTGCATTTCCCTCATCTCGTGTATCATGCCACGGCTCTCCATTCCCATAAAGCTCGGGATTACAAAGGTGGAGTCTATCATTCTGTTGAAGGAATCCTCTCCTCCCATAAGACTGATGAGCCCGGCCGGATCGTGGAATACGCAGAAGCTCCAGTGCCAGCTGTTCCCTTCGCAGAAGTCCCAGCTCCAGTCCGTACCCTTGAAGTCTGACCTGAAATCTCCCTTGTCATCCCTGCCGCACATAAGCCTGAATTCCGGATTGTACACATTCCGGTAGTTCATGGCGTTTTTCCTGTACTGTTCCAGTTGCTTTCCGGGTTTGCCGAGCCGTTTCCCGAGGGTGTATATGCACCAGTCATTGTATGCATATTCAAGGGTGCGGGCGACATTTTTCTCTATGCCTGTGTTGCAGGGGATGTATCCGAGCCTGTTGTATTCCTCGAATCCTTTCCTTCCGGCATCCGTCCCTTCCAGTTCTGCATTCGCTCCGTGGGTGACGGCTTTCCACAGTGTCTCAATGTCATATCCCTTGAGACCTTTGACAAAGGCATCTGCCACTACGGATGCGGAATTGTTGCCTATCATACAGCTCCTGTGTCCCGGACTTGCCCATTCTGGCAGAAAACCGCTTTCGAGGTAGGCATTGACAAGGCCTTCCTGCATCTTCGCTCCCATATCGGGATAGACGAGGTTCAGCAGAGGGAACAGGCAGCGGAACGTGTCCCAGAACCCCGTGTCCGTGAACATATATCCGGGAAGGACCTTGCCGTTGTAGGGGCTGTAGTGAACCCGTTCTCCGGCAGCGTTGATCTCTGAGAAGTCGCGAGGGAACAGCACGGATCTGTAGAGGCAGGAATAGAATGTCCTGATGTCATCGATGTCCCCTTCGACCTCTATCCGTCCGAGCACCTCGTTCCATCTGTCGCGGCCTTCACGGCACAGCCTGTCGAAGTCCCCGTCCCCGAGTTCCTCCATGTTGAGGAGAGCCTGGTCCGCGCTTATGAACGAGGATGCGGTCTCGAGTCCCACAGTCAGGCCAGAAGATGTGTCGAAGCCTATGACGGCTCCTGCATGTCCGGCTTCGACCTCGACAGTCTCATCTGCCGGATGTCCTGTCACCTTTCCGTCCGATACGGTGGCGATGTAGCTGATTTTTGCATCCGGGCGGATGACGAACCAGTTCCTGAAATTGTCAGGGACTCCTCCTGTGTTCTTTGTCGTATAGCCGATGACCAGATTCTCTTCCGGGATGACCTTCACGTAAGAGCCGTTGTCGAAGGCATCTATGACGAGGTATGCGTGGCCAGGCTCGGAATAGGTTATCCGGAATTTCGCAGCCCTTTCAGTCGGGGTCAGCTCTACCGATATGTCGTGGTCCGCAAGATATACGCTGTAACTGTATGGGGTTGCAGTCTCGGCCTTGTGCGAGAACCAGCTCGCCCGGCTGTCCTGGTCGAACACTGGTGAACCGACAGGCATAATGGCGAACTGTCCGTAGTCATTCATCCACGGGCTTGGCTGGTGTGTCTGCTTGAAGCCCCGTATCTTGTCTGCGGTGTAGGTATATGTCCATCCATCGCCCATTTTCCCTGTCTGCGGAGTCCAGAAATTCATCCCCCACGGACGGGCAATGGCAGGATAAGTGTTGCCTGTAGACAGTTCGAATTTCGACATTGTGCCCATAAGCACGTTCACATGGTCGACAGGTCCCTGCTGCCCCATCGATGGGATGGAACAGAGTCCAAGGACCGTGATCATTGTAAAGATTCTTTTCATTTTGATAATAATTTGTCTTCAAGCATTTTGATCCAGTAGCCTCCGACTACCGAGCGGGCCTTGAAACCCCTGTGGTGAGGCTTGTCTGTCCATATCCAGTCGGACATAGGGACGCGGTCCGCAGTCTCGTCGTAGAACCGGTACAGAGGGTCTATGAGCGCGTTGAACTTGTCAGGGTCATTTGCCATTGTGGCAGTCCACATTATCCAGTCGCTCTTGGTGTATGCCTCGCGGCTGTCGAGCGGAAGCCCGTATTCATTCTGCCTGCCGAGGTAGTACCCTGTCTCCTTGCTGTAGAATTCTTCAGGGAAGAGGTTGAATCCCAGAAGCCTGTCCCATACCAGGTTGTACTTCTGGCTCCATGTCCCCGGCCTGTCGAAAGTGAGCCTGTAGTGGTCGCCGTCATCGGCCATTTCCAGCCATTTCCCGGCATAGTCCCTGGCGATGGCGTTGTATTTTTCCGCCACATCCGGCTTCCCGAGCATGTCCGCCATCATGGCGTATGATGCTATGGCCATTATGGCCTTGGCGGAAAGGTTGACATTGTGGGCGAAATGTCCGGCGAAGTCATCCGTGCAGAGCTGCTCATCGGGATCCAGCCCGTATTCCACGAGATAGTCTGTCCAGGTGGTCAGAGTCGCCCAGTGCCGGGAGGCGTATGAGGTGTCTCCTGAGAGTCTTGCCGCAGCAGCAGTGACAATCAGCATGTTGCCTCCCTCCTCGACAGGCATGTCCCCGCCGTATGTCTGCCCGTTGGCGATAGGGTATGTGCCCACATCGTGTGCCGGGAACGGCTTGGTCCATTTTCCGCTTTCGGAATAATAGAATATATGGTTCATCAGGGCTTCGGCCAGTCCGGTGTTGTAATGCAGGAAGAACGGGGCTGACGGATATGTGATGTCCACTGTCCCTATCGACCCGTTGCTGTTGTTCTCTTTCGAGAGCATCATCAGTTCGCCTTCAGGTGACTTGACAAGCTTGTGGGCTGCTATTGTCTGCCTGTATGCCAGGGCACACAGTTCTGCGTATTTCCTGCCGCCGGCCGCTGTGGCCTCTGCCATGAGCTGGCTGTCGAATGCGGAGCATCTTTCCATCAGTTCCGCATACTGCCCGTCGGCCTCGTGGAACATTCCGATTATGTCGCTGTTGCCGTCAGAGTTCCAGTATGGCCTGAGGTGCTGTCCGAAATATTCCACGGAATAGATGTCATCGTAGCCTATCAGCAGCCGGCCTTCCTCTGTATCGACTGTCCCGAGGTCACGGATGAATGCCATCTGTCCTTTGCCGTTTTCCCCGGATGTGCATTCCGGAAGACTCTCTCCAGACACGAATGCCGTGCGCAGGGTCTCCGCCTCTCCGACGGCTGCCAGGGTGCCGTCCTTGTCAGCCGCAAGGTAGAAATATCCCCAGTCGATTCTCAGGTCATCTCCTTTCTTGGCGAGGATGTCCTGCTCCTTGCTCCCTGATTTGAGGAATACGAGGTCTCCATCGGTGAATGTCTCGCTGGAGGATGCCTGGTACGGCTGGTCGAGAGCCCATCTCGGGGATGCCTCGAAATACAGGCGTACATTGTGCTTCTTCCCATCCGTGGATGCCACCTTATATGATATGTAGTTGACCGGACGGCTCAGAAGGTGCAGGTCATCCATGAGCAGTGGTGCGGTGAATGTCAGCCCGAGGCTTACAGGGCCGCAGTCGAACGTGTAGTATGTCTGTGTGGCCTGGACATTCACAGAGGTCTGGACGGCTGTCTGCTCCAGGGCGGTGTGCAGGTCTTTCTGCATCAGTATGCCGAAATCCAGTAGTCCGTTTGCCACAGGGTTCGTGCATTTTGCGGCGATAATGTTCCTTCCGGGTTTCAGTGTTGCGGCAATCTCATCCGGAATCCTGACAATCTCGTTCTTGTGGCATACGGAACCTGTGTTGTGCACCTCGGTGCCGTTGATGTAGAAGATGGCATCATCATCGTTGCAGAACTCGAGGTAGAGGGGTCTTCCTCCGATGTCCTCTTTCAGGTCGAACTCCCTCCTGACGAAGATGTCCAGGGTGGACCAGTCTGTCCGTGCAGTAGGCTCGTTCACTGTGGTGCCGAATGCTCCTGTCCCGGATGTCCATCCGGCATCGTCATATTCAAGGGATGTCCAGTCTCCGGACGGTTTCTCCGTGACATATTTCCCTTCCCAGCCTCCTTGCTGTGAGGTCGGTACTATCGGAAGCATTTCCGCATTCTCGGTCCCCATGAACCTGTAAGTCCTGCCATCCACTTCGATGGCTCCGATCAGAGGAAAGTCTTTCCCTGTCCAGTGCTTTATGCTCCCATCATAGAGATTGTCGCACATCGACCATGCACTGGTGTACGGGTCGATTGTCACTAACGGGTATGCCGGCGCCCTGAGGGCGTTCAGCTCCGGCTGTCCTGTGCTGCCTTGTCCGCATCCTGCCATGAGAGCCATGGACAGGGGAAGGGCGGCTTTGAGTATAGATTTCGGTGTCATTATGTTTGTGTTTTATGTTTCTGTAGCAGATCCTTCGCTGTGCTCAGGATGACAGTGCCTACCAGCTGAATGCTATCTTCACTCCATCCGGGCTGTTGGCATAGGTGATGAGGCAGGTGCTGCTCCCGGCATCCCAGCTTGCGCTGCCGGACACCTCTTCCCCGTTGATGGTGATGGATGTAGGCTTCTCAGGGAGAAGGACTCTCGAAATGCCATCCGTGTCTATCGGGCTTTTGGCAGTGAAAGAGTAGCTTGAGCCTGTCCTCTGTTCGTCTTCCGCACGGCTCGACCCGGCCAGGACTTGAGCCTTGCCGTGGTCCACCCTGTCTATGTCGATGAAATAGCCCTGATGTCCCGGCAAGATCTGCACTGAAGTGTACACGGGGAGTTTCGGGTCGAACAGGTCTACGAGTGTCCCTGTGATTGTGAGAGGCTCGTCAGAGACGCTTTCATCCATTACGGCTGCGATGGTGTAAGGCCCGCGTTCGAGACAGAAGCTGTTTTTCATCTTCATTTCCCCGGCCTTTGCGCTGTCTCTGTACAGTTTCCCTACTGTTTCCACGAACCGGCTGTCGCCTCCTTCCGAGAGGACATATTCCTTAGGGTCGTGACGCATTATGTACACTGTACCTTTGCCATAGCTGTACTGTCCTTCAGATGCTCCGGCCCGGATTCCCATAAGGCTGAACAGATGGTCGGACGGGGCTGCATAGCTGTTGCCACCGGTGTTCCACCATTCCCGGACGGTCTGGAACGGGTCATCGTCCCTGCCGCTGTAGAGCAGCACGCCTCCCTCCTTGACCCAGTCGGCAATGTGGCTGTGGGCCTGCGGGTCGAGAGGTTTCATATTGGAGTATGACATCAGCAGTACTTTCACATCGGAGAGGGTAGCAGGGTAGCCGACATTCTCGATATGTGCGGTCTTGACCGGTATGCCCCGTTTCAGGAGCGGAAGTGCCTGGCCGTAGAAGTTGGACAGCTGCGGATCTTCGTAACCCTCGTGTGTGGGGAATCTCTGGAACATCAGCGAGTTGGCCATAAGGACGGCAATCCCCTGCGCCCCGTCGAGCCTGTTTTCGGATACGGGCATCGAGTTGAGGCTGTTGACCATTATCTGCATCTGTGCCGAATAGTCCCTCGGTATCCTTGCCCTTTCATCGCTGTCCGGACTGATGCGGTAGAGTCCTTCGTATATCCTTTCCGGCCACGGCATTATTTCATAGTCTGCAATGCCTGGATACAGGAGCTGGGCAGTGAAGGTAGCCTGATAGTTGCGTCTGTAGTCTTCCCAGTCCTTCGCCCTGTCTTCTATCGGGTCGGTAAGGAAGAACATCTTGCGTCCTGTAGGGGCGGTCATGGATTCCATTGACCCGTATTCCAGGTATGCCGTCTCGAAGACCCTTTCTGCAGCCTTGCCGTTGTAGAAGTTGGGTTCGCGTGATGTGCCTGTCCAGACCTGGGCGATATATCCATCCACGCAAGGGAGGGAGGCGAGGCTGGCTTCAGGGCTCACTATCTGCCACTGGGAATAGTTGACGAGGGAATGGGTCGGTACATAGCATTTCACATCCATACCTTTGCTGCGTCCGTATTCCTTGGCGAAAGTGAACACCTCGTCCAGCGCCCTGTAATAGAGATGGTATTTGAGCTTGTTGGAAAGGTATGTGTTTTCAGGGGATTCGTGCTGTGGCCTCCAGGCGAAACCGTAATATTCCTGCCATTCCTTCTTGAACGATTCGCTGTAGCCTGCACGTGCCCAGAATTCCGGCTCTTCCATAAATATGGCATCGATGCCGGCATCGATCACCCTCTTGATATGCTTCTCCTTGATGTATTCGAGGTAGTTCATGGACGGGACAATGTACGGCACCAGATGTCCGTGCCATATAGTGTCTCCGGCGGCTGTCACCTGCCCTTCGTCCAGATGAGGCTTCCCATCCCACTCTCCGATGAAGTAGTCCTGGTATTCACCCCATGCGATGCCTGTCATGAAATGGGTGGTGTAGCCCCTCTTCTGCCACGAGCGGACCCTGTCCTCGAATGATATGCGTTTCGACCTGTCGGATGGGTTGCCTCCGATGCCATAGACCATCACGGCATCTGCCCGGTTGTCTATGGTAGGTCTCCATTCCCTTGCCGACTGGAAGGTGGTCTTCACATTGTCCGCAGAGCTTTTCTGCTGAGGCGTCCCGCAGGCGCAGGCTGCAAGTATGGCTGCGGAACATAATGCAATAATCTGTTTCATGATGATAAAGATACGATGATTTATAGAAAGGCGGATAAAAAACCGGTCAGACAACCTCTTTTTATCCGCCCTCTACAGTAAGTTCAGGTTTTCAATACGGGATTATGTAGCTGATGCGTTATGGAACGATGACTTCCATCACATCGCTGTAGTTGTACCTTGCCACGTTGGCTGTCTGGTAGTTGATACGGGCAGCCGCGCGGACGAAGAGATGCCTTCCGGATGGGATAGGGTGTTCTGCATTGGAAGTTATCTCAATGGTTTCCCCTTCCTGCAGGTCAAATTCACTTCCCTCGAAATTGATCTGTCCGGACCAGTATTCATCCCTGGCCCTGTAGCCGACAGTCGAGGAGTAGCTGACAAACAGCTGGAGGTCGGTGACATTGGCGTAGGAGTCCTGCCATGAGCCGGTCTGATCCATCTCGGCAGCCAGATCCTGTCTGCTGATGGCGCGTGTGACTTTGACCTTGGCGGTGATGATGCCATCGGCGACCGATGGATAGTCCACGAACTCCACCTTCAGGAACGGCTGTACTTGAAACTCTATCTCGGTCACGCCGTTGATCTCGATTGTCTTGGACCTGTTCTTGACAGGGACACCGTTTGCGTCATCCATGACAAGAGGGACGAACGGCCCATCCACGGTGACATTGTAGGTTCCCGGGAAAAGCTTGGTGTTCTGGAAGGTGCCGTCCATCTTGCAGTAGAAGTCCTGCGGGGTCACCTGTCCTCCCATCTCCTCCCATTCGAGGTCCATCAGCCGGACACGGATGCCTTCGCTGCCCTGGTCGGTGAGGACAGGATTGCCATCCATGTCCACTACACGTCCTTTGAGGGTCTCTTCCGGGGCATCATAGTTGTCCAGCTCGAAGAATGCGCAGGAATTCATCGTGAGCATCCCTGCCGCTATCATTGCTGTATATAAAGCTGTTCTTTTCATAAATGGTCTGTGATATGATGTTAATACCTGTTCGGCTGCTGGTCTATGTATGCGCTCTTTCGCACCTCGTCATCAGGAATGGCGAAGTAGTAGTCCACAGTGCTGTATGTGAATTCCTTGTCGACGATGTTGACATAGTGGACATCGAAGAACCATTTGTCAGTCGATTTTGCATAGAACGGGTAGAAGCCATGGAAACGGTAGTTCTCGTTGTTGCTGAATGTCGACTCTGACCTTCCATCGCACCAGAATCCATCCCTGTTGTCCCTGTCAAGCACCCTCCATCTTCTGAGGTCCCATTTGGTCTTGTGCTCGAAAGCAAGTTCCTTGCGGCGTTCCTTGCGGACTATGTCGCGGGATTCGTTGTCCCCTGCGAGCTTGTTTTGAATCACATTCGCTCCTGCCCTTTCCTGGATGGCCTGTATCGCTTTGGTAGCCACATCGAGCATGTCATCTCCTTCTACAGGACATTGTTCTCCTGCGATGCTGAGTTCTACGGCAGCCTCGGCTGCTGCAAGCAGGACATCGGCATAGCGCATCAGGATGAACGGCTGGTCGGACATCCCCTCTCCTATCTCGTCCGCAGTGACATCAGGGTCGAGATATTTGCGGAGATGCAGTCCGGTGACAGTGGATTCCGCATAGTTCATGAACGGACCGTTGGCTCCGGCAGCATTGATGGATGTCCCATCGTTCAGCTCCACCTGGACGACCTGGCTCGGGTTGGTCATTGTCTCGAGATTGGCCACCGCATCGTATTTGTCATTGTATCCTGCATACGAGTAGCTTGAGAACAGAGGTGCGATATCCGTCTCTGTCCCTGTGTACACTCCTGTGCGGACTTCCAGAGCATTCTGCTCCCTGAACTGGTCTCCTGGCAGTATCATGTATGCCCTCAGGCGCGGTTCTGCACCTTCGAAATAGTCCATCGGGTCATCGAACTGGAGATAATGTCCGTCACCGTTGCTGTTTCCGGTGGTGACACGGAGAGAACCATCTTCATAACGGGTTGTGTAACTGCTGTTGTCCCCGCTGAAATATTCCGGCCAGTCGAAGAGCTCCATGAAATCGAATGTAGGACATGTACCTCCTGCAAGAGGGTTGTGCCACTGGTAAGGAGAGCTGTAGGCATCAAGACCGTGCGAGAGGTCAGGATAGTGGTATTCCCTCACGAGAATGTTTTCCGGGCTGGAAAGGTCTCTCCACATGTCCACCATGTTCTGGTATTTCGCTTCCGGTGTGTCGGCGGAAGCCTGGCGGAGGGAGTATCCTCCATCTGTCATCACTTCCCTTGCCGCCTTGTAGGCTTCGGCAAAATACCTTGCCGATGCTTCGTTTGCCGTGGCGGGGTCGAATCCCATGACGCGCACCCCTGTCTTGCTTCCGACACCTGTAAGGCCGCCGGAGACTGTCTGATTGTACTTCGCAACACTTCCGGCGTATAGCATTGCTTCAGCCTTGAATGCCAGGGCGACATATCTGTTTGCATATCCTCTGTCTGAATCCGGGGTCACTTCCGGAAGAAGCTCTATAGCCTTGTCAAAATCCGCAAGGATCTGGTCCCATGTCGCTTCCTCTGTGGACCTCGGTACTTCGAGGGCTTCTGCATTGTCGCCTGTGTATTCGGCTTCTTTCAGAGTGAGAGGGACTCCTCCGAAACGGCGGGCCATCTGGTAGAATGAATAGGCCCTGACAAAATAGCCCTGGCCTATGTAGCCGTCGAGGGTTGCAGCATCGAAGTTGGATGCATAGTCAGGCAGGGTCTCTATCAGGTGGTTGGCTTCCCTTATCAGGGTGAATGCCTTGCCCCACCATGCCGTGTTCTCGCCTGTGAACTGTTTGCAGATGCCATCCCTGTTGATAGCCTCTCCCGTGCCTTCGATACCGAAGCAGCCGAGGTAGGAATAGCTGTCTCCGAATCCCCATTCTCCCATGTACCGGAAATCTTCCCATGGCATCTGGCTGTAGAGCCTTGCCATATATACCTTGATTCCGGCATCGTTGGAGAGCAGGTCGTCATCGGTCCAGATGTTCTGCGGAGTACGGTCCATGTCGAGACAGGATGTCACAGACATCATGCTTATTCCGAGAATGAAATATAATATCTTGTTTCTCATATCAGTGTTCTTTTTAGAATGAAAGGTTGAGACCGATGGTGTAGGTCTTGTTCAGAGGATACATCCTTCCGAGGTCATCTCCTGCGTGTTCAGGGTCAACGAATTTCAGTTTGGTGATTGTCAACGGGTTGTAGGCGTTGAAATATATCCTCAACCCGAAATCCTTCATTGCCGGGCTCTTGAACTTAGGCAGGGTGTAGCCTATCTCGATGCTCTTGAGCCTCAGGAATGCGGTGCTGACACGGTTGAAATCGGATTTGTCTGACGGATAATGTCCTGTGTATGCATAGTATCCAGACACCCATTCGAGAGATGGGTCGTAGATGTCGTATGACCCGTTGGCAGGACGCCATCTGTCGAGATACTGCTCCAGCACTCCTCCGGCACCGCTTGCATTTCCCCAGATGTTATACAGGGCCTCCTCATAGCAGTATGAACCGAGAGCCGATCCCTGGAGCAGCATACTGAAATCGAGGTTTTTCCAGCCGAACCTGAAATCGAGGCTGTAGTTCAGCCACGGGTTCTGGTCGTATGCATACGGGTGCTCGTCAAGACTGCTGATCTCGCCATCCCCGTTCCAGTCCACATATTTGTAGTCTCCAGGCAGGGTGCTGTTCTCCTTGTAGATAGGATATGACCAGATATCCTCCCAGCTTTCATACCGTCCTGCGCCCTCATATCCGAACTGCACTCCCTGGTTACGGTTGGTAAGGTTGTCGTTGCGCCATGCATCGTAGCGGTTTCCGAATTCCCTGATGCTCACATCGTGTATTACCCTCTGGCGGGTGATTGTGGCGATACCTTTGATTTCGTATGAGAAGTCACCTACCTTGTTCCTGTGCGAGAGTTCAAGTTCGAGTCCGAAATGGCAGTCAGTGTTGGCATTCCTCCAAGGTGCCGTCGCACCTACGACCGTAGGAAGTTCAGTGTTGCTGGCGGCCATCATGCCTTTCCTTACACGGCGGAAGAAGTCGAAGGATGCTCCGAGCTTCCCGTTCCAGGCTTCGAAATCGATACCGGCATTGAAAGTGTTCATGGTAAGCCATGATATGTCGAGGTTGGCCAGAGGCTGCGGATTCGCCCCGTAGACCCATTCTCCTCCGAAGATATATCCCGGAGCATAGACATTGTACCAGCCTTTGTCGCTAGTCTGTCCTCCCTGGTATGTGTATCCGCTGACCCACTGGTAGTTGAAGTCTTTCGCATTGTCATCACCGGTCACACCGTAACTTACACGGAGTTTCAGCTGGTTGATGAAAGACAGGGCGGAATCCTTGAAGAAAGGCTCTTCTGAGATTCTCCATGCTGCGGATACTGACGGGAAGAATCCCCACTGGTGTCCGGGAGCGAACTTGGATGAGCCGTCATAGCGGAACTGCCCCTCTATCAGGTATCTGTCGTCATAGTTGTAGTTGACACGGCCTATCAGGGACTGGTAGGCAATGTCGTACAGGTTGGCAAGACCGTTGTCAAGTCCCACTGTCTGGTTCTGTCCGTTGACTGCCGTGAGGGTAGGGGAGCCGAGGGCAAGATCTGCGAGTGCATAGTAGTTGTCCCCCTTGCGTACCTGGGCCTCGTAGCCGATGAGTGCCCCTACATGGTGCTTCCCGAACTCCCGGTCATAGTTGAGGGTCACATTCCACAATGTCTGCTGCTTGGTATAGTTCTCTTTCCTGAGCTGGTTTGTATGGCTCGGGAAGGCCTGGGACACGTATGAATCCGTCGAGTTTTCATCCAGTACATACAGGGAGAATTCCTTGCGGAAAATCTCGTTGTCATCTATCCTGTAGTCATAGCTGAACATTCCCTGTGCCTTCAGACCTTTCAGCGCATCCGTGATTGTCCCGAAATCGTATGACAGGGTGGCGGAAGTCTGGAAAGTCTTCTTGTCGTACTGGCGGTATCCGGATACATCGGATGTCATCATCGCGGCAGGGTTTTTCATGTCCAGGATACCCTGGCCGTTGTACATTGTCTGTGCATCATCTATGAATGCCGGAATCAGAGGCCCCTGTCTCCAGTATTCCCTGATGATGTCCACGGAACTGAAGTACGGGTTGTTCTGCTGGTCGAGCATTCCAGCTATGTTAAGGTCGAGTTTCAGTCCTTTGACAAGTTCGGCAGAGATGTTCGAGCGGAGATTGTATTTGCTGTAGTTGAGGTCTCCGGACTTGAAGAAAGAGTCCTGGAATGTGTAGCCCATGCTGACATAGTACTGTATCTTCTCCGTACCTCCGCTGATGCTGAGGTCGTGCTGTGTCTGGGGGGACCAGTCCGCGAGGATGATGCTGTTCCAGTCTTCTCCTGAAAGTGCGCCGGAGCGGTATTGCTCTACCAGGTCTTCCCTGAATGCAAGGGCACCGTTATGGACGGCATTCATCCCTTTTTCGTTATATGCAGTCATTGCATCAACTACCGATGCGAGTTCAGGCATCCGGGATGGAGTCTGGAAAGTGAATGAACCGTTATAGCTGACCTTGGCCTTCCCCTCGTTTCCTTTCTTCGTGGTGACAAGGATAACTCCGTTACCTCCCCTGAGACCGTAGATTGCTGCTGCTGCATCTTTCAGTACAGACACATTCTCGATGTCTGCAGAATTCAGCCTCTGGAAATCGGCGACATCCCTCGGTACGCCATCGATAATGACAAGCGGAGTTCCCATTCCACGGATATCCATGTCGTTCTTGTAGCTTCCCGGCTCGGCTGATTTCTGGTAGACGCGCAGACCTGCGATTCGTCCTGTGAGCATGTTCTGGACATTCTCGGACTTGGTCTTGATGATATCATCGTTGTTCACTGCGGAAACTGCTCCCGAGATCGAGCCTTTCTTCTGGGTGCCGTATCCGACCACCACGACGCTTTCAAGGAATGTGTTGTCGGTATCGAGGACCACATTGATGACTGCCTGGCCGTTTACCGGCATGTCAACGGTCCTGAGCCCGACAGATGAGAATTCGAGCACTGCATCTGCAGGTACATCGATGGAATATTTGCCGTCGAGGTCTGTAGGCACTCCAGTGGTGGAGCCTTTGACCATGACGCTTGCGCCAATGACCGGCTGGTCGGTGTCATCTGTGACCGTGCCGGAGACAGTTATCATGTCCTGTGCAGATGTCACCAGAGGCATGACCAGAAAGGCAAGCGCCGTAAGAATGCCTGTAAGGCATTGTCTCGTCTTGGTGTTTTTCATAAAAATGTGTTATGTAGTCAGTTGTTTTCTATACAATATTGGGCGAGCAGGGCAAACTGGGCCGCATATATGAACTGGTCCTTGCCCTTGACTTTCCTGTTCTCGCTGATGTTGGCCCATCCGAGATAGAGGCTGTTGGGCAGGAACCCGTTGTATGCATAGTTGTCGTATGCATGGTCGAATATCTGCTGGAAGCTGTCCACAGGCAGGGCAGCCCCGTTGTAGACCGGATATGCATCTATGTAGCCTCTGAGGAGGACGGAATTGAACAGGGTGTTGTTGCCGCTGAAGTCGTATGTGTATAGCCCGTCCACAGTCTCGCCGAGTTTCGCGAAATATCTGAAGCTGGCATCCGTGAGGGCTGTCAGGTCTGCCAGATACTGTCTGTCTCCTGTGGCAAGATACAGGTCTACCGCTCCGGAGAGGATGGCCCCGCTGTTGTACGAATACGGTGGGGTGTTGCAGGTTGTCAGATCGTTGTGCCCGCGATATTCCTTCCCATCCACAGTCTCGTACACGATATGGTCAGGTACGGGGGTGTTCATATTGTCTTCGTACACGCCCTGGCTGTTGAGCAGATGGTCGTGCTGATATTTGTACACACCCTTGGCATAGTACAGGAAATATTCGCTCTTGTCCATCTCCTCGGTCTTCCTTGTCTTCCTGTCGGCCGGGTCTATGTAGTAGCGTGTGGCTTTCTCCCCTGTGCCTCTGTAGATGTCGGAGAGCCATACGAGAGGGCTGATGAACGGCCCGTTGCTGCACGAGTGCTTGCTCATGTAACCCGGTCCCCAGGTGATGCCTCCGTATTCCTCACCGTTCTCATCGATATGGCAGTCATACCCGTCGATGCAGTATTCCGCAAGATATTCGGCTTCCTCGAGATATTTCTCATCCCCTGTCGCCTTGTATGCTATGAGGAAGTCACGGATGAGCCACATCTGGTCATCATATACATTCCGAGTCCCGCTGACATTGTTGGTGCCAGGGGATGACGCCCTCGGCACACCGTAGACTGTCCATTGCTGCTGCGTCTTTGTATATGAGGTGAGATTGAAGCTCCCTTTGTGGAATGACAGGCCATAGTACAGCTGGTCCAGCAGTTTGGTGTATCTTTCGAAATGCTGGTCGTAGAGGGCGCTGTTGCCGGACTCTTTCTGCAGATGCAGGGCATAGAGGATATCGGCCACGGCCTCGAATGCAGTCGAGCCTTCGTATGCGTTCTCCTCTCCGCTGTCTGTGACCTGTTCCGTATAAGGGTTGTATTCCTTGTACAGCCCGAAATCGGCGGAAAGGTAGGCGGAAGCCGCTGCATCGGCTATCTCCATTGCCCTCTCAAGGTTCCTTGTGGCAAGGTCAGTGTCCCCTGCCTGTCCATCATCCCTGCCGGAACCCTTGTCGCATGCAGTGACGCATGCGGCAAGGGACAGCGCAGAGATGAAAAGGCTTGCCATTATAAGTGCCTTTTTCATCAGATATCGGTTAATTGAAAGTTATTTCATTGATGCATAACTTGTTCTCGTCTCCGTTCTGCTCTCCGGCATATACTCCGAGCGCAAGTATGACCTCCTTGCCGTCGAATGCTGAAAGGTCGTATGTGAAAGTCGCGTACCCATCCGGAGCATCGGCAGTGCCGTTCCGGTGGTTGAATTTCACGAAATTCCCTGTTTCTTCAGAGTATGAGTCAGCAGTGTGCGATGCAGGAAGTATATGGCTCACATTCATGTCTTCATCTATGGCTGTCAGTCTGAACCATGTGCTGTTCGCTTCGCTGAAACTTCTTGCTTTCAATGTCATCTGGTTCTTGCCTGCCTCGACAGGATATTTGATGTAGAAATATGATTCCGGAGTGTCAAGATTAGGGGTGACATTGCCTCTGGTCTTGATTACGAAACCTTCTGTAGGGAACGGCTCGGCGTCCTTGTTTACTGGCACGAGTGACCATTCTGCGGCTATATGTCCCTGGCCTCTCCATGACTGGTATGCGGTGGCATATTCATCTCTGCTGCCTGATACCTTGCTTACACCGGTGAATGTGGTATATTTGCTGTTAGCCATGGTTGACCTTACCATCTCTTCGGTCATATGCCAGCCATCAAGTCCGGAAACTTCTGTCCCCGGAAGCCAGTCCCATTCTTTGACTGCTGTTGAAGCGAATGCGATTCTCCTGATACAGAGCTGCCTGAAATAATTGCCAGTCTCTGCCCTGTATGTCCCGATGGCGATGACAATCTCTTTGCCGACATATTTGCTGAGGTCGAATTCGACATCAATGTATGATTCCGAATTTATGGTCTTGTTTTCTCCGAGCTTGACTGCGGATGGTTCGGCAGCTGTCATATCGATGACAGTTACACCATATTCAGTGTCTACGGACTGCTCGTTTTCCTTGAAATTCCGGATTTTCAGGGACATTATCTTGTTGTCATCCGTAATCATTTTGCGTCCGAACACGAAAGAGTCGAAGTTGTTATGGTCTGCAGGATTGCTCTGCTGCTCCTCATTATTCTGTATCTGGATGGCAGTGCCTTCGTTCTGTTCTGCCCATGCGCCTCTGAAATCGAGGGTCGCCATGTAGTCTGAAGACCAGTCGAACATTGGATAGTTGTCTCCGTTCCTGCCACCCTTGTATTCATTGTAATACCAGATGTCCGCATTCTGGAGGTCTGCAAGGGTAAGTCCCGGTAGAAGGACAGTCTTGTAGAGGGTCACAGATACGGTTGCTGTGGTCTCCTCGTTGTCGAAGTCAGTCTCTGCGACGGCAGCTGTGCTCTCGATATAGCCTTCTGCGCTGACAGAGAGGGTATAGTCACGCACCGTAAGGTTCTCGATGGTGAAAGTACCGTCAGAGCCTGTGGTGGCTGATGTCCCGTTGTTCAGGGTGACTGTGGCCCCTTCGAGCGGCGCATTCTCGTTGGCTCCGTCAAGCACTGTACCGGTGATCTTCGCTCCGGCGACAGTGAGGGTGGCATTGACAGTGGCAGTGCCGTTGCTGAACCTGCTGGCAGGGACTGTGATGCTGCTCGTCTGGTAGCCTTCCTTCTCGAATGTCACGCTCAATGTCGCCACAGGGACATTGGAAAGAGTATAGGTGCCGTCTGCTCCGGTGGTGGCAGTGCTTTCGGAGTTGCTTGCCGATACGGAAACGCCGTCGACCGCATTGCCGTTGGTGTCGGTCACTGTACCGGTGATGGTGCCGTTGCCTTCTCCTGCCGGAGTCTCATCCTTCTGGCAGGATGTACCGGCCAATACGAATGAACCCAAGACAGCCGTCACAAGGCATGTCTTGAAAAAAGTCTTGATTGTCATAGATCTTTTTGTTTAGTGTTATGTTTCTGTTGCCGTCCGGGGACAGTTTCTCCCCAGACGGACACAAAGAAAGACGAGGAGGGTTAAAAAATCGGTTAAATTCAGGTTAACGGAAGATTTTCTTGACAATTTTTGTTTCCCTGCCGAGAAGATTTTGGAAGAAATGTCAAAACAGTTTCTTATATTTACGGAGTATTTGAACAGAAATGACAATGGATTCCCGTAGCCTGACACTTGCCATCGGATTGATTATCTCCTGTTTGCCGGCCGCTGCACAGGGCCTCAGGTTTTCCGGACTGGAGAGGCCGATAGATGAGAGAACATCTTACCGGGTCTTTTCCGGCAGAGTGCCCGGGTTCAGGGACAGCCTTGACATTTCTTTCGACATGAAGGCATATCCGGAGAGCCGGATCGGCTATATCTTCCGCATAAAGGAGCAGTCCGGGCACAAGGTCTACAACCTGTTCTATGATGCCCAGGGGGACAGGCTGGTCTTCAAGCTCAACAGGGAAGGGTATTCCACTCTGATAGATGCGGAGGTGCCTGTCCCGCATACCGAATGGTTCGGTGTCAGGGTCAGGTTCGACATGGACAGCGGTTCTGTCCTGCTGTCAGTGGATGACAGCGTCTTTGTCGCAGCGGTGGGCAACCTGCCTGACAGGTTCTGTCCGGACATGTATTTCGGCCGCAGCGAATATATGGTGGATGTGCCATCGTTCGCCATAAGGAATCTTTCGGTAGGGGGGGTATCAAAGGAATTCTTCTTTCCGCTTGATGAGAGGGAAGGCGGGACTGTCCATGATGACAGGGGCCGCAGGAGAGGGGAAGTCTCCAGCCCGATATGGCTGATAAACGAATTTTTCCAGTGGCGGCATATAGCCACAATGGAGATGGATTCGGTGGCTTGTGCCGGATATATCCCTAAACTCAGATCCGTATATTATTTCGACCGTTCTTCCATACGGCTGTGCGACATCAGGACAGGTACGGTGACTTCAGGGCGGTTTGTCAACCATTGCCCTGTGAAGCTGACCCTCGGCACGAGTTTTCTTGACCCTCTGCATGACCGTATCTATGCATACGAGGTGTGGTATGATGACAGCCGTATGCGGGACTCTGCCTCTGTCGCGTTTCTCGACCTCGACAGGATGAGATGGCGGAGGCATTCCAGGGAGCAGCTCGGGATGCAGATGCATCATCACGGTGCGTTCTTCGCCCCGGACAAGAGAAGATATACGATTTTCGGAGGGTTCGGGAATATGCACTACAGCGGGTGCTTCTATTCGTACGACCTCGATTCCCGTCACTGGTATGCCTATCCGGATGTCGCAGACAGCGTGATATGCCCGAGGTATTTCACATCTCTCGGATACGAGAGGGAGACGGGTAGCATCTATCTTTATGGAGGGATGGGCAACACATCCGGAGAGCAGGCGGTGGGCCGCCGTTATCTGTATGAGTTCTTCCGGATAGACGGGACGACAGGCGAGGCCGAACGGCTGTGGGAGTGCAGGCCGTCCGACCGGAACACTGTGCCGGTCCGGAGCCTCATCCTGTCGGGGGATGGCTATTTCTATACCCTGTGCTATCCCGAGAGCCATACGGATTCCCGGCTGCAGATGTACAGGTTTTCCATAAAGGATGGGACTGCCGAGCCTGTGGCGGACATGATACCTATCCATTCGGACAAGATAACGACCAATGCGAACATCTATTATGACAGGGAGCAGGAGAAGATGATTGCGACGGTGCAGGAGTTCGAGGATGATATAAGCTCTGTCCTGAAGGTCTATACGTTGCCTGTCCTGCCGGTGTCGGATGAGGCTTCTGCGGCTTACTATGCAGCCCTTGGACGTGAGGACCGTCACCGGGCTCTGCCGTATGTCCTGGCCGGGACAGCCTTCGCCCTTGCCGCGGCTGGAGGTGTGGCCGTGTATTTGGTGAGGCGCAGACGCAGAAGACGGCTGTCCTCTCCTGCAAGATGGTCGGCTGCAGAGCCGCATACCAGGAATGCTCTGTATCTGTTCGGCCCTTTCGAGGCATTCGATGCAGAGGGGAGGGACATGACCTCATCGTTCACGGTGCAGCAGATGCAGCTTCTGTGTCTGATACTCTATCACACGATGTCCGGCAGCGGGATATCCGGCCGCCGTCTCAGTTCATATCTCTGGCCTGACAAGTCCGAGGAGAAGGTGAAGAATTCGAGGAATGTCGCCATTAACCATCTCCGCAAGTCCCTGTCCTCTCTGGAGTCCGCGGGCATTGTGCATGAGAACGGCTGCTACCGGTTCGACTGCGGGAACGGGCTCTGGTGCGACTATATCCGGTTCGAGCAGATAATGTCATCCGACAACCCTTCCGGTGATGTGGATGAGCTGCTTGCCATACTGTCCAGGGGCAAGTTTCTGGCTTTTGCGGATGACCCGCTGTTCGACAGCTTCAAGGAGAATGTCGAGCGCAGGATCGAACCGTTCCTTTCTTCGGAGATAGAGAACAGGTTTCTGGCAAAGGACTACGGGAAAGTGGCCGAGATTGCGGAGATGCTTTTCAGGATAGACCCTGCCAACGAGATAGCGATAGCCATGCTTGTGAAGGCCCTTGTCAAGCAGAGACGCCATGAGGATGCGCGTCTGCGCTACAGGTCTTTCTGCGAGGTGTGGCAGTCTGTCTATGATGCGGACTACCCTGTCCCGTTCGATGTCCTGTGCGCTGATGCCCGGACCTCCAGAAAGTGACATTCTGAAACATATACGATATGGACCGGCTTTTCTTGAAATCTATCCTGTGCACATGGATAGCGCTGTCGCTGTCCACGGCACCGGCCCGCCCGGCAGAGCTTCTGCCGCGGTGTGCGTTCCAGACCGATACTCTCTGTCCCCCTGATACGGCGGTGAGGCGGCTTGTCAGGCAGCTGGCCGAGACGCAGGGTTTTCCATATATGGATGAGATCCTGCCTGATTCGCCTAAGGCAACTGCTTTCCTCAAGTACGGAGAATATCCGGTATCCCTGTACACCGGACTGGTGGATATCACCATCCCGCTATATACAATCAGTACCGGGTGGATAGATGTCCCGATAGAGCTGAAGTACCATGCTTCCGGGCTGAAATACGATGATGTGGACATGGAGGCCGGTCTTGGCTGGGACCTGATTGCCGGAGGGGTTGTGACCCATGTCGTGCGGGGAGCGGAGGACACGGAATCAGCCCAGGATTATTTCCGGGATGTGTCCGATATCAAGGTGATATACGATCCGGAATACGGGACAGGTCCGGTAGGGGAAGATTATGAAGAGATACGCCAGACTGCAAACGGAGCGAGACCGCAGAGTTCAAGAAACCATGCTCTGGCGATACTCGATGGGGAGTACGACCTGTGGCGGTTCTCGTTTCTCGGTCATGCAGGGACATACTTTTTCCCGGGCTCCCAAGGGACTTCTTCCGTTGTATTCATACCGGACAACGGTATGAAAGCAGCCTCTCCGGGAGCACCGGTGATTACCGATACAGATGGGATTGTCTACAGTTTTACAGCCACAGAGGGCGGAACTCTTTCCACGAGACAGTATCAGGAATGGTATATGACAGAAATTACTCCGGCGGACAGGTCCGATGAGATAACATTTACATACGACATGATTTCCCCGGCTGCCGGATATGAGATAAGACGGCCTTTCATCAATGCCGCATTTACACGGATAACGGAAAATTCATACGGATGGACAGATCCTGAAGATACATATACCGGTATGGCAGGGTATGATTCCACTTATCCGCCCCGTCTTGCAAGAATAGATTTCAAAGGAGGGTATCTGAAGTTTGTCTATAGTTCCCAGTCCGGGAATGATTCCTGGAATCTGCAATGTATAGAGGTCTATAGCCAGGCTTCGGTGGAGCCGATACGGACAGTCACATTGCATAAAGGCAGGTTCAGCAATGGGGAAGACAGGCTTGACAAGGTCGAATTTACTGACAGGGAGGGAGATTCTTACTGTTATTCTTTTGAATACAATGGAGAACCGGCAGATTTTTCCATGAACGGACCGGATAACGGTATTGACCATTGGGGGTATTTCAACGGAACTACGGCCGAAAATTCCAGATATATGCCGGTCAGTGATGCCCTGGGCAATGACGGTATTGACAGGGAAGCTGACGAGACCTGGATGATGAAAGGAGTTCTGGACAGGATTGTCTATCCGACAAAAGGCTATACGGAATTTACATACGAGGCCCACAAATGGCACGAGGGAGGCTCGGATCTGGTTTTCGGGGGATTGAGGATAAAGGAGATCCGGAACTACACGGAAGATGGTGTTCTCGCGGAAAGGAAAAGGTACACATACGGGAGCAGCGAGGATGGCAAAGGTTCCATTCTGATGTATCCGACGATATCGGACTATACATATACCGGCAAGCAGTTCATTTCTGAATATGATACCTATCTGGGATCCGGCTGGACCAATCATTATATAGGGTATTCCACTGTCGCATCCATGCCGAAACGCAGTTATTTCCAGTCCGGGAGTTCGGTAGTGTATCCGTATGTGACAGAATATGTCAGCAATGGCATGGAGGATTACGGGAAGACGGTCTACCGGTATCTGCACTTTCCGGATGAACTGTTGCCGCCTGTGGGGGACACTTACAGATGGTATAGCGATGACAGGCTTCTGAGAGACAATGCATGGAAATCCGGGCAGCTGCTGGGCAAGACAGTGTACAGGAAGGAAGAAGATGGCTATGTGGAGGTCTATTCTTTAGACAACAGCTATAAAGAGATAAATATGGCTGAGTATAAAAATTTGAGAGTGAAGCAGTATGCTTCATTTGTCCGTACTCCGTCATCCATGGCTTCCGCTATGCCTGACTACGATGCTGTATATACTCAGTATCCTGATTTCAAGGATGCGTTCGATGCTCCATCCAACCGCAATCCCAGTCCGTACGACTATTATAACTACTATACTTCCACAGGATTGTCTGTCCTGGAGTCATCGGTGGAAACACTTGATGGAGTCAGTGCTGTCACAGACTATGAATATAACAGATATGGTTTTCCGGTCAGAAGCGTCACCCGGTATGCGACCGGGGACTCGACTGTCACGGTGACCCGGTATGTCACCGATTCCGCATCCGTATATCCCGGAATGGTCTCCCGCAACATGGTGTCATCCTGGCTCTCAAGGCGGGTGTCGAGAAACGGCACGGTCGTGTCGGATGAATCGATGTCCTATTCCAACCTGTTGAGCGACAATGATGACCTGTTCGCCCCGTCTGCGCTTGTCCAGTCATACGGCTCGGATATAGTGGCAGATGCCTGGAGGACCGTGTATCACAGGTATGATGAACATGGACATCCTCTTTATTTGACCCGTGCGGATGGTGTGGATGTCGTCTGTCTGTGGAGCTATGATGGCCGCTATCCTGTGCTGCAGGTGGAGAACGCGACCTGGTCTCAGGTCTGTGATGCGCTCGGGGAGGATACGGTTGCCGGCCTTTCCGGCATGATGCCCGGAGATGATGTCCTGGAAGGTTATGCCTCTGCGTTGAGGTCGGCGCTGTCCGGGGCGATGGTCACTCTCTGTACATACAGCCCGCTTGTCGGGGTGACTTCCATGACCGGTCCATCCGGAAGGAAGATATCCTGTGGCTATGATGGGTTCGGCCGTCTGGTATCCGTGAAGGATGAGGATGGCAATCTTGTGGAAGCATACGAATACAACTATAGCAACTGGCCATTATGAAAAGGATTGTCACGACCATGGCTCTCGCGCCGGTCTGCCTTGCGGTGGCGGCACAGCCTCTCATTACGGAAATAGAGCTGCCTGAGATGTATGTCCAGTCCATCGTCTCCCCGTCTCCGGGGAGCTATAACTATCCGGCTGCGACAGGTGAGCAGCTTGTCATGGATTTTGTCGCCGTGCCGATGACAGGCATTGTGGATGCCATAATGGATGATGTGGAAAGCCAGCTGGCCGCTTCCGGGGCTGACAGTTTCCTGGAGCTTGTCTCTGTGACGGTGTCCTCCACTTCGGGACGGCTGGTGTTTGACCTGGATGCCAATGTGACCGGAACTACGCGGACGGTACATGTATCGGCGCGCGGTGATGAGGTGTCTTATTATCAGTCTGCGGCTGTATTCTCCGTGACTCCGGCTTCCGCGACAAGACTGCCAGGAGAGCAGCTTGACATTGTCCTGAGCCTTTCGATGCCGGGAGAGCCCTATGTCCTGAAAAAGAACGGCAGCACTGTCGCTACCCGGACAGGCACCGGAGGCAGTATCTCTTTCCCGGTGACGGTCTCATATACGGATGGCAGGACCTCGGACACATATACTGTGGAGGGGCAGAATGTGACAGGAGGGGTCTGTACCGTACATTATAATGAAGCTGTCACCGGGAGATATGCCAGGGCGGACAGGGGAGAGTACATGGTGGACTATAGAGGAGGGTCGGTGACGGTGAGATGCCGGCTTGCCGCGTCTGACATGTATTATGACATATCGGACATCGTCAGTACCCTTGGCGATGGCAGGTCCACATTCTGGGAAGCGGGCAGTGTCACCGAGACTGGCCACGATGGAGACTGCCGGTGGATTGATGTGAGGTTTGATTTCATTGAAAACACCGCATCCTCCCCGAAGACATGGCGCTCTGTGTTCATATTCGATGGGGAGGGGAACGAGGTCGTGTTCGAGCAGGAGGCGAGAAGTTATCTTCTGGACAGGACCAACTGGACAAGTACGAGGAAATTCACCTCTGAAGGGGGACGGACATGGGCTGCCGACATCACCTATTATGATGGTCTCGGCAGGCCGGAGCAGACTGTGTCCAAATGGGCTTCTGCCGACGGGAGCGATATAGTGACACTTCTGGAGTACGATGACCTCGGCCGCGAGGCCCGGATATGGAACCCGACTGTATGTGGCGGCTGGGGACTGCGGCAATCTCCGGAAGATGTGCGGAATTCCGCAGTTGCAGAGTATGGGGACCAGTATCCCTATTCCGAGACAGTCTATGAGGCATCGGTTCTGGACAGGGTTGTGCGCCAATGGCTTCCGGGAGAGGCTATGCGGACTGCCCTGGCCTCGGCAGAGACCGGATACGGGAGCAATGCTGCAGGAGAGCTTCTGTATGGGACTGTGGATGATGCAGGCAATCTGCATCTGAGGGACACTGTCAGTGCCGGAATGTTCCTCAGACAGGTCAGGACAGACCCGGATGGGAATCCTGCCGTGGAGTTCAGGTCGGCGGATGACCGTCCCGTCCTTGTCAGGTCAGGCTGCGGCGAGGAGATATCCGACACATATTTCTTCTACGATGTCCACAGCCGTCTGCGTGTCGTATGCACGCCTGAAGGCAGCGCACTGCTCTCCGGAGGCAAGACCTGTCTTGCGGATGGGGATACGCTCCGGACTTATTGCTACAGCTACCGCTATGATTCAAGGGGGCGTACAGTGGAGAGGCGGCAGCCGGGCAGGGCAGCTGAACATTATGTCTATGACGCGGCAGACAATATGGTCGGATACAGGAATGGGGAGCTGGCTGCGGATGGATGCTGGATTGTCTATGGCTATGATGCGTTCCATCGGCAGCTTTGGTCTGGCATCGCTGTGTCATCTCTTGACAGGGCCGGACTCCAGACACTGGCGGATAAGGCTGACGGACTTTCTTCTCTCAGGGACAGCCTGGATTTCACGCTTCTTGCAGAGTGCCTCTACGATGAGGCTCCTGAATACGGATATGAGGAGCTGTCGTATGCCGCTCCGTCCGGGGAGTGGCCTGTTCCGGATACTGCGCGGCTGAAGGGATTGCTGACACACGAAAGGCTGGCGGTCATCGGCCCGGATGGGGCGGCCACCGGGGAGACCGTGGAGAGAGCGTTCTATTACGACCGTCAGAGCCGTCCGGTGCAGACTGCGGAGCGGAACCATCTCGGCAGGCAGAGCCGGGTGTCCACAAGATATGACTTTGCGGGCAATCCGGTGGAAATCAGGGAGTATCATCAGGCGTCGGCTTCGTCCTGTATATCCTCCTGCACTGAAATCCGCTATGACGGCAGGGGACGCAGGACCTGGGAGTCTGTGGAGACGGGAGGGCTTCCGGCTGTGGACATGGAGTACAGCTACGACAGCAGGGACAACCCTGTGGCCGTGAAATATACACTTCCTGACACTGTGTTCACAGAGGTATATGGGTATAATGTCCAGGGCTGGCAGACAGCCTCGGACAGCCCGTATTTCGGAATGGAGCTGTCCTATTATGACCCGGTGGAGGCTGCCTCGGTACCATCATATTCAGGGAATGTCAGCGAATGGAGATGGGATTACGGTGCGTCCGGACCTGCCGGGGGATACAGTTTCCTCTACGACAGCCAGTCAAGGCTTACAGATGCCGGGGCTGTCGGGTCTGCAGAGGCCGGGACATGGACCGAGAAGGACATAGTGTATGACAGGAACGGCAACATGCTGTCCCTTGACAGGTATGATGGAGAGGATGCGGAGTCGCTGGCCTTCTCTTATTCCGGAGACAGGCTCCAGTCTGCAGCAGGCTTTTCCGGACTGTCCGGCGGTTCCGGGGCGGTCTATCTGTATGACCTTGACGGGAACACTGTATATGACCCTGTGAATGGAGTTGAGATAGGGTATAACCACATGAATCTCATCGGTACTGTGGGCAGAGAAGATACCGTGCTCGCTGAATACCGCTATCTTGCCGACGGTACGAAACTCGGGGCTGTGGATGGCTCGGGAAACGGTGTGGAGTATCTCGGAAATGCGGTTTTCCGCAGGACAGGCGATTCCCTGTCAGAGGAGAGCCTGGCGTTCAGCGGTGGACGCGTGTCGGTGTCAGGCAGGGGGACGACATTGCAGATTTCACCGCGTGTCTATCTCCGTGACCATCTCGGGAGCACAAGAGTGATAGTGGACAACGATGGGGAGGTCCTCGAGCGTGACAGCTATTATCCTTTCGGCCTGCGGCGTCCGGACTCAATTCCGACAGACAGCCTAAACCGGTACCGCTACAACGGCAAGGAGGAGCAGTCTTTCGCAGGGCTGCCGTACCTCGACTACGGAGCGAGGATGTACGACCCCGCCACAGCCCGCTGGCTCAGCCCGGACCCTCTCTCTGATCAGTACTGCAGCATGTCCCCGTACTCCTTCTGCGCCGGCAATCCGGTTAACTATGTCGACCCAGACGGGAAACGCTGGGTTGACAAATATGGCAATGTCGTATGGGATAAAACAGGCTGGACATCATACGCTGATGAAATGGAGCGTCTTTTAGGACAGACAATGTCTTCAACACCGACAGGGAGGAGGCAACTTGATAAAATAATTTCTAATAGCAGAAATATAATTGTAGATATTGATTATATTACATCCCCGCCAGCGTTTGGAAAGACGCGTCATAAGAAAATTTTTCAGGCGGATGATGACATATATATCTTTCTATATGTAAAAAGTGCAGCCAGAAGAGCAAGGAGGACGGATGGAATGTTGACTGAAATTGAGGCCCTTTCAGTTGCATTTGGACACGAGATAGAGCATATTACAGATGAGTCGTTATATCTTGATGCCATTGAGGCTCCAGAGCTGGATAGAGAAAGAAAACCTGATGAAATTACAGAAAAGATGATAAAGGAATTCTGGATGCAAAAACCGTTAGATGATGTACCGGCCATGATGGAAGTAAAAGCAGAAACAAATGATGAATTGTTAAAGTTATGGGAAAAGCATTTATAGCATCCGTTTTATTTATGACGGGGATATCTGCGGTGGATGCCATGCCGCTGCATGATCTTAAAGTCTATCTCTATGAATGTATCTCGGAAAGTGAGGGGGACTATCTCTCATTGTACTCCTCCGATCCGGAAACACTGGTGGACGAAAACATTGTAATTCAAGATGTCCTCACGGGGCAAATTATAGAAGAAGATGCTGATTTTTCCGAGACAGGGATGTACATCTTTTATCCCGCAGGTGTCCATCCGATGGCACTCAATGTCTTCATGAAAGACGGGGAAGATTACGAGGTGCTGCAGATTAAAGGAGACAGTGAGGAATATATGGAACAGTATCTTCTGTTTGAAAGGCGAGTGCATCAATTGTTGAACTATTTTTACAGGCATTCCGGCATGGACAGGTCCTTGTTGCCGATATACTTCAGGAAACTATATGACATATATGAGAGTGACATGAAATATCTTGAATGACAGAATGCGCAGCCAGACATTAGGTACAATATGACGGCAATCCGATAAAAATAAGGTAAATATGATATTAGTCCATGAGCAATAGACATTGAATCCAAGATATGGGAACCAAGATAATGATAATGCTGATGTTTCATCTGTCAACTCTCTTGACTGCTGAAGACAGTCTTGTCAGATACGAAACCATAAATTGTAACTATAAGGCATTGATAGATACGGATCGAATGTACATAGACAAATCCGGTCATTATGTCATGGCAGACATTACGAGGACAGAACTTCAGAAATACTCTATGGAGCATAGTCCCCATATCCAGAATACAATATATTGCAACACGATGTCCCTCAAAGGAATTGCATCAGGAGAAACACTGTGTGCAATAGGTAAGATATTATCAGGCAATATAATGGATTATAATTTGTGGTGCTATATCTTTGCGTTTGACAACGAGACGGTCCTTGTCTGGAATATAGCCGATTATGATGATTTTTTTCTTGAAGCCCCAATGGCGATTCTTAAGCTGTTCTACCATCTGGCACAGAAGAATGGCATCGATGACATTACGGGAGCAGCCGCGCTTTACAAAATCTTGTCATTGTCATTGTCTGACAATCTGCACCTTTGGCAGCATCCTGTTATCCCGGTAGCATATAATGCTATGGATATGGAGTTTCATTCTGATGGGACTTGGATATGGTATGAACGACATCACGATTATTCCACGCTGAAATCATTCCTGTATGACCATTTCGTATTAGGGATAGACAACAAGGCTCTTTTGGGGTTAATGTCAGAGTATATATCGTATTGCAGGGAAAGGACAGAAGAAAAGAAAGACATTGTTGATAAGAATATCCTGATCGATATCATGGAAATGCTGACAATGGCAAGTCCTCCGTCGGCCGTGCCACGGTCATTAAAGATAAGACGGTTATACGAAAACTCTATAATAATCAAGCCTGCCTATTCGTTAATTATCGGCTCTTTAACCAAAGCCGTATGTCAGGAACACCCCGTAATGCCAGGGCTTCTCTTACAATAAACATCCCTCTTGCTCCTTCAGCATTGTCAGGATATCAAGATGAGTCCGTTTCTGGAAAAACTTGTGCAAAATACATGGATTGATACGATACTGTACTTATTTAAACACTAATTTATATGAAAGGATGTCTGACAGTATTTCTGCTTTTAAGTATCTGGGGTTGCGGGATGGATTCGGGATTGAACCATTGTCAGGATGGCCGGCAATATTCCGAGTGCCTGCCACCGATATTTTGTGTCGGTACAATGCATGTCGAAAAACCTGCTGTCATTATCCGGGATTCTGTCAAATATGTCATATCGGAGAAAGTTGATGCAGGGAGCAAAGCGAAGAGACAGAATGTAGGGATTTATCTTACGGATTCATTGTTCCGTTCGAGGTATAGGAGGCTGTACGAATCTGTTATAGACTATCCGGTAGAAATGGAATATATTGCAGAGAACAGCATGTTTTGCGATGACTTGGTTAAGAGGACAGGAGAGACGGATAATGATATTTATGATTTTATATATGCTCCCAGATATTTTTTTGTTGTTATGATATCGGATGAGGCGAAAGAGGTCTGCGTGAAACGGGATTCGGCCTACATTACCGATTGCCCAATTGTATGGAATACTGACATACAGACATTTATGTTTGAAGATGAAAACGGGATCATAGAATGCAGATCCGATTATATTTCAGGCTATGAATTTTCTCATAATTATGTCCCGGCACTGTTTCCGGTTTATGCGTGTATGGACAGGATGAAAATGATAAGGGGGACGACAGGTGACAGGAGCCAGCCATAAGACAAAGCACCCGACAGAGTCAGCCGGAGATGCAAAACCGGAAGATATCTCCCGGGCAGTATTTGAGCACAATGATCTTCTATAGAGCATATTATGATTTATACATAAAAAGGAGGCATGATGAAAAAGTTTTTAGCGATAGCACTGATTCTGGCGGCAGCCGGATGTGCACGGAAAGAGGCCGGCCCGGTCAGGTATGACCGGATGGAGCTGATATATCATCATTATGAATTTGCGCAGGATCCCAGAGAGTTCGCAAGGAACGCGGTGGATGTAATCCGCAAATCCAAGCGTAAAACTACTATATACAGGACAGCCAACATCACCGGACAGGATACCTTGTCCTTTATATCCAGTCGCATATATTCAGCGGAGGCGGATACCCTTCCGTCCCAGAGTCCTTATATAAAAATGGTAGCATTGTTGCACAATGAAGACAGGATAGACACACTGTCATCTACAATGTGGTTTGAAGGCGAGTTCGAGTTCAACGGCACGCCAATCAGGGATACAACACTTTATGTCTATTTGCTGGATATACTCAGGGATAGGGACATAGGGGCTTACTCTATATATTTCTATTATGACGGGTGCTACCATTGGTATCCCAAAGGTTACAGCAGGCAGTTTCCTGAAGGAGTGGATCAAAGCATCAGGGACAGCCTGTTCAGCTGGAGGGATACTTTGCGTATCAGCGGTTACCCGACAGATTGTGTCATAATCGATGATACCGACTTCCTGGACCTTGAGGACTGATTCAGCCCAGGCCCTCCTCTCGTTCAGCAGTACCGCAGCCTGTCCCCGTACTCCTTCTGCGCCGGCAATCCTATTAACTATAGGCAAGTGTTTTTCTGAAAGGTGGTAAATGAATTGGATATGATAAGAAATGTTTTACAGAAAATAAACACACAAAAACATATCCCTAAAAAAGAAAAACAGTAAAAAAGAGAAAAATCTTTCCTCAATTCGTATAAACCTGTTGCCGGGGTCTTGACCGGTATAATCTGTCCCGATATTTTAGCGGGAAATATCTTGTCCGTCAACCTTCCTCCAGCCGTTTCCGTTTCGGCAGGAACAATTGCGGGCAGGAATAAAAACAGTATTTATATATGGAGAGAGAGAACGACAAAAGGACGTCCGCACAAAGGTATATGGACATCCTGACAGAAGCCGGCTTCAAGGCCGTCTTCGGGGTGGAGAAGAACAAGGACGTACTCATCGACCTGCTGAACACCGGCGTGCCGAGGTTCACCCCGGAAGAGAAACTGAAATACGAACACGATATGATGACGGAACGGGACTATACGGATATCCTTGATACCTGCCGGGCCGAGGGCCTTGCCGAAGGGGAAACGAAAGGGAGAAAAGAAGAACGGTTACGGATTGCGAAAGCCATGATTGAAAAAGGAATGGACACATCTACTGTCGTTTCTGTCACTGGCCTGTCCATAAAAGATATTGCCGGCCTGCGATATCATGTATGGCCTTATAAAAAACAGGACCTCCCGAAAGAGGTCCTGTCCTGTACAGTGACGGCAATTTGCCTATTTTTCTTCTGAAGTCAGTCTGGTGATGGTCTCGCTGAGTTTTTCACTGAGGGCATCAAGCCTGTCGAACAGTTCCTTGCGGATGCCGTTGTAGTATGACCTCTTTGTCCCTTCTGGGTGATTGATCTTGTCTTTCAGCTCGTTGTAGAGGTCTACCGCTTCATCGATTATCTTGTTGATCTCGTCTGAATTCTTCTCCGGATTAAGCCCGATGAAAAGTGCGCAGTCATCGAGGAATTCTTCAATGAAGAATTCGATGTCTTTTTTGATGTCTCTAAGGTTCATGGTATGTAAAATTTGTTCTGTTTTCTTCAGCCAGGCAGGGTTGCATTCAAGTGGAATGGTCTTCTTCCAGGCATTTGCGCTGCAAAGATAGCAATTTTCTGTAAATTGGAACTCTTGTCCGGACATATCACTTGTCCGGGATTATTCGGGGATTATCCTTCTGGCTTTCAGGAGGCGGGATGCTCCTTCATAACAGTCCGGACGGTCCGGGTCAAGCGAATTTATCCTCACTACATGTGAGGCATGTATCATTTTCCCGTTACCGATATAGATTCCTACATGGGACACCCTGTCCCGGTTGCCGGCTTTGCCCCTGGTCCCGAAAAAGAGCAGGTCTCCTGGAAGCAGGGCCTCTGTCAGCCTGTCAGAGCCATTGATGTTGCCGGAAAAAATGCTCTCCTGCCTTGCAGGGAGCATGACAGCCGTTCCGGATTCAGCCTGCCGGGAGGCATTGCGGGGCAGGAGAATGCCGTTCATCCGGAAAACATGGCGGACAAACCCGCTGCAGTCAACCCCGTTCGGGGATGCTCCTCCCCATAGATATGGCACTCCGATAAATTTCATCGCTTCTGATATGATGTTTTCTGCGGTCGGGGAACAGCCGGCTTCCCATTTCCTGTAATCCATAATATCTTTCCGGGACACATAGCCTTTCCTTCCATCCGGCAGGACCACTTCCGCGAATCCTTTCCTTGTCACCGGACGGCGGTACCGCTGTATTTCCATTGCCGTGACGGGAGCCTTGCCGTCGATGCCTTTCCGTACTGTCCTGACCTTTACGGACTGCCGCAGGATATCTCCTTCCACGATGTCGCATATCTTCTGGGATTTCCGGGATGGACGGGAATATACGGTGCTTTTCCATGCTGTGCATATATACTTGGGCGCGGCCCTGTATTGCCCGATTCCCTCAGCATCCATCCTTACAAGCCCGAGATCTGTGCACCATGCGGTGTAGGGCTCTTCTGTCACTACCTTGCACCAGTACCCTTCCTCATCCGTGATTTCCACAATGTCTCCCATCAGTGCCTGGGTCCCGAGTTCGGCTGTGTAGTCCGGAGCTTCCCTGAGAAAATTGACCGACAGGTTGACCACGGCATAATGCTGGGCGTTGGCGGAGAGGCAGGATGCTGCAAAGCACAGTGCCATTATAATGTCGAGGGTCTTCATAGCATGTAAAAAACTCAAGTTCCGTAAGTTTATAAAGGTCTTTCGCACGCGAAAGGCAGGTGCAAAATTATTCAATTATTCTGATAAGTTGACTGCGTATTGTCCGGAATTTCAAAACAACTTCTTATATTAGCAGGATAAAATCACAACTGGAGGAAGTATGGTAAGTATGCGTAAGTTTTTGTTGCTGTCCCTGTATGCAGCCTTGAGTGTGGTGCCGGTCCTTGCGGGGACTCCGGCTGACACTGTCCGTATCCTTGCGATAGGAAACAGTTTTTCACAGGATGCTGTGGAGCAGTATTTCTTTGAGCTGGCTCAGGAGGCCGGGATACCGGTGATAGTCGGCAATGCATATATCGGGGGATGTTCCATCGAGAGACATGTGCTCAATTCCAGAAACGGAGCGACGGACTATGCATACCGTAAAGTCGGCAAGGGCGGCAGCGGAGAGAGGAAAGAATATCCGGGAAGGACTCTTGCGGAAATCATTGCGGATGAGCCGTGGGACTATGTGAGCCTGCAGCAGGCGAGTCCGTTTTCCGGGATATATGACAGCTATGCACAGTGGCTTCCGGAGCTCTACGGCTATGTGAAGGAGAGGGTGCCGGAAGATACGCAGTTCATTCTTCACCAGACTTGGGCATACGCCGCGGACTCTGACCATGGCGGATTCAGGAACTACGGCAATGACCAGATGAAGATGTACAGGTCTATCGTCGATGCGAATGAAAAGGCGGCAGAACTTGTCGGCATCGGTATCATTATCCCGTCCGGGACCGCAATCCAGAATGCCCGCACATCTTTCATCGGAGACAATATGGACAGGGATGGATACCATCTCGACCTGCTGTGGGGCCGCTATACGGCTGCCTGTACATGGTTCGAGAAGCTGTTCGGTCATGTCCTCGGCAACGGCTATGCTCCTGAAGGGATGTCCGGAGCCCAGGTGAGGGTCGCGCAGCTCTCCGCGAAGAAGGCTGTCCGTCATCCGGATGAGGTCACGCGGATAAATGTCCGGAACTGATGCCGTATCTTTGGAAACAGCCGAACTGTTCATCCGTCCATTTCATCGAATTCACATTAAAATAACTCCATAATGGAAAGGACACTTGTCATCATCAAGCCCGGAGCCTTGCAGAGAGGTCTTGTCGGAGAAGTCATATCGCGGTTCGAGAAAAGGGGGCTCAAGCTCGTGGCGATGAAAATGCAGCAGCTGACCCCGGAAATACTGGATGTGCATTATGCCCATCTCAAGGACAGGCCCTTCTTCCCGTGGCTTAAGGCAGGGATGATGGCCGCTCCGGTAATCCTGTGCTGCTGGGAAGGGTTCGAGGCAGTCAGGACGGTCAGGGAGATGGCCGGCGCCACCAACGCCCGCAAGGCCGCCCCTGGAACAATCAGGGGCGACTACGGTATGAGCTCGCAGGAGAACATCGTCCATACATCCGATTCCGTGGAGAATGCCCGTATCGAACTCGACAGGTTCTTCTCTCCGGAGGACTATTGCGAATATCCTTCTCCGCTGCAGCAGTACCTTTACGCCCCTGATGAGAACTGACGCTATCCGGTAGACTCCGGTTACAGGTCAAAAGCCTTCTTTACGGCATCAATTGAGTCAAGAAGTTCCCAGCCGAAGAAAAGGGCCACTTCCTGGCTTCTTTTTCCGTTCCTGACGACCTCGACGACATCCTGGTACGGATGCCGTCCGACATGTCCGTATGCGGCTGTGGGTTCGTAGATAGGGTACTTCAGATGGAACTTCTCTATTATCTTTGCCGGACGCAGATCGAACAGTTCACCGATCCGTGCCGCAATTTCTTCATCTGTAATCTGATGCCCCGACCGGTCTTTCTTCGCGGTCCCGTAGGAGTCGGCGTAGATGCTCACCGGCCTTGCCACTCCGATGGCGTATGCAACCTGCACGAGCAGTTCATCCGCCACTCCTGCCGCGACAAGGTTCTTCGCTATGTACCTTGCTGCGTATGCCGCCGACCTGTCCACCTTTGACGGGTCCTTGCCTGAGAAGGCCCCACCTCCATGCGCGCCCTTGCCTCCGTAGGTGTCCACGATTATCTTGCGTCCTGTCAGTCCTGTGTCCCCGTGAGGCCCTCCGATGACGAATTTCCCTGTAGGGTTCACATGGAGTATATAGTCTCCCTTGAACAGGGCGGCAGTACGTGGCGCGAGCTCCTCTATCATTGCAGGGATCAGGATTTCCTGTATGTCTTTCCTTATCTTGTCCTGCATTGCCTTGTCCACCCTGTCCTGTCCGTACTGCTCCACGGCTTCTTCATAGCTCATTCTGCCCAGTTCAGGCACCACGAAGTTATCGTGCTGGGTGGAGATTACTATAGTATGGATGCGGACAGGTCTGCGGGTCGAGCCATCGTACTCTATGGTGAACTGAGACTTGGAGTCCGGCCTGAGGTACGGCATCCGTTCCGGCTGCTCTTTCCTGATACGGGCGAGAACCCTCAGCGCGAGATGCGACAGGGCTAACGGAAGAGGCATATATTCGGCCGTATCCCTGCAGGCATAGCCGAACATCATTCCCTGGTCTCCGGCCCCCTGCTCATCAGGGTCGGCTCTCACCACGCCCCGGTTGATGTCCGCGCTCTGTTCATGCAGGGCGGAAAGAACACCGCAAGAGTTGCTGTCGAACATATATTCGGCCTTGTTGTAGCCGATACGGTCGATCACGCGCCTTACTGTCGCCTGTATGTCCACGTATGCGTCTTCGGAGCGCACCTCTCCTCCTACAACGACGAGACCGGTGCTGCAGAATGTCTCGCACGCCACCTTCGCCTCTGGATCCTGGCGGAGGAATTCATCAAGGATGGCGTCGGAAATCTGGTCCGACACCTTGTCCGGGTGTCCCTCGGACACCGATTCGGAAGTAAAAAGATAGTTGTTGTACATATCGTATAAATAAAAAGCTCCGCACACATCACGCATGCGGAGCAATCATTAAAATCCTAACCTTATGAAAAAGTTTTTTAGCATTTTTTTGTGTGGTTGCAAGCAGCCAAATCTCTCCACATTTATTTTCGGGGCAAAGTTAAGTAAAAATTCCAGAATTTTGCTAATTTTGCCCTGCATTTTGGAATTTGTATGATTTTTTGCCGGAAATTCCGTCCGGCTGGAGGTAAATATAGATTTTAAAATATATCGGATTATGCAACAGAACATTGACACTTACGATTTTACTGGCAAGAAAGCCATCGTCAGGGTTGACTTCAATGTCCCTCTCAACGAAAAACTTGAAATCACCGATGACACCCGTATCAGGGCTGCCATCCCGACACTGAAGAAAGTCCTCGAGAAAGGCGGCTCGCTTATAATCATGTCTCATCTCGGCCGACCTAAGGGTGTGACGGACAAGTTCTCCCTCAGACATATCATCGGCCGTGTGCAGGAACTCCTCGGAGTGCCTGTGAAGTTTGCGGATGACTGTATGAAGGCTGACGAGCAGGTGGCTGCCCTCAAGCCCGGCGAGGTGCTCGTACTTGAAAACCTCCGTTTCTATGCAGAGGAGGAGGGCAAGCCGAGAGGTCTTGCGGATGATGCGACCGATGATGAGAAGAAGGCTGCCAAGGCTGCCGTAAAGGAGAGCCAGAAGAAGTTCGTCGAGAAGCTCGCTTCGTATGCCGACTGCTATATCAACGATGCATTCGGTACCGCTCACCGTGCACACGCTTCTACGGCACTCATAGCAAAATACTTCCCGAACGACAAGATGTTCGGCTATCTGATGGAGGGCGAGATCAAGGCCATCGACCGTGTCCTCAAGACTCCTGAACATCCGGTGACCGCTATCATCGGCGGGGCGAAAGTGTCTTCAAAGATCGGCATTATCGAGCATCTTTTCGATGTTGTCGACAATATGATTATCGGCGGAGGTATGGTGTATACCTTCATCAAGGCCCAGGGCGGAAAGATCGGAAAGTCCCTCTGCGAGGATGACCAGCTCGACCTTGCCCTCAATATCATGAAGAAGGCTGAGGAGAAAGGCGTGAAGCTGTATCTTTCAAAGGAGGTTGTCATCGCTGATGCTTTCTCCAACGATGCAAACACCAAGATCTGCGCAAACAACGAGATCCCTGATGAGTGGGAGGGTGTTGATGCCGCTCCGAGCACGCTTGCAGTATGGGAGGATGTCATTATGAAGTCGAAGACCATCCTCTGGAACGGACCTGTCGGGGTATTTGAGATTCCTGCATTCGCAAAGGGTACCAACAAGGTGGCGGAGATGCTTGCAAAGGCGACCGAGAACGGAGCGTTCACTCTCGTGGGAGGCGGAGATTCTGTAGCTGCCGTCACCCAGATGGGCTATGCGAAGAAGGTCAGCTATGTATCCACCGGCGGCGGTGCGATGCTCGAATACCTCGAAGGCAAGGAACTTCCGGGTATCGCTGCCATCCGTGAATAGGACTGTACAGCCGCCTGTCTCGGTATGTATCGGCAGACGGTGTGAATGATTTATATGACATGTCGCAGGTGATCCGGATCTCCAGTCCGGGTCACCTGTCCTTTTGTCAATTGCCTATTGAAAATTGAGGGAATTTCCATAACTTTACCGGCCGATATGGCTTGGAGACAGTCGAGGTGCAGAAAGACAGCAGCATATTGCTTAAAGAATTGAGTGAAGGGAGCAGGACGGCTTTCGACTGGCTTTTCATCCGCTACCAGCCGAAAGTCGTGGCATTTCTGAAAGCCTGCACCGGAGATGAGGAACAGGCCAGAGACATTGCGCAGGATATTTTCTTCAATATATGGAAAGACCGCGCGAAACTGTCCGAAGTACGTTCGTTCGAGGGCTATCTTTTTCAGATGGCCAGGTTTTCGGTCTATAATTATTATGATCATCTCGATGTCGTGAAGAAATATGTCGAAGAAGGGAAGACCCGGTCCGAGGTGACGGATGCCGGGCCGGAAGAGAAACTGAAGGAACGGCAGATCAGGGCAAGGATAGCGGAAACGGTCAGAAGCATGCCGCAGCGGAGACGGGAAATATTCGTGATGAGCCGCTGGGGCGGGTACAGCAATGATGAGATAGCGGAAAGACTGAATATAAGCAAGCGGACAGTGGAAAACCATCTCACGGCAGCGCAGTCCGTACTGCGTCGTACCTTGAAATATCTCTTGTGTGTAATCGTGCCGTTGGCTTACTTTATATATGGTTAGTTATGGACAGTAAAGGAAACGACATGGAAGACCTGCGCGATGAAAAAGTCATCAGACGGCTTTGGGAGGACTCTGATGGAAAGATATCTTCAGAGACCATAAAGGATCTTGAAGCAGTCCACAGGATGATCGATGCAAGTGAAGGCAGAAAGATGTCCGGCCGGTATATATGGTTTGCGGCCGCTTCGCTTGCAGTGGCCGTGCTGTCTTCTGTCCTGACATTGACATTTGTTGCCAGACCGGAAACTGAATATGCCCTGGTAAGTACGGAATACGGGGAGCGGATGTCCCTTACTCTGGCAGACGGCACTGTGGTGGCGTTGAATGCCGGTTCATCCATTTTCTTCCCGGAGCAGTTTACGGGAGATGACAGGACTGTCTTCCTGACGGGAGAGGCTAATTTCGATGTGGCCCGGGATGAAAAAAGGCGCTTTATGGTGAAGACGAGACATATGGATGTCACGGCTCTCGGCACGAGGTTCTGTGTGGAGGCCTATCCGGATGACCACGTCACGAGGACAACTCTTGTGGAAGGCCGGGTAGAAGTGGCGGTGACGGCAGACAGCGGCCGGGTCTGTATCCTTGATCCGGATATGCAGCTGTCATTCGACAGTTTCAGCCGAGAGACTTCAGTGACCAGGGTCGATGCGGAGAAAGTGGCATCCTGGGAGCAGGGGTATCTTGTGTTCAACGGGGCGGATTTTGCGGAAATAGCCTCCGCCATAGAGCGCAAGTATGATGTGAAGATCTATTACGATATGTCCCGGAACCGTTCCCGCAGGGAATATTTTGTCAAATTCCGTCCTGATGAGACGCTTGAGGAGACTATGGATGTCCTGACGATGCTCGTAGACGGTTCGCGGTACCGGCTGGATGGGAAGAAGGTGTTTTTCTATTTTTAGCACCATCTCCACGACTGTCTGCAGATCCTGACCGTTTTTAACATTTTTTTAATCTTTCGGACTGTGCGTGTGGATGCGGTTGGCTTACTATATTGTGTAACCACAAAAACACCAGCACGGTATCATGAAATTCAATCCAGTTAAAAATGTGCTCCTTGCGCTGACGGTTGCCGTCTTGTTTCCGGCAGCAGCCTTTGCGCAGGACCAGATGGTAAAGCTTTCCGGTGAGAGGATTACCCTTGCCGCGGCTTTCGACCAGATCGAACAGCAGACTGACCTTTCAATTGACTACGATGCCGCATCCGTCGATGCAAGCCTTGTTGTCAGCGCCCCTCAGGATAAGGGCAGGGTCAGTGACATCCTTGGCCGGCTCCTTGACGGGACAGGCTATACCTATTCATTCAACAGGTCGCATGTGATTGTTTCCGTCCAGAAACCGCGGGAGCCGGAACCTGCAGACCGGACGGTCACGGGAGAAGTCCGCGACATGGACGGACAGCCTGTCATAGGTGCAAGTGTGCTGCTTGCAGGCACCTCCACCGGTACAGTGACAGACCTTGACGGAAAATTCAGCATCCAGGTTCCGGAAGACGGGGTCCTGCGGTTTTCATCGATAGGGTACAGGACTGTCGATGTAAGCCTGAACGGCAGGGCATCCCTGTCAGTTACGATGCCGGATGACAATCTGTATCTTGATGAAGTGGTCGTGGTCGGATACGGTACCCAGAAGAAGGTCAATCTGACGGGAGCTGTCGACCAGATCAGCTCCGAGGCATTTGCAGGCAGGCCGATGGCAAATATGTCGCAGATGCTTCAGGGAGCGGTGCCTAACCTCAACATCAAATTTACCGATGGACGTCCGAACAGTTCTCCTGGCTACAATATCCGCGGTACTACCTCTATCGGCCAGGGAGGAAGCGCACTTGTCCTTATAGATGGAGTCGAGGGAGATGCCAGTCTTATCAATCCAAATGATATAGAGTCGGTTTCCGTGCTCAAGGACGCAGCCTCGTCTGCTGTCTACGGTTCGAGGGCCCCGTATGGTGTCGTATTGATTACGACCAAGAATGCCTCGAAAGGCAAGCCGACAGTGACATATTCAGCCAATTTCACGTTCGGGATGCCTGTTTCCGTTCCTGATGTAGTCACTGACGGATATACGTATGCGGAGCATTTCTATACTGCGTGGTATAATAAAAGACATACGACACCATCGGGTATCAACAATACAATGGAGTTTTCGACGGCGTGGCTCAACGAGTACGGAAGACGGGCGGAGACAGGCAATTATGAAATCCTTGTAAGTGACGGCAGCCTCGGTACAGCCGGACATTGGGTATATTTCGTAAAGGGTACGGACTATTACGACCTGCTTTACAAGGACTTCTCTTTCAGCCAGACACATAACATCTCCATCTCCGGTTCCGATGACAGGTTCGACTATTATGCCTCGATGAGGTATTTTGACAACAACGGTATTTTCGACTCAGATGTCAATCCGGAATCGTACAGGGTCTTCAACGGGCGTATGAAGATGGGCTATCAGGTGACTCCGTGGCTCAAGATATCCAACAACACAGATATCGCAAGGTCAAGATACATTACTCCTGAACTGTATGCGATGAACACTTCCAATATATGGAGAAACATAGCGGATGCGGCTTTCCCTTGTTCGACCTTGTGGAATCCGGATGGGACCATGACCTACAGCGCAGTATATTCGGTTGGTGATTTCCTGTACGGAAAGAGCAAGAGGACCTATGATACGGATCAGCTCAATACGACATTCCGTGCGAATGCGACTTTCCTTGATGGCAGGTTGAAGATCAACGCAGACTTTACATACAGAGTCAAGGATTTCACGAACAGTGTCAGGAAGGTGCCTACCGAGTATTCCCAGATAGAAGGCGTGGTCGGAACCGTGTCCGGTCTCCGGTCATATATCAGGGAGGGAGCAGGCAAATATGACAATATAGTGACAAACGAATATGTCGAATTCGAAGACACGTTCGCCGGCCGGCATTATTTTAAGGCTTTGTTAGGATATAATTATGAACAGCAGACCTATAAATACACTGAAGCGTACAATGACGACCTGCTGACCGGGGATGTGGAGAACATACAGCTTGCCATGGGCACAGACAACCGCCAGGTAGCCGGAGACTGGCACAGGTGGCGGAATGCAGGTGCATTTGCCCGTATCAACTACAGCTACGATGACCGTTATCTGATCGAGCTGAACGGAAGGTATGACGGAAGCTCCAAATTCCCTCCGCGGCAGAGATGGGCATTCTTCCCATCGGTTTCCTTAGGCTGGCGTGTCACCGAGGAGCCTTGGTTCAGGGTGGACAAGAAAGACATTACCAATATCAAGGTCAGAGCGTCCTATGGCTCGCTCGGCAACAGCAATGTAGGCAATTATGCATACAATGAGATATTCGATTTTGACAGCGGCCGCATAATCGACGGTAAGGAAGCCCTCTATACACAGGCCCCGTCACCGATTCCCGCATCCCTGACTTGGGAGACGGCAAGGACATTCGATGTCGGGCTCGACCTTGCCTTCTTCGACGGCAGGCTGACATTCACCGGCGACTATTACATCAGGCGTACGTTGAATATGTACACTGTAGGCCCTACTCTCCCTGATGTCTACGGGGCAAGTTCTCCAAAAGGGAACTATGCCGAGATGACCACGAGGGGGTATGAGCTCATTCTCACCTGGAACGACAGTTTCATGCTCGGAGGCAAGCCGTTCAGTTACGGGATAAAGGCAACACTTGCCGATTATTATTCCATAATTGACAAATACAACAACGCGACCGGATCTCTAAGCACCTCGAATACCAACTACAATTATTACGAAGGAATGAGGATAGGCGAAATCTGGGGTTATGTTTCCAACGGGCTATGGCAGACGCAGGATGAGATAGACATAGCGGAAGCCAATGCAAAGGCACATGGCCAGGAATATTATAATCCTTTGATGAGTACATCGGATGATTTCAGGCTGTATCCGGGAGACATCAAATTCGAGGACTTGAACGGCAACGGGTACATTGACCGCGGGAGCAATACGGTGGATGACCCCGGAGACAGGAGGGTCATCGGAAATTCGGAACCGCGTTATATCTACAGTTTCGGGATTGATCTCGAGTGGAACAACATTTATCTGAGCGCATTCTTCCAGGGAGTCGGCAAACAGGACTGGTATCCGAGCAACGAGTCAATGTTCTGGGGGCAGTATAACCGTCCGTACAACAATATGCCGACATGGCATGTGGGAAACTATTGGACAGAGGATAACAGGGATGCGTATCTTCCTCGTTATACAGGTTATTACGGACCGTTCTACAACGGTAACTATTTTGCCAATACAAGGTATCTTCAGGATGTTTCCTATATCAGGCTGAAAAATCTGCAGATCGGATATACAATTCCGCAGAAATTGACGAGAAAGGCGAAGATAGATAAAGTGACGGTATTTTTCTCGGGAGAGAATCTCTGGACATGGTCTCCGGTCTACAGATATACCAGGGATATAGATGTTACCGCCAATATCTACGGCACGGATTCCATATCGGCGGCCGATGCGGGCGACGGCTTCGGATATCCTACCATGAAGTCATACAGCATAGGCCTGAACATTACATTCTGAGGCCTTTCCCGAAGACTTGAAAATTATAAACATGACTCTCGATACAATGAAAAAGTTAGCATATATTCTTTCAGGTACGGTATTCTTTCTGGCTGTATCCTGTGACCTTACGGAAAATCCGAAGGATATGGCAAGTACGGATATGGTATTCGGCTCGGAGACGGGTCTGCAGAACTATACATACGGATTCTACAACTGGCTTCCGGGATGGGGAGATGCGTTCCGTATCAATATAACAATGGACAATGCAGCCAAGATACAGACTGATACCTACGAAGTGGGAGCATACACGACCAATTCGGAGACATCCTGGGACTGGAGCAGCATCCGGAATGTAAACTATTTCATCCAGCACAACACAGATGAACGGGTGCCGGAAAATGTCAGGAACAACTATACCGGGATAGCGAGGCTGTTCCGCGCATATTTCTATTTCGACAAGCTGGTCAAATACGGGGAGGTGCCGTGGATTGACAAGGTCCTGGAACCGGAAAGCGAGGAACTCTATAAGGCCCAGGACAGCAGGGATGTGATAATCAGCAATATTATAGCTGATCTGGACTATGCTTACCGGAATATCACGGAGACAGGCATAACTCCCAATTCCAATACCGTAAACAAATGGACCGCCCTGTTCTACAAGTCCCGCTTCTGCCTGTTCGAGGCATCTTTCAGGAAATACCATTCGGATGGAGGCAGCGAATTCGGGGACGAATATCTGAAGGGCTGTACAATCACTGCGGATGAGCTTTTTGCAGAAGCGGCAGAAGCGGCGGAACTGATCATGAACCAGGGTCCGTACAGGCTTCATACTGCTGCTGAGGCCTATACCGGTGATGGCAGAGGCGCATACCGTGACCTGTTCATCAGTGACAATACGGTGACGGAAGAGGTGATGCTGGCCCTTTCCCTCAATCCTGTGCTGCAGATGGGGACGGCCAACTGGTGGTACAATTCCTCGTCCTACGGTGTCCACCTCTGTATGACACGTGCCTTTGCGAAGACTTATCTGAACCTGGACGGCACATTCTACAACGAAAGGAATGAAGACGGGACCTACAAGACATTTGATGAGGAAACGGCAGGCAGGGATTACCGTTTGAACCAGACCATACGGGCTGCGGATTATACAAGCCTGGGCACTTCCGGAAAGTATGTGCCGACAGCCCCGAATATCGTAGGTCTGGCGGAGACAGGATATCAGTTTACTAAATATGTGATGGATGATCCTTCCATGGATAACGGGCCTACGAACTATAACGATATCCCGTATGCACGCTATGCTGAAGTCCTGTTGAATTATGCTGAGGCCAAGGCAGAGCTCGGAACTTTGACTGACGATGACTGGAGCCGGACAATAGGGGCTTTGCGGCGCAGGGCAGGCATTACCGGAGGGGATCTTGACACCAGACCGGTGACAGCCGATCCGTATATGCAGTCGATATATTCCGGCGTGACCGATCCTGTCATTCTGGAAATACGCAGGGAAAGGGAGTGCGAACTTGTGCTGGAGGGCCTGAGACTCAATGACCTGAAGCGTTGGGCCTGCGGTCATCTGTGGCAGGATGCACCGTGGGACGGTATCTATATCCCGGCTATGGACACCCCTCTTGATCTGAATGGAGATGGTGTATATGATGTATATTTCACGCAGGATCAGGCCTACAATGGACAGTATGCCGGAATTGCAAAAAAATCAAGTTCGAGCAATGTTTTCATTGACGCCGAAAACGATCCGGATAACGGATATATACTTACTTATAATGCCAGCAGGATATGGAATGACAATATGTACATCTATCCGGTTCCCGAGGTCGTTATCCAGAAGAATGGCAACCTTCATCAGAACCCTGGCTGGAACTGATGCCGCTTCCTCCGGAAGGACAGCCGCCGTCCCTGGCGGCCCTTCCGGCCGTCAGACGTTAGGACACCGGATACAATAATTTGAACTGAAGCTAATTCATATATGATGAAACGGAAACATACAATATTTACGGCCGCGATATTGTCAGCTGCCGTCGTGGCCCTGTCAGGCTGCGTAAAGGAGAAGCAGGTCGTGGTCCACGCCGGCTTCACCACGGACAAGGATGTCTATGAGATCAATGAGGACATCCATATTACCAACACATCGTACGCGGAAAATGCAAGTATTATCGCCTGCAGGTGGGAATGGGGCAGCGAGCATGTCTACGGATTGCAGATGGAGGAACCTCTGTCCTTTTCGCAGGTCGGGGATTATGATATAAAGCTGACAGCCACTTCGGATGTGGGCAATGTCTCCGCCACCTTTGTCAAGACAGTCAAGGTGCAGGATACCAACATCCGTCCTGTAGCCGACTTTTCATATACGCCTCAGACAGGCATCAGGGCCGGTGAGACTGAAGTGCAGTTTACGGATGCTTCCACAGATAGCGACGGAACCATTGTGGGATGGGAATGGAAATTCGGCACGACTGTCGTAAACGAACAGAATCCTAAGTTCACTTTTACAGGTTTCGGAGAGATCGAGGTCAGCCTCACCGTTACGGACAATATGAAAGGGACCAATACCAAAACCGTCACAATCGAAGTCGAACGCGGGACGAACAGCCTCGAATGCGTGTGGGAACAAATGTACGATGATAGTGAAAATGCGTTCGTCAAGTTCACTTCCCCGGCAACAAATACAGACGGAAGTATGGTGTATGCTCTTTCATCAGGGTATTACCTTGTGGCCTATACCAAGGATGGCGATAGACAGTGGTCTTTTAACGGGAATGTCCATGGAGCTGATGCCGTCGGAAATAACGGTAAGAAGGAGAGTACGACCTGCGGCCCGTCAGTGGACAAGGAAGGCAACATATTCATGGCTCTCGGATTTAATGAAAGGGAGCCTGAAAAATATGAATCGGGAGTATTCGCCGTGACTCCGGATGGCACGCAGAAATGGTATTCCCCATACGGACGCGCACGGTATATCGCTGTCCTGCCTGCCATCTTGGGAGACAATGTGCTGCTGACGACACAGAATAATCCTGCGAACGGCTATAACGGTATAACAATGACCGAGAACGGACAGATCTATGACAGGAATACGGGGAAATTCAAGCAGATGTTCAAGGTCAAATATGGCAATTTCGGCGGTATAGCCGGAAAGGAAAGTCTCAATATGTTTGTGGCGCACTGCGGGGACAATTACGGTTCCAGGGTCTATGAGTATATGGGCGAGGATCATACTGTGGCCGGTTACAGTTGTCCGTGGTGGTATTATACCCAGGATGACCAGGAATCCCCGAACGCTCTCGGGTATTATAGTGGCGAACACGAAGACGGACGTTCTTCCCAGCCGGCTATGAGTGATGACGGAAAAGTATACCTCCTGTATGCGAACAAGACATCAAGGGTATCTGCAACTTCAGTCCTTTACTGCTATGACCTTAACAAATATCCTAAGGATAACACCAAGGCCGCTGAGCCTGAATGGGTAGTAGGTATAAACGGAGAAGTCCACAAATACGACGGACAGGGAGTCGTAATAGGCAATGACGGTACTCTCTATGTTACTACCGGAGATATAAACTGGACCGGAGACGGAGGCCGTGTGACAGCGGTGAATCCTGACGGAAGAGTGAAATGGGAAGCAGTGGCTGACGGTGACATATCCGGCTGTGCAGCGGTCGATAATGAGGGATATGTCTATTATAACGATTGCAATATCGGCAAGCTGGTGAAACTTTCTCCGGAAGATGGCAGCAGGGTTTCCGAGATTGTGCTTGCTCCGGACGGGATGCGGTCATCCCCTACCATCAGCTGCGACGGCACCATCTACTGCACCGGTATGAAGGACGGTCATCCGACCCTGTTCGCAGTCAAGGGCAGCGCGACCGGGCACGGTACTTCATGGTCCCAGTTCGGAGGCAACCCTCAGAAGTCCTGCGTAAGGTAATTTAATTGCTTATATGCAAAAATATCCCTTTATTTGGCTATGGCGGAACGGGTCGGGACGGTAGATCCCTCCACGCCTACGGTGCGGGTCTCTCCCGTTCTCGAGGCCTCGGACGACACGCCGTCTGACCCATTCCTCCATATTGGTTCCTTAGGGGGAAGTTGCGGATAAACAATAAGATTAATTGTGATAAGATAATGAAAGTCAGATTATTGTATTTGTGTATCGTGTGCGTTGCCGTGCTTTCATGCCAGGCGGAGACTGTAATCAACAGAGTCCCTGTCCCCGGTGGCGGAGGGGAAACGGATGTAACGGTCGAAAGGGATGAGAATACCATCCTTGCAGGGACATTCAATATCCGCTATTACAATACTTCCGACACCTATTCGTGGAGCATGCGCCGCGGTGCGGTGATGGATTTCATCAACACTGAACAGCCCGATTTCCTGGCCATGCAGGAGGTCTGCCAGAACCAGGGGCAGTACATATTGGAAAATCTGGACGAATGTTTCGGCTGTTACGGTGTCGGCAAGTTCGGTGAGGATATTCTCGCCGAAGGGGCGGAAGGCGTGCTCGTGCTTTATCGCAAAGACCGTTTTACATTGAAGGACAAAGGCTTCTTCTGGCTTGCGGATCCGTATGACAAGTGTCCGGAACTGAACGAGGACGGGTGGTCCTATTCTTCATGGAACAGCCGTTTTCCGAGGACATGTGTGTGGATAGAGGCGGAGGATACGTGGCATCCGGGACAGACCGTCTGGTTTTTCGCGACTCATTATGACAATGTCAGCAGCTATGCGAGGACAAGGTCGAGCAGTCTGATTCTGGAAAGGATACGCAGCCTGACAGGTATAGACGGAGATCTGAAGGAAGCCGGCATGCCTCTGATACTGGCAGGGGACTTCAATTCGGACCTCAATTCATCGGAACTTTCCGCAATCCGCCTTGCGCTGGACGATGCCCGCACGCAGTCTCCGGTCACGGAACCGTCGCAGAACACATTCAACAGTTTCACCGATGCGGGAGTCTCGATTGTCGATCATGTATTCTATGGAGGCTGTATCTCTCCGCTGAAGTATGATGTGATAACCGAAGACTATGGGGTGAAGTACATTTCCGACCACTGGCCGGTACTTTTCCTCGGTTCCTATGAATGACCTGCATATACACGATATCCTGTAAATCCTGACCTTTATGAGGTATTTATGATGAATGTCAAGGCCCGAAATGCAGGTTTATGCGAATCTTGATAAAAAAGAGTATCTTTGCAGTCCTGTCCGGGTTGAGGCCCGTATCCTTCCGGGATGCATAGCGGGACCCGTATCGGTCCGGACAGAGATTGGTTATGCCGAAAGCAAAAAGTAAAGTCGAGATAAAGAACCGCCGGGCATCGTTCGACTACGAGTTTCTGGAGACATATCAGGCGGGTATAGTCCTTACCGGTACGGAGATAAAGTCCATCAGGGCTGGCAAGGCCTCGCTGGTGGACAGTTTCTGCTATTTCAACAACGGGGAGCTATATGTCAAGAATATGCATATCGCCGACTACTGGTGGGGGACATGGGGGAAGCATGACCCGCGCAGGGATCGCAAGCTGCTCCTTACGCATAAGGAACTGAACAAGCTGAGCCGTTCGGTCAAGGAGAAAGGGCTGACTATCATCGCTGTCAAGCTTTATATAGCAGACAACGGCTATGCAAAACTGCTGATAGCCCTTGCCAGGGGAAAGAAAGAGTATGACAAACGCCAGTCCATCAAGGAGAAGGATATGCGACGGGAGATGGAGAGGATGTAGCTGTCCGTTGATTTTTGCGATGATTCCCTTGACGGGATTCTTCGTATTCAGGAAATTTTATTACCTTTGCACTTCCATTCAGGAGAGATGCTCGAGTGGCTTAAGAGGCACGCCTGGAAAGCGTGTATACGACAAAATCGTATCTCGGGTTCGAATCCCGATCTCTCCGCATCAGGCAGCCGGTCGCGAAAGCGACCGTTTTTTTGTATCCCGTCCTTTGCGAACTTGCATTCATAAGAAAACGGGATAAAAATATGTCCGGGATGCCTTTATTTTGTAATTTTGGACTTTCCGGCAGGACCGGAAGCAAATGAAAAACAGTAGACCGATGAAACTGATTACGCATATAGAGTATCATACTGTCTGGGGACAGGAACTGTACCTGAGGACTGGGGACAAGGTGTATCCGATGAAATATACTCCCGGGGATGTCTGGGTGGCGGAAATCGGCGGACTGAAGGCAGGACAGACGGTCGATTACCGTTATGAAGTACACGAGGGAGGGGTTTGTGTGAGGACAGAATGGCTGTCACACAGATTTACGGCCGGGGCAGGCCCGGTGCGGATGTCTTCAGGAAAAGGTGCGGCCGAGGTACGGGATTCCTGGTCTGATGTCCCGGAGGAGCTCCCTTTCCGTTCAGCCCCGTTTGCAGAGGGTGTCTTCAGACCGGAGAGCGGCAGGGTGTGGAAAGCTGCAGGGACTGCCGTGCCTGTCTTCTCACTGAGGACGGAGCACAGTTTCGGGGTGGGGGAGTTCTCTGACCTGAAACTTCTTGTGGACTGGGCAGTGAAGACAGGGCAGAAAGTGATACAGCTGCTTCCGGTCAATGACACCACTATGACGTGGAGCAGGGCGGATTCCTATCCGTACAATGCGAATTCGAGTTTTGCCCTCCATCCGCAGTTCATCCATCTGCCGTCAGCCGGAGTGCCGGAAGATGAAGAATATATTAAACTCAGGGAAGAACTGGATGCCCTTCCGGAACTGGACTATGAAAGGGTGAACAGGGAGAAGCACCGGTTTCTCCGGAAGGCATTCGCAAGGACAGGCCGTAGTGTCATGTCTACGGCTGCATACAAGGATTTTTACAGGGAAAACGAGTCCTGGCTTTTCCCGTATGCGGTCTTCTGTGTCCTGAGAGATGAATACGGGACTGCGGATTTCTCCTGCTGGAAGAGTTGCAAGGACGGGGAAAGCGGCCATAAGGACTATTCGGCCTATGATGCAGCCGAGTCTGTCAGGTATGCCGCCGCTCATAAGGAAGATACGGGCTACTGGTGTTTCGTCCAGTACCATCTGCATATACAGCTGCTTGAAGCGAGGGATTACGCGCACTCGAAAGGGGTGATATTCAAGGGAGACCTGCCTATAGGGGTGAGCAGGACAAGCGTTGATGCCTGGGTGGATACGGGACTGTTCAATATGGATTCCTGTGCCGGAGCCCCGCCTGATGCGTTTTCTGCAGATGGGCAGAACTGGGGATTCCCCACATACAACTGGGATGAGATGTCGAAAGATGACTATGCTTGGTGGAAAGCCAGGCTCGGCAGGATGGCGCAATATTTCGACGCATTCAGGATAGACCATATACTCGGGTTCTTCCGGATATGGGAAATACCGGCTGATGCCAGTAGCGGACTTGTAGGACATTTCAGTCCGGCATTGCCGTATTCTTCCGCAGAAATTGCCGCAAAAGGGTTTGATATATGCAGATGCGCAGGCAGAAAGCGCGGAGGGAATGTACTTTTTATTCCTGACCCTCGCAGGAGAGGCTATTGGCATCCGTGCATATCGGCAAAATCCACTCCGGTGTATGCAGCCCTCGATGCGGAGATGCGCTCTGTCTTCGACAGCCTTTATGAAGACTTCTTCTATCGCAGGCACAACCGCTTCTGGAAAGAGTCGGCGATGAGAAAGCTTCCTGCACTGCTGTCAGCTACGGGAATGCTTGCCTGTGGAGAGGACCTTGGGATGATTCCTGCGTGTGTGCCGGAAATCATGTCGGAATATCAGATACTGACCCTCGAGGTCCAGAGGATGCCGAAAAAAATCGGCGAGAGGTTCGCTTCTCCCGCCGATTATCCATATTATTCAGTCTGTACGACTTCCACACATGACACGAGTACGCTCAGGGCCTGGTGGGAGGAAGACAGGGAACAGACAGAGCATTATTGGCGTGAAATGCTCGGGGAAGAGGGGGATGCTCCGGACACCTGCAGTCCGGGCATCTGCCGCCGTATTGTCCGTGAACATCTTCAGTCGCCATCCATGCTTGCTATACTGCCGCTGCAGGACTGGCTGTCTGTCGATGGAAATCTCAGACTTGCCGATCCTGCAGCGGAACGTATCAATATACCATCTGACCCTCACCATTACTGGAGATACCGTATGCATCTGTCCATCGAGACTCTTCTTTTACAGGACAGGTTCAATGCGGATATAAGGGAAATGGTGTCAGCTTCCGGACGGTAGCTCCGTGTCAGTCTGTGACGGTGTGGATAACACCCCATTCCTCTCCGACAACGGATGCATATCCCTGACTCTCGAACCAGGTCTCCTCGTCTTCAGTCCCTGCGGCCTGGTAGGTGTACCAGGCCGGTTTCGGCTCTCCTGAATATTCGGTATCATCATATTTCCTGAGACCGAGTTTCGCACCTTCCGACTTGTTGTCGAACCAGTTGTGCCACTGGATGCCCTCTATGCCTTCCAGAGCGTTGATTTTCTTCCAGCTGTATGCTGTCCCGGCAGCCTGGTCCGCAAGGACCGTATCATCATACGGGTCGTTTGTCGTCCCCGAGCCGACGCCGGCCTCAGAAAGCCATACTTTGCGCATCTCTGTCCCCTTATACCTGTTGTCATTGTCCTGCACCCATCTGTCGAGCACTTCAAGGTTCTTCATCGAGACATAACTTGTACTCATGGAGAATGACACATTCTCATCCTCCCATACGCGCGGATCGTTGATCGCGCTGGCGTAGCTGTGGTATGCCGGTGCCCAGAAGAAATCACCTTCCGCATTGCTGAACCGGTTCATCAGGTCGAGCACATCCACTACGGAATACCAGCCTCCTCCTGCGGACTTGGTCCAACCGTGCGCCAGTGACACGAACGCCTCTGCATTAGGGTCGTACTGGTGCATTATGTTATATACCGTCCTCATGGATTTCAGGTAAGTGTCCATATATGTGGCGGCAGGGACATCCGACCCCATATTGGTCCAGTGTACACCTCCATCTATCTCGTTGTGGACAATCCAGTGTGATATTCTCATATCGGCCTTGCTGTACCTCTCGCAAAGGTAGGTGATAGTAGCGGCGTATGCATGCAGAGCCTCTGCGGTTGTCATATCCGGCATCGTATATACACCGTTGTCGAAATCCGGATGCTGCACAAGTTCCCCGTATGCCTGATCCGCGCATTCCGTGGCTTTCTGGATGAGTATGATACCTGCCACCGACATCCCGTGGCTGCTTGCGACCTTGAGAGCAGCATCGATGTTGTTGATGAGATAGTTCTCATCTATATAATATGTCCTGCCGAGATATTCGTACGGTGTTGTCAGTGTCGCTGTCTGGGAAAGCCCCATAAATATCGTAGGAAGAATATTTATCGTGCCGCTGGTGAGCCCGAGATCCTGTATTTCCTCATTGAGCAGGTCTCCGTGAGCAACCAGTCCTCCGAGTCCCTTCTTGTTTCCGGGGACTATCCTTTCAAGCGGCGTTCCGATAGACGCTATCCTGTCCGGGTCCGCGTATCTTGCATGTGATACAGGCACATCCTTTTCCGCATCCTCCCTGAAGACTGCCCATTTGGACAGCAGACGGTCATATTGCACATCCGAGTATGAGACATATCTGTCAAGCGTCACTGTGAATGCCGGACTGTCGAGCTCTGTCTTGTAGGCGGCCTCCACTTTCCCGATGCTGTGCATATCCACGAACGGAGGAATGTCCGCAAGGAAGAATTCCCCATCTCCCGTGTATGTTCCGGAGACAGTTATCTTGTCCTGACCTACCTCCACTCCAGTGATTGAGCAAGGATATGAGCCGTCCAGATAATCTTCGATGCTCCGGGCGTATGCAAGCTTGTCTCCGGCAAGGGCATCTTCTTCATCCTGGGCAGCCTGCTCCTCTTCATTCATCGGGCGCAGGACAATGTTCCTCAGTCGCAGCGTGCTGCCGTTGCGGTTGGTTTCCCCGAGGTCGAGCCTCAAGTAGTCTCCGACATTGCCCCAGTAGAATTTTTCGATGTAGTTTTTCAGCCTTGCTGAATACGGTGCCCATTCGGATGCGGCATCCGCACCGGCAATGAATGTGGCGTATGCGGCATCGTACTTGCTCGCATCGTTCCAGAAGAACACCTCCATCTTGTCTATCGGATCTTCCGCCTGATATTCAAAGGCGAGCACGGTATTTTCAGGATCCAGGTCTTCTTCTATCGGCAGCATATAGATATACGGGTCCGCATTGTTCGGAAGGGTGATCGTATAGCTCCCATCTTCTTCCTGTGTAATCCCTCCTACATGCCCGTCCTGGGATATGTCTATCTTCAGCTCCATCGGCTGTGCCTCCTTGTCAGGTATTTCCGGAGTTTTTGCCGGCCCATCATCCATGACATCACAACCGGCTGCCGCAGTCAGTGCAAGGGCAGCCATACCGGCTATCCCGGTCAACTTGAAAATTTCCATCATATCATATTGTTTAAACACATATTTAACATCAGTCTACTGCACGGTCTGGATGATGTCCCAGTCATCAATGCCGATGATGCTGAGGTACGGGTTGAATGCCTGGTCTTCGTTTCCAGTCCCGGATGCCTGATAGAGATACCACACCGGCTTGGCCTCTCCCTTGTACTCATTGTCGTTGTATTTCCTCAGTCCGAGCAGGGCGCCGCTGCCATCTCCGACATTGTCGAACCAGTTGTGCCACTGGATGCCATCAATCCCGTCAAGGGCATTGATCTTCTTCCATGCGTATGCCCATCCGGCAGCCTGCTCCTGCAGGTCCTGCTCCGAATATGACCTTGAATTGATTCCTGCTTCCGATAGCCAGACGGACCTCTTGTGCATCCCGAGGTACATGTTTTCCGGCATATATATCCACTTGTTCAGGACTTCGAGGTTCTTGAACGTGACAAAATGCGTATCCATTGAGAAAGTGGACCACGGACATTCCCAGCATCGAGGGTTCAGCAGGTCTCCAGCATAGCTGTGATATGCCAGAGCCCATCTGTAGTCTCCCTCCATCTTGCCCATCCGGTTGATGGTCTGCAGCATGGACAGTACAGGATAATCTCCAGACAGCCCGGTCCATGAATGGCTCATTGACACGAATGTCTCTGCGGTATCATCGTATTGTCTCACTATATTGTTGACAATTCTCAATATCTTTATGTAATAATCCGTGAACACGAGTTCCGGATGGTTTCCGATGTTGGCCCAGCTGGATGCTATGTCGACCTCGTTCATCACTATCCACTGGGCGATTCTCCCGTATTTCCCATCTTCTCTCGTGTAGCGTTCCGCAAGGAAATCGACGATGGCGGCAAAGCAGTTGACAGCCTCGGCCGATGTCATGTCAGGAAGGGTCAGAGTCCCTCCGCTGCATCCATCATTCATAAGGAGGTCTCCGAGCTGTGGGTCGGCTGCTGCCGATGCCGGCTGGACAAGCAGGATGGCAGCCACGGCCATGTCCCGCTTCCCTGCCTTCAGCAGGACTGCATCGAGATTTGACTTCAGATAGTTTTCATCGAAATAATATGTCCGTCCCCCATATTCATGTGCGATTGTACCCGTCACAGGAGTGAGATATGTGAATCCCGTGACATACATGTTCAAAGTCGCGCTTCCGACATCGAGATCATCGAAATCCGAGACGAATGCATTGTTGGACACCCCTCCTATGCCTTTCTTGTTTTTCAGAGGTACTGGAGAAAGTTTCCTTTCCAGAGGGACTTCGTCAGCATAGCGTGCCGCGGAGACTATATGGCGGCCGTCTTCGCCCGATTCCATGACAGCCCATTTTGACAGGATGCGGTCATACGAAATGCCGTCATCCGTCATCACCTTACGGTCGAGGGTCAGAGTGAAATCCTTGCCATCCCCGGATGCGTGGATCTCCATTGCCGGAGATGACTGCGGTATTGCCGTCAAAGGTTCATCGAGTCGCAGCAGATCCATATAAGGAGGGACTTCGGCGACCAGAAACATCCCCTGTCCGCTGTAATGTCCGGATACTGTGACATTGTCGTCACCGACAGAGACTTTTGTTATTTCCGATGTGAAAGATGCCCCCAGATAACTCTGTATCAGAGAATTGAATTCCGTATCCTCCGGACTGTACGGGGACGGCTCGATGTCATGATGTTTGCTGCACGATGCCAGCACGGATACACACAGTAAAATATAGAATAGTCTGTCCATCATATTCATTACATATAACTGACCGGAATGTTAAATAGCGGAAATCGGAAATCTTGCATGGGGATAGAGAAAATTATCTATTTTTGCCGGTAAAATGAATTACGAATGACACGAGTCAGGACACTGGTCATATTTCTTGCCTGTTTGCTTGCCTTTACCATAGCGGATGCCAGGTCGGGCCCGTATATGTCTGCCGGGCTGAATCCTGTGCCAACCGTATTCAAGCCTGCCGCTGAAATGTCTTTCCCGTACACCGGTCTTCCGGAATCATTCACCGGATACAGTCCGGGTTTCGACAGCGACATAAAGCAGATGCGTCACAACATTGCACCTGGTCTGCGCTATCATATTGATGACTATACACAATATCTTCCGGCAGCAGTGATGGTCGGGATGAAGGCATTCGGATACGAGAGCAGGACATCATGGGGAAGGATGCTCGTCTCCGATGCCTTTTCGGGAGTGATAATGGCCGGACTGGTGAACGGCCTGAAATATACTGTCCGCAGACCGAGGCCAGATGGTACCGCCAGCAACTCATTCCCTTCCGGACATACGGCCACTGCATTTATGACAGCCGCAATGCTTCACAAGGAATATGGCTGGAGAAGTCCGTGGTTCAGTATCGGAGGATATGCGGTTGCAACCTTTACCGGGGTTTCCCGAGTGCTCAATGACAGACATTTCCTTACCGATGTAATGGCCGGGGCCGCCATAGGGGTCGCTTCCGTCCATCTGGGCTATTTCCTTGCGGACCTGATTTTCGGGGAGAAGTATCTGGCAGATGGATATGAGGCTCCTGACATGTTCGGATACGATCCGGAGCACAGATATTTCGAAGCCGGACTTTTCTTTGCAAGGCGTTTTGTCCTGGGCAGCAGGTCTGACAAGGATTCAGGGCTTCTTCCGTACAGGGGTAGCACATCGGGGGTGGACATACATATACCTCTGATACCGATGACGGGACTTGCTGTAAGGAGCAGTATAAACGAACTGTCGTTCAGGGGGGGCCGGACTTCTGAAGATTCTTCCGTCATGTCCGGACAGATGATACCATCAATGAATATGTATAATGTCCTTGCAGGGGCATACTGGGTCTATCCTTTGCCGAGAGTCATCGAATTCAATCTCAAGGCGATGCTTGGATATTCCTGGCACAGGCTCGGAAACGGGATAGATGCTTCTGCGGAGGCTGCTGTCGCGTTGCGTGCCGGAGAGAATTTCAGGATAAAGGCTTTCGCCGGATATGAAACATTCAGTTTCTCCCGGCAAAAGCCTTTTGTCAATTCATTCCTGCTCGGCTTCTCATCGGCCGTGTGCTGGTAACCGTGGCCGGTATGCTTAATCCCGGCCTCTATTTCACTGCCCTTACCTTGAAGATGGCCTTGTGTATCTTGCCCTCTCCTATCAACGGGGCGTGGGCTGTGTCTGTGTCGAAAGTTATGACTTCACCCGGTTTGGCGGTAATGGTCACGCCTACAGGATCCTTATAGAAAAGAATGTCTTTCTCCGTATTCATTTCTCCATCCGGCTCCTTGCACTCGCTGCGCGGTGTCACGCCGAAGGTCTCCGGCTTTGACAGGGGAATCTGGATGTCGATGTACCTGTCGTGCACTTCAAGGCGTGCCTGCTGCGGCGTTTTCATGTCGCTGTCGACGATATTCACGAAAAGGTTGTCTCCGTCAATGATATGCCTGCCGTTCTCAAGCGAATTGAGATCCGTGTTTTTGATGAACTCCAATGCTTTCACATAATAGGGGTTCTGCATAAGTTTATCTTCCATATCTGAAATTTTTACATTACCTTTGCAAACTGTCATGCCCTGGTGTTGGAATCGGTAGACAAGAGGGACTTAAAATCCCTTGGACAGCAATGTCCGTACGGGTTCGACCCCCGTCCGGGGCACCGTATCCGTTATTTGCCGGCGATGTGCCTTTCCCACGCCCAGGCGGAGGCCAGGGTATCTTCCAGAGAACGTTCCGCCCGCCAGCCGAGCTCTTTGTTCGCCTTTGTAGGGTCTGCCCATATCGCAGTGGTGTCCCCGGCACGGCGAGGAGCGAACTTATAGTTGAGTTTCAGCCCGTTCACTTTCTCGAACGCATTGACAAGTTCCAGTACGGATACAGGACGGCCTGTGCCGATGTTGAAGATTTCGTAGCTGTCCTTCATCTTCCCATCAAGCATCCTGCCTACGGCAGCCACGTGGGCTTTGGCAAGGTCCACCACATCGATGTAGTCCCTGAGACAGGTGCCATCAGGAGTAGGGTAGTCTTTGCCGAAAATGCTCAGGCACTCCCTCTTGCCGATGGCGGTCTGCGTAATGTATGGGACAAGGTTGTTCGGAACCCCGCGAGGAAGTTCTCCGATAAGGGCAGAAGGATGCGCTCCTATAGGATTGAAGTAACGGAGGGCTATGCCTTTTACCGCACCTTTCCTGTCTGCCCCCGGCTCCATGGCATCATAGACTGCAGTCGCCTTGACCACATCCCTGAGGATGTCCTCGCATATCTGCTTTGTGTTTCCGTAAGGCGAGGTGGCCGGCTGGCGCGGAGACTCTTCGGTGACAGGAAGCCTGTCGGTCTCTCCGTATACGGTGGCTGAAGATGAGAACAGGACATTGCAGCCTCCGTGAGCCTTTGCAGCCTCGAGGATGTTGAGGAAAGAATCCAGATTGTTCCTGTAATATTTTATAGGCTCGGCCACGGACTCTCCGACGGCCTTGAATGCAGCGAAATGGATGACAGCATCGATCCTGTATCCCGAGAAGAGGTCTGCGACAGCCGCATCGTCGCAGCAGTCCATTTCCACGAACGGGATGTCATTCCTGCCGGTGATCTTCTTGACCCCCTCGAAGCAGGTGAGGTCACAGTTTGACATGTTGTCGGCCACGACCACATCGTAACCGGCATTGATGAGTTCCACAGTTACATGGCTGCCGATATATCCGGCACCGCCCGATACCAATACTCTTTTCATATATAATGTTTTCGGCAAAGGTATAAAATTAAGCGGTTTTGACAATGAAAGAAACTGTTTAAAATTTAAGGCGGTTTCGGAAATTTATGGATATTTTTGGGGAGAATTCCGGGTGCTGCGGCATCCGGTGTGGAAATTCATCGACAGACTATGAGATATATGTTATCAATGTCAATCCTGTGCCTGTCTTGCATATTGTCACAGGCGGCAGGTACGGCGGCAATGATTCCGGCAGACCATATATGGACGGCTCCGGATGCAGACAGCACTGAGAGCACGGTATGTGAGGTGGCGGCCAGGGCCGGGAGGATTATGGAGGAGGCTCTGTCGAGCCGGGATTTCGATGGGGCAAGCGTGAGCATACTTGCAGTCAGCGGCGCCGGAGATACTCTCCTGTGCAGGGACAGCGACAGGCTGCTTATCCCGGCTTCGAACATGAAGCTGGTCACTACGGCTCTTGCTCTGCATTCGCTTGGTGCGGACTACAGATACGGCACGCGGATAGGATATTCCGGCAGCATATCCGGAGGGATTCTGGACGGGGATATCTATATCATAGGAGGAGGAGACCCGACAACAGGCTCCCGTAACGGTATCGCAATCCCTCTGGACTCTCTGTTCGGCAGGTGGGAAAAGATGCTTAGGGCAGCAGGCATTTCTGAAATAAACGGATGCATTATAGGTGATGGCCGTTTTTTCTCGGGGATGGACGAACATCCGACCTGGGAACTGTGCGATGCAGGCACATATTACGGGACAGGAGCCTGCGGACTGAATTTCTATGAGAATGTGCAGGATTTCAGGGTTTCAGCGGGAACGGCTCCAGGAGAGCCGGTCAATATAAGTCCAGGATATCCTGAATGCCCGTGGATGAAATTTATGAATTCTGCGGTTACTGGGAAACCGGGAACAGGGAATACTCTCTATTTCTATCCGGACGGATTTTTCCCGGGAGGAGAAATGAGGGGGACATTTGCTGCCGACCGCAGCCCGAAGACGGAACATGCCGCCAACAAGTTCCCTGAATACACGATCGCATGGTATTTCGCCAGATATCTGGCCGGGAGCGGTATAAGGTGCACGGGAGGGCCGGCAGACCTTGGCCAAGTGTTCGGTCCCCGGCGAAATCTCCCTGACAAGGAGGCCGGACAAGGGAATATTCGGGAGGATGGATATGAGAGATTGCGGACAAGCGATGGATGGTCGCCTGCCTGCCGGGACAGTCTCGTGATACTGGGGGAGACCGTGTCTCCTGCGCTTGCCGAGATTGTCCGTGTGACAAACACAGACAGCAACAACCTTTACGCCGAGACCCTGTTCAAGACTCTCGGCAAGGAATACTGCGGTGTAGGATGCTATGATTCTGCTTGTGTGGCAGTCAGAGGCCTGCTGGATGAGATAGGCGTGAGAGGACACCGGTATCTGATACGGGATGGAAGCGGACTGTCGAGAGAAGATCTGCTGAGTGCAGGGTTTCTGTGCGGACTCCTGTCGAAGATGATGGATTCTCCTGCATTCGAAGACTTCTTCGGCTCCCTGCCTTATCCGGGAGGGGAGGGCACTCTGGAGTACTGTATGTCTTCAGTCCCTGCCGGGACCAGGGAAAGGATACGGATGAAAAGCGGTTCTATGGGAGGGGTGCGCTGTTTCTCCGGATATATAGTCCCTGTCACGGGTACGAGGGATGATACCGTGATTTTCTCGGTTATGGTGAACGGCTATACTGTCCCGATGGCAAGGATACAGAGACATCTGTTCAGGATAATCGAAGCTCTTGCCTTTACCGGCCTTTGAAAAGGGAACGGCAGAGGGTCGGGACATCCGCCACCCGGATCACATCTATGTCTCCCGGCATATTCTCGGCAGAACCGAACGATGACACATATATTTTTCTGAATCCGAGACGCTGTGCTTCCAGTGCGCGTCTGTCGGTCTGTGCCACAGGCCGGATCTCTCCGCTCAGCCCGACCTCTGCCGCGAAGCATATATCCGATGGTATGGCGAAATCGAAATTGGATGACAGGACAGCGCATATTACAGCCAGGTCGCAGGCCGGGTCGGTCACCCTCAGCCCTCCTGCCATGTTCAGGAACACATCCTTCACCCCGAGCTTGAATCCCGCCCTTTTCTCGAGTACTGCCAGAAGCATGTTCAGCCTGCGTACATCGAATCCGGTGGCAGACCTCTGCGGTGTCCCGTATGCCGCCGTACTCACAAGGGCCTGCACTTCTATGAGGAAAGGTCTTGTCCCGTCCAGCATTGCCCCGACAGCGACTCCGCTCAGGTCTTCCCCGTGCATTGGTATCAGCATTTCCGATGGATTGCTCACCTCCCTGAGACCTTTGCCTGTCATCTCGAAAACGGCGAGTTCTGACGTGGAGCCGAAACGGTTCTTGATGCTTCTGAGCAGGCGGTAGGCTCCCCGGTTGTCCCCCTCGAACTGTAGGACCACATCCACGATATGTTCCAGTATCTTCGGCCCGGCGATACTGCCTTCCTTGGTGATATGCCCTATCAGGATGACCGGCACACCGGTCTCCTTGGCAAATCTGAGCAGCTGGGCCGCGGTCTCCTTTATCTGGGACACGGAACCGGGAGATGACTCGATGTTCTGCGAATACATTGTCTGCACGGAATCCACCACCATAAGGTCCGGCATTATGCTTCTTGCCTCCGCTATGATGTTCTCCATAAGTGTCTCGCTGTAGATGAGGCAGCTGCTGTCATCCCCTCCTATCCTGGCTGCCCTCAGCTTGACCTGTCTTGTGCTCTCCTCTCCTGTCACATATAGGGTCTTCATCCCGGGGCAGGCAAGGGGAATCTGCAGGGAAAGTGTCGATTTCCCTATGCCAGGTTCTCCTCCGATCAGCACGAGAGACCCCTCCACTATCCCTCCCCCGAGTACGCGGTCGAGTTCTGCATTGTTCAGCGACCTGCGGTTCTCTGTGGAGGAATCTATCGAGGACAGAAGGATGGGGCTGCTGCCCGAGCCCGGGACAGACTGTTCCCGGACGGCTGTCTTTTTCCCTGTCGCGACTGTCTCTTCCACCATCGTGTTCCACTCCCCGCATGCAGGACATCTTCCCATCCATTTCGGACTCTCGTTTCCGCATGATGTGCAGAACCATACTGTTTTCACCTTGTTTGCCATCGTTTGCCCATTAAGTTTCACTTCCCTGTCCTCCGTCCCGCTTGTCCCGAATCCGGTTTCAGAGCGCTGCCAGTTTCTTTTCGAGCTTATAGACCTCCATATCGTGTATCCTGCCATCATCTATGTGGAACCGCAGGGCAGTCCTTACGGTATGGAAGCCGTATTGTCCTGCCGCTCCTGGATTAATGACCATAAATCCCCGTCGGGTGTCGTTCATTACCCTCAGGATATGCGAGTGTCCGCAAACGAAAATATCAGGCCTGTGCTCCTGTATCAGGGCAAGTGCCCTGCGGTCATAATGTCCGGGATAGCCGCCGATATGTGTCATCAATATCTTCATCCTTTCGCATTCGAATGCCTGGTACAGGGGGCAGCTGAATCTGATTTCCTGCCCGTCGCAGTTGCCGTAGACACCTTTGAGAGGCTTGAATGCGGATATCTTCCGCACCGTTTCAAGAGTACCGAAATCACCGGCATGCCAGATCTCGTCCACCGGCTCCAGAAATGCCATCATCGGGTCATCGAAAATCCCGTGCGTGTCAGATATCAGTCCTATATACATTGTCCGGAAACCATATTGTCATTCCTGTCTGTCAGAACCCTCTCCTGTCTGCCATCCTCCTCCGAGGGCCTTGTAGATATTGACGATAGCTATGTATTCGTCCATCACTGCACTGCTGTACTCCACCTGTGCATTGAGATACACCCTGTTCGCATCGAGGAGGTCAAGGTATCTGATCGCTCCGTTGATATACTGGATGTTGGTGAGATCCACATATTTTAGGGCAGCCTGCATCAGATCGTACTTGGCATCGGTGTTCTTCTGGGCGGACCGGAATGTCACTACTGCATCATGCACTTCCCTGAACGCCTGCATCACGGCTTTCTCGTATCCGAGCCTGGCCTGTTCGTATCTGGCGATGGCCGCCTTGAATCCGGCCTTCCTCTTGCTGAACTGGAACACAGGGGCTGCCACTGTCGCCACCGCATAATAGAAAGGCGATTTCAGCACATCCAGGAAAGAGTCGCTTTCCAGACCTCCCTGCAGCCCGATTGTCAGTGTCGGGAACCGCTCCGCCTGCGCCACTCCGACTTCTGCTTCCGCAGCACGGAGCTCCTGTTCCGCCTGCCTGAGGTCAGGCCTTCTCCACAGGAGGTCGGATGGCACTCCTATAGGCACGGCATCCCGGTATGAAAGTTCATCCGATGTCCTGGAACGTTCAATGACTGTCGGATAGGAGCCTGCAAGGAATGCGATTTCGCTCTCTTTCAGTGCGACCTGTCTCTCAAGGTCAGGGACGAGAGCTTCCGTCGTGGCAAGCTCCACAAGCGCCTGCTGGTACGGTATCTCATCCGTAAGGCCTCCGTCAAGCCTCAGTCTGGCCTGCAGGACCCCTTCGCGGCGTGTGGTCAGGGTGCTGCGTATGATCTCAAGCTCGTTGTCCAGTGCCATCAGTTCGAAATATGCCGTGGCGACATCTGCGATCAGGGTCATCTTCAATGCCCTCTGCGCCTCGATACTGGCCAGATATTCGGACATTCTGGCCCGGCTTGCCCACCGCAGATGCCCCCACAGGTCTATCTCCCAGGTCAGGGATGCTTTCGTCCCTATCTCAGGGTCATGGGATGGGTCGGCCCCGCCGTAATTGTTGTACTCGTCATCCGCTGCAGCATTGATATTGACAGATGGCCACAGGTCGGCTCTCTGTATCCTGTAGCGGAATTCCAGCTCCTTGACCCTTTCTGCGGCCACGAGCATATCCTTGTTGTATTCCAGAGCCTGGCGTATCAGTTTCTGCAGCAGGGTGTCAGGATAGATTTTCCACCATTCCATATCCGCGACTGTCAGAGAGTCTTCCGGCATTTCCATATTGAATTCTTCCGGCATGTCCAGTTCAGGACTGGCACAGTATTTCGCCGGAGAGCAGGAGACTGCCAGCCCCCCGACTGCTATGACGGCGATTGTCAGTATCGCTTTCCCCCTGCCGGATCTGCCGCTGCCTGATTCGGCAGTAGATTCCTCTGGGAGTACAACGCCTGTGTCGCCGCTCCGTTTCTTCGGGGACTTTCTGCTGAATTTCATTCTCAACCTGTATATCCATACAAAGAAGAACGGGACGAACACGATACCAGCGGTTATCGCCACGAGCATACCGAAGAACACTCCGGTGCCGATGTCCTGACGGCTTGCTGACCCCGGGCCCGTAGCGAACACCAGAGGCAGCATACCGAGGATGAATGCCAGAGATGTCATGACGATAGGCCTGAAGCGGAGCTGGGCGGCCACGACGGCTGCTTCCTCCACCGGTCTCCCTTTCTCGACCTCCTCTTTGGCGAACTCGACTATCAGGATGGCGTTCTTGGCCACGAGACCCACAAGCATCACAAGTCCTATCTGGAAATAGATGTTGCTCTCATATCCGAGCACAAGGATGCCGAGATATGCTCCTGCAATGGCTATAGGGAGCGACAGTATGACTGCTATAGGCACCGACCAGCTCTCGTACTGTGCGGCGAGGAAGAGGAACACGAACAGCAGGCACAGCCCGAGCACCAGCCCTGTCTGGCCGCCCTCTTTCTTTTCCTGATATGACAGCCCGCTCCATTCTACCCCCACATTGGATGGCAGGTGTTCATCCACAATCTCTTCAAGAATGTCCATAGCCTGTCCGGAGCTGACACCGTGCGCCGCTTCTCCGTTGATGGTGGCCGAGTAGTACATGTTGAACCTCTTGATTGTTCCGGGACCTGTCGTATATGATGTCGTCCCCAGAGCCGAGACAGGAACCATAGAGCCGCTGGAACTTCTGACATAGAACAGGTTGAGGTCGGACCTGTCCCCTCTGTACGGGGCATCGGCCTGGAGATATACCCTGTAGACCCTGTTGAACATGTTGAAGTCATTGATATATACCGAGCCGGTGAATGCCTTCAAAGTGGAGAACACATCCGATAGAGGTACACCAAGCAGCTGGGTCTTGTCCCTGTCCGCATCGAAGTACAGCTGAGGGATGTCGCGCTGCATGTCAGAAGAAAGGCCCGTAAGCTCTTTGCGCATCGATGCATAGTACATCAGAGTGTCCACTGCGGCCTGCAGCTGCTCATACGAACAGTCACCCCTGGCTTCAAGCACCATCGAGAACCCTCCCGAAGTCCCGAGTCCCGGGATAACGGCAGGAGAGCTGAGATATACCTTGCTTTCAGGATAGACAGTAAGACTGTCGCGGACCATCTGCATGGTCTTGTTGATATCTTTCTCCTCCCTTTCTTTCCAAGGCTTCATTATCACGGTAATATAGCTGTTGGACTGGCTCGAGCCTATACGCGGACTGGACCCTGATACATCGAGTGCATATTCTATATCCGGCTGCCTCATCAGGAAATCCATTGCCCTTGCCGTGATCACCCTGGTCCTTTCCAGGGTCGCTCCGACAGGGAGTTCCAGTTCTACAGTGAAATATCCCTGGTCCTCCTGAGGCATGAAACTCTGCGGGACGAGCTGCGACATCACCCATATACCGATGCACGCCACCCCGAAGATGGCGAACATCCGCGGAAGATGTCTCAGACTTGCCCTCACCATTCTTGCATAGAACGAGTTGCCGGCAGCAAGGCCTTCATTTATCTTTCTGAATATGAAGTTCTTCTTTTCACCCTCAACATGAGGCTTGAGGAATTTGGAACACATCACAGGACTCAGGGTCAATGCGACAACCGTGGATATGATCACCGATACGGCGATTGTGATGGTGAACTGGCGGAACAGCTGCCCGGTAATACCTGAAAGGAAGCTCACAGGAACGAACACTGCGCACAGCACCAGCGACATGGCGATCAGTGCGCTTCCTATTCCGCTCATTGCCTTCTTGGTGGCCTCGTATGGCGACAGATGCTCCTCTGTCATGATCCTGTCCACATTCTCTACCACCACTATCGCGTCATCCACGACGATACCTATGGCAAGGATAAGTCCGAGAAGCGTCATCATGTTGAGGGAGAAACCGAAGACGAGCATCACACCGAATGTACCGATCAATGAGATAGGGACCGCAATCGCAGGAATCAGTGTCGCCCTCCAGCTCTGCAATGACAGGAAGACCACTAATATCACCAGTATCAGCGCCTCGAAAAGAGTCCTGTACACATGGTGGATCGACTCCGATATGTATGTAGTCATATCGAACGGGATGTTATATGTAATCCCTTCAGGGAAGCTCGTGCTGATTTCTTCCAGTGTAGCCTTGACATTCTCGGCAACTTCCATGGCGTTCGCCCCGGGAAGCATGTACAGGTTCATCACGGCTGCATTTTCGCCGTTGATACCGCTTTCAGTATTATATGACTGCGCCTCGAGGGACACCCTTGCCACATCCTTCAGCCTGATGATGGCCCCGTCATCGCTCGCCCTTATCACTATGTTCTCGAACTGGCTCACTGAAGAAAGTCTTCCTGTCGCGGTGATAGGGACGGAAATGTCGACTCCTTCTATAGGCTGCTGCCCGAGCATACCTGCAGCCGATTCGCGGTTCTGGTCCTTGAGGGCTTTCTGCAGATCCTGGACAGTGAGCCCGAGAGCCGCCAGCTTGTCGGGCTGGACCCATATCTGCATCGCGTAATAGCGGCTGCCGACATTGGAGACCCTGCCGACTCCAGGCACCCTGCGGAGCATGTCCAGCACATTCAGAGTGGCAAAATTGCTGAGGTATATTTCATCGTATTTCTCGTCATCGGACTGGATTGTCACAGTCATGAGCCTGCTGGAGGCCTGTTTCTGGACAGAAATACCGTTCTGGACGACTTCCGCGGGCAGCCTTGCCTCCGCCTCCTTCACGCGGTTCTGCACTTCCACTGCCGCGATGTCAGCATCTGTCGTGATGTCAAAAGTCAATGTGGCCGTGAAACTTCCGGAGTTGGAGTTCGTGGACTCCATGTAGAGCATACCCGGAGTGCCGTTCAGTTCCTGTTCGATAGGTGTAGCCACAGCCTGGGCCACTGCCGTCGCGCTTGCGCCCGGGTAGGATGCCGAGACTGTCACCACCGGCGGCACAATCTGAGGATACTGGTCCACCGGGAGCTGGACAAGGCCGATGATTCCCACAATGACTATCAGGGCGGAAACCACGGCCGAGAATACTGGTCTATCTATAAAAAAATCAGATTTCATATTGTTGTCAGTTCAATGTCTGCCACCGGAATCTGGCTTCCAGCGAAGGATTCCGGATTTTATTCAATAGGCACTCCGTGCCGGCATACCGTGGGTAAGCTTGTGATAGCCTTCCACTACGATGCTTTCGCCCGGGCGCAGTCCCCTTTCCACTACAGTGTCATTCCCGCTTTCCGGGCCGAGTTCGATGAAACGCTTTTCTGCAATCCCATCAGGCCGCAATACCCATATATATGCTGCGCTCTTTTCTATTACAATGGCTTTTGTAGGCACTACGACGGCATTTTCCAGAACATTCAGCAGCATTGTGACATTGGTGAACTGTCCCGGCAGAAGTTCCCGGTCGGGGTTCGGCATCTCTGCTCTCACAAGGAAAGTCCCCGTTCTGGAATCGACCTGCGGATCCGCGAAGTCCACATATCCTTTGTATTTATAGACAGACTTGTCCGCAAGGGTGATGGTCACATACGGGTCGAATTTCCCTGTCGAGTCGGACTGCCCTATGTTGACATTTGTGGATTTGCTCCTCTGGTAGTCGAGGTCTGTCATCTTGAACTCTACGAGCACGGTGTCGCTCTTGACAACTGTTGTAAGCAGCGACTGTGCTCCGGGGCCTACGAGGGTCCCGATGTCCACATTGCTCTCGCTGACATATCCGCTGATCGGAGACCTGACAGTCGTGTAGCTCAATGCAAGCTCGTCCTGTTTCAGATCCGCTTCGCTCATTCCGACATCCGCAACCGCACTCTCGTATGATGCGATGGCGTTGTCCATATCCAGCTGGCTGGCAGCTTTCTGGTCGTACAGGGGCCTGATCCTGTCCAGATCCCGTTCCGCCTTGAGGGCAAGCGCCTTGTTCTTCTGCAGCAAGGATTTGGCCTTCTCTACCTTGGCTTCGTACTGGCTCGGGTCGATTATGAACAGGACCTGGTCCTTGTTGACATACGACCCTTCTTCAAACAGCATTTTCTCGAGGTAGCCTTCCACCCTCGCCCTGACTTCCACGAACAGCTGGGCGCGGATGCTGCCCGGGTATTCTCCATATATCTCCACATCCCTGAGGGTCACCATCTGGGTCTCCACAATCGGAGCTTCCGGTGTGACAGGGTGCTTCCGTGTCAGCAGTATCACAGTCACAGCACATCCGGCGAGGACGGCTGCAATGATGAGCCAGTGCCACCATTTCAGAGTCTTGAGCAGGTCTCCTGCCTGCGAGCCTTTCTCCCTGACTTTCTTCGCAGTCTCTCCCATCCTGCCGACAAATTCTTCCTTTTTCATATATCCCTTTTTTCAACGCCCTGGACGGGCATATAACTAACCAGACTTCAAAAATACGCAGAAAATCTGTATGCGCAACCTTTTTGCCTCAAGAATAGGCACAGAATAGGCACGGAATCAGTCCGGAATCTGCAGCGGGGCGGACCCTCTCCTGCAGGAGAGGGACATGGCTGTCAGGCCCAGGATGGCGGCCAGAGCGGATGTTATCAGGATGCTGACCTTGCCGATGTCCACGAGTGCAGGGTCGGCAAAGGCCAGATTGTTTATGAAGATGGACATTGTGAAGCCAATGCCTCCAAGGACTCCTGTGGCTGCCAGTTGTTTCCAAGTCACACCTGCAGGCATTGAGGCGAGCTTCAGCCGGATGCCTATGAAACTGAAAAGGAAGATGCCGGCGGGTTTCCCGACCAGAAGCCCGAAGAGTATGCCTGCCGTTACCGGTGACAGTCCTCCGGATGCGAGGGCGCTGAGATCAAGGGCGACTCCTGCATTCGCCAGTGCGAAGACTGGCATTATTACAAAGGTGACTATCGGATGAAGACTGCTTTCGAGCCTGTGCAGCAGAGGGTCTGCATCCAGTACGGCTGTCCTTATGCTGTGGATGACATGCTGCTGTTCAGGACTGCTCAGGATACCGTAATTGCGTGATGCGGAGGGTTTGAATTTTTCCAGGAGTATGGATATCCTGTCCCGGAACCGTATCCCATCGAGCCTGTTCCCGGCCGGTATCGTCATAGCGAGGAACACCCCGGCTATCGTGGCGTGTATCCCTGACCTGTATGTGAAATACCACATTGCCGCACCGGGTATTATGTAAAGATATTTTTCCTTGACACCCAGTCTGTTGAACAGGAAAAGGACGGCCATTACCAATCCGACATATCCCAGATGTTCGGGATGGATGGCGTGTGTGGGATAGAATATCGCCAGTACGATGATTGCCCCAAGGTCATCTGCTATGGCAAGGGCGGTCAGGAAGACTTTCAGGCTGGCCGGTACGCGATTGCCAAGGAGGGACAGGATGCCGATGGCGAAAGCTATGTCTGTGGCCATTGGAATGCCCCAGCCCCGGATGCTCTCCGGATGTCCCGAATTGAAGGCCCAGTATATTGCAGCTGGAACGAGCATCCCTCCGATGGCAGCCATTATGGGCAGGATGGATTTTTTGAAGGAAGAAAGCTGTCCGGCAAGCATTTCCCGTTTTATCTCCAGCCCGACCGAGAAAAAGAATATGGCCATCAGTGCGTCATTTACCCAATGTCGCAGTGACATGTCCATAGAGAAGCCTACTATTTCAAATCCTGCCTCGGTTTCCCAAATCCTGTCGAACCATTCTCCTCCCGGAATGGATGCAAGTGTGACAGCGGTGATTGTGCATACCAGAAGCAGCACTCCTCCTGAGGATTCGTTGCTGAAGAACCTGTTGAAAGTACGGAGAATCCCTCTGTCGCGATGTGCCTGTTGCCGGTGTTCCATAAAAAAAGTATAAGGTCTCGAAAATATGGTGATTAAGCAGATGTCATGACACTGTTTTCAGTCCAATGACAGATGCTATGAGTGTCGTGATGAAAAACAGGCGCAGAAATGACACCGGTTCATGGAAGAATATGATGCCAAGCACCACGGTCCCGACTGCGCCTATGCCTGTCCATACAGGGTAGGCCGTCCCTATCGGCAGTGTCTGGACTGCCTTGGCAAGCAGGACCATACTCAATGTCAGGCAGATCAGGAATCCGGCTCCCCACAGCCACCACGCTGTGCCGGAGACTTCTTTCATTTTCCCCAGACAGAAAGCAAAACCGGATTCGAAGCATCCGGCTATAATCAGGATAATCCAGTTCATGTGTATAGTGTTTACAAGTTTATTCAAGATTCATAAAAACCGCGAAAATAAGGAAAATATTTTTCATATAACTGGAATTTTCCAGTGCCGGAGTTTCCGTTTGGCGGGGAATGCTGTTTCAGCTTACCCGTAAAAAGCATATAAGAAAAACCATAATGTCAGGACAATTATGCCGTATCCGTATATGGTCTGAATCATCACATCCTGAATTTCAGGATGTAAATTTAATGATTTTTTGTTTTATTGTTCACCGTGCCCCATCCTTCCGGGTGCGGAATGCCGCTTCCTCACTCGATTCGCCGTCTTCATAGGCTGTTGTCGCGGCCGAATCCCCGGTCATATTCTTATATTCCATCCACAGGCTGTCGCTAAGCCGGACAATGCCGCTTGTGGCATCGGTTTCCGTTATTTCCACGGATGCGGGTTCTCCCGTGTCTTCCGGCACTGCATAGATGATGTCATTCACGGATATTTCTCCTCCATTCATTTCAGTAAATCTGTCCGCCATCTCTTCATTCGGGATAAGGCATAGAATGACGAAATATTTGCCGTTGATTGACCCGAAATCATACCCGTTGACCTTAGAAACGGATTTTGTATCTTTGCAGGGAAATTGTACTGAAAATGAAGGCAGGAATCAGGAATTTTATTTTTGGCGGAGGGCTTGTGGCAGCCGTCCTGGCAGCGTGCGGCTGTACAGCTGATAATGCACCCCGTCTGACCGGGGAAGAGAAGGACATTATCGATGCGGAGGGAATCATGAGGGTGCTGACGGTAGACGACAGGGAGGACTCGTTGCTCCTCCGCTCTGAATGTGCCGATTTCCCTCTGAAAGCATTGCGCTCGGAGCGGTTCGGACGGCTTGCGGACAGGATGATAGCCACGGTTACAGATTCTACTCAGGATGGAGTCGGCATAGCAGGTCCGCAGGTAGGCCTGAAAAGAAGAGTGGTTGCCGTCCAGAGATTCGACAAGGCAGGAGAGCCTTTCGAGGTCTATCCCAATATCCGGGTAGAGTACCTGTCCGAAGAGAAACAGACCGGACCTGAAGGCTGCCTGTCCATACCGGGCATATACGGGGATGTGGAGCGTTCGCAGACCATCGTCATCAGTTATGTTGACATCCGCACTTTAGAGACGGTGCGCGACACCGTGAACGGTTTCACCGCCGTCATCTTCCAGCACGAGACCGATCACCTCGACGGCATCCTGTTTACCGACAGAATGTGAATCCGCGATTCCGGACCAGCCAGGGAGTCCGGATTGCGGCGGGGCGGATCAGAGTATCTGGGTGATGAGCGGGATGCTGAGTATCGAGAGGAGCGTCGAAATAAGTATTCCCTGGATCATGACGCTCTCGTCCTTGCCGTACTGGAGGCAGAACATTGCACCATAGGTACCCACCGGCATTGCCGCGAGGACAGTGTTGATGCCGAGGATGTCACCGCTGAAGCCAATAAGTCGGGTGAAATAGTAGATGACTATCGGCAGTATCAGAAGCCGGAGAATGGAAATCCCCCATATCAGTTTGCCGGAAAATATCTTCCGGAGGTCCATTTGCGCCATGGATGTGCCTATTATCAGCAGGGCGGCAGGGACGGTGATGTTTCCGAGCAAGGTAATCGGGGTCGTTATAAGTCCTGGCAGACCCTTGATGTCGAACACTACTATCAAAGTGGACAGGTAGCAGGCTATCATAGCTGGGCTTACAAGTATCTTCCAGTCCAGTTTCAGCCCTCCGGGCCCTCCCTGTATCATCTTTTTCCCGAGAGAAAAGGCCAGAAGGGTGAAGGGGATGTTCAGCAGGCTCGCATAGAAGATGGCGTATTTGCCGAAAATCGAGGCCACTATCGGATAGCCGATGAAGCCTACATTCCCGAAAGTCAGCATAAACCCGTAGATGCCCTGCATATCCTTGTTCTTTGTGATGATGCGCGAAAGCAGCATTGCAACGGCCACGAAAAATGCATACGTCACACACCCTATGGCGAGGACCGGGAGAATAAGCCCTTTGTCAGGAGAAATGTCTCCCAACACTGAGGATACTATCAGACAAGGGCTGCTGATATTGATAACGAATACAGACAGCTGCTGTGAAAAGCGTCCGTCTATTATCTTGAGCTTTGCAGCACCGTATCCTACGAGAATCAGGATGAACAGTGCCGCCATCTGGGAAATTATTGTCAGCATTTATTCATTGTATTGTGCAGGTTTACAGCCGTTCCGGCGGTTTGCCCGCGATTTGTGGATATGACAGTTTTCAAAATTCGGGGCGCAAAGATAATTCTTTCTGTCAGGAGATGAAACTTTTTGACAATAATGGTTCTGCCGGATATGAAATTTTCCGTGGAATTTGCAAGGTCTGGCAAAAGACTTTATTTTTGCCTGCCGGTCGGAAAGACGGCCTGACGGAATGTGCAGTTGTTTTTTTGCGGTTTGATATGACATTGAATGACACTGTAAAGGTCATCGCATTCGATGCGGATGACACACTTTGGGAAAACCAGCCTTATTATGATGCGGCAGAGGGGAGGTTCTGTAATATTCTCTCGGAATACGGAGTCCCGGGATATATAAAGGAGGAACTTTTCAGGACGGAGATGCAGAATATGGCCGAGCTCGGGTATGGAGCGGCTGCGTTTACGCTGTCGATGATAGAGACCGCCTTGAGAATAGGAGGGGAAACGGTGTCTCCGGCAGAAATTTCAGAAATATATTCTGTCGGCCGCTCTCTGCTGCGGATTCCGGCAGAGCCTATGTCCGGAGTTGCCGGGACTCTGAAGAAAATACGCGATTCGGGCAGGTACAGGCTGACAGTCGTTACCAAGGGCAACATCCTTGACCAGGAAAGGAAACTGGAGTGTTCCGGACTCGGGAAATTTTTCGACCATCTCGAAATTGTCTCCGACAAGACTGAAAAGACCTATACGGATCTGCTGGCATTCCATAGTATCAAGGCTCCGGAACTTCTGATGGTAGGGAACTCGTTCAAGTCGGACATTGCTCCGGTCCTGCAAATCGGCTCCTACGGGGCATATATCCCTTTTCACACTACGTGGCAGCATGAAATAGTAGAGGAATATGACCACCCGAGACTGCTGCGGTTGACACGGTTCGAGGATCTGTGCAGTGTCTTATTGTAATAATCAATGATTTTATTCCATATCAGGGGTGTCGGCTGAAAAGTCCGCGGATGCGGAACAATGCCTTGTTCTGCCTGAAGCTTCCTTTCTGGAACTGGGGCATTGAAGCGCGGTAGTCGGTTGCCGTGTCGAAAAAAGTGTAGCCCATATCCACGGCATCGGCCAGCAATTCGGCCATTTCCCGCCTGTCTGCCGGCGCGCCGTAAGCGTGACTCATCCCCATACAGCCCAATCCTATGGAGGATACTCTCAGTCCGCTCAATCCTAATGTCCTGTAGTCCATGTTCCGATTCTTGTTATACCGGTGCAAAATTACGGCAGCCGCAAGAAAGCCTCATTACAAGAATTACGGGATGGCATACATATATTTCCTTTTTTTTGCCCTTCAGAGTCAAAAGTCAAGCCTTTCGTGCACTTCCGATGGCGTTGCCGGCTTGAAATATCCCGGCTTCCGTATATATTTGCAGGAGAAAAAAGCGATGGTATGGCAGAAACGGAAAATATTATAATAAAGGACACCCTTGACGGGCTTGGTACCGATGCCTACAGCAATTATCTGGCGCATGCCCTCTGTCTGGAAGGCAGCTGCAGACTGAGATACAACGGGGAAGAACGCGAACTGCAGGCGGGTGATCTGATGATTGTCCGCAAGGGAAAGTTAGTGGAGCGCATCCGGCCTGCGGAAGATTTCAGGGTGAAGGTGATATATGTCACATCCGAATTTATCGTGCTCTCCACGCCGCTGAGCAATTATGGAATGAAGGGGCAGCTGGCCCTGTTCCTCAATCCCATTATGAAACTGGATGCCGGCCAACGGGAACTTTGCCGCAAAGACTTCGAGATGGTGGAGGCGCGGCTGGCGCAGACCGGCCATCATTTCCGCAAGGATTTGCTGATTGCATCTGTCCAGATGCTGATTATCGATTTCTTCGATTTCCATTCACATATTTACGGAGCGGACAATATCCCGCAGCAAAGCGCTGCCATAATGAGCCGCTTCCTCAATATGCTGGAGAACGGTGTGTACCGTGAACACCGCGAGGTGAACTGGTATGCCGACAAACTGTGCGTCACGCCCAAGTACCTGTCCGAAGTCTCGCGGAAGATAAGCGGTTATGCCGCCAACTACTGGATAAACCGTTACACCGTTCTCGACATCTCCCGCCTGCTCCACGACAAGTCGCTGACTTTCGTGCGTATTTCCGATATGTTCGGTTTCTCGTCGCCAGCCTATTTCAGCCGTTATGTGCAGCAGCATCTGGGGGTAAGCCCGACGGAGTACAGGGGATAAGGGGCAGAACAAACCGTAAAAATGCAGGTATCCGCAGTAATTAGTGTAACAGGCTGCACAAGGATTATGTCGAACTTTGCAACCGTCTAATTACATGAAACGATGAAAAGGATGACCTGTATGGCAATGATAACGGCTGTTATGGCAACAGGATTATGCGCCTGTGCGGAAAAGACAGAACCCCAGACTGATATGGACGGAAACGGAACAACAGACGACAGTTTCCGGATTCAGATGACCCGGTCTGTTTCCGGCCAATACTTTTCGCAAGCGACCGAACAGACAGGTCGTGAGAATCGAATATGATTCGAAAGACTATACCCGGGAAGACCGCACAAGCCGCATCAGCGATGTGATGGCCGACCCGGCTTTCGGCGACTGGGGACGGCTGATTTTCCCCGTGGACGAGGGCTACTGGAGCGGCGAGACCCTGGAACAGCTGCGCCTGGTCTGGTACAACTGCATAGACCCGGACAAGACCGTCGAAATCTGCAATTACCTGAAAGCGCATGCCGGCAGCGTATTCCTCGACATCTATACGGAAGCCGAGAAGCAGGCCGACCCGCAGAAGCGCGACACGGGGCTGTTCTTTTTCCGTGGAAATCCGGGTGCGCCCTTTGCCGTCTGCAATGCCGGTGGCGCGTTCGCATACGTCGGGGCCATGCATGACAGTTTCCCGCATGCCCTCGAGCTGTCCAGAATGGGTTACAACGCCTTTGCGCTCATCTACCGTCCGGACTATGCCTACGAAGACCTTGCGCAGGCGATTGCCTATATATATGACCATTCTCGGCATCCCGACCGAATTCCATGCTTACGACGGCCTTCCCCATGGCTTTGGACTGGGCACTGGTACAGTAGCCGAAGGATGGATTGATGATGCCGTCCGTTTCTGGATGTCCAGGCTCTGAATGGCTTCCTGGTCTGCGGAATCTTTGGCTCGGGTCCGGGAGCCATAAGTCAGGAGGATTGCCTGGGCATCGCCTCCGCTGTTGATAGAGTCAACAAACGGTAAAAATGGGTGTTTTTTCGGTAATTTCTGTAGCCTGTGTCAGTGTGATTATGACTAACTTTGAACTCATAATATAAAACTGATATGGACCATAAAGTAAAAGAGGTGCCCGGACGCCGGAATTTCGGGACACAGCATCCGGTCATGACACCGCAGCCTTGTATTATGATTGCGACTTACGATGAGAATCAAGTCCCGGATGTAATGATGGCGGCGTGGGGCGGCCAGTGCGATTATGACAAAATATTGTTCGATTTGGGAGCGCACAGGACAACCGAGAATATAAGACTGAAAAAAGCGTTCACTGTCAGCTTCGCTACTGAGGAGGATATGGCGGAATCCGATTATTTCGGCCTGGTGAGCGGAGACAAGGTCCCCGACAAAGTGGAACGTGCCGGTTTCACCGTAACTCCAAGCCCGAATGTGGATGCTCCGATCATCAACGAATACAGGCTCACATTGGAGTGCCGTGTGGTTGAAATGGAAGAAAACGCCGGCGGCGGTGCCCGTGTGGTCGGTGAGGTCGTGAACTGGAGTGCCGATGAGAGCATCCTGAATGCCGAAGGCAAGGTGGACCTTGACAGGCTCAAGCCGATTGTTTTCGATTCGTCCGCCCTGATTTACCGTGCCCTGGGTGGCAGTGTGGGACAGGCATGGCGTTCGGGAAAGAAGTTTCAATAATCTGTAAGACAAATATGACTATGCAGACAATCAGACTGAACAACGGCGTGGAAATGCCGTTATTGGGTTACGGAGTGTTCAAGGTAGCTCCGCAGGAGTGTGAACGGTGCGTCAGCGATGCTCTGGAGGTGGGGTATCGCCTGATTGATACGGCGCAGGCCTACTTCAACGAAGAAGGCGTGGGAAACGCCATCAGCAAGAGCGGGATTTCCCGGCAGGACATTTTCCTGGTGACTAAAGTATGGATATCGAATGCCGGCGAGGAGAAAGCGGCGGCAAGCATTGACGAGAGCCTGCGCAAGCTGAAGACCGGTTACATAGACCTGCTGCTCATCCATCAGGCATACGGTGATGTGTTCGGCTCGTGGAGGGCGATGGAGGCGGCCTACCGCGCAGGCAAGGTGCGTGCCATCGGGGTGAGCAACTTCCAGGCAGGACGTTTCTTCGACTTCGCCCACTATGTGGACATCAAGCCGATGGTGAACCAGTTGCAATGCAATCCGCTCGTCCAGCAACGGGGCATCGAGCCGACTCTTGCTGAATACGGCACGAAGATGATGGCCTGGGGCCCGCTCGGAGGAGAGGGTGCCGAAGGCGTGGTAAAGAGCGGACTGCTCGCTTCCATCGGGGAAGGCTACGGGAAGACCGCCGCACAGGTGGCACTGCGCTGGCTCACGCAGCGGGGTATCGTCGCCATTCCCAAGAGCACGCATATGGAGCGTATGCGGCAGAACCTGGACATCTTCGACTTCACGCTGACCGATGAGGAAATGGAACGTATCGCCACCCTCAACTGCCACGATACGGGAACGGTGAATTTCGGAGACCCGCAGTTCGTGAAATATCTTGTAGAGACATACGGATAATGATCTGCTCTCAAGCATATTGATTTAATTTGCCGCGGATGTATGCTTATGTTTCAATACGCTTATTCCGTATATAATGGCTATCGTAAGCGTTGTCAACAATTCCGAGAGACATAGCGCAAGCCAGATGCCGTGAGCTCCTATTGCTTTCGGCAGCAGGATAAAAGACGGTATCAGGAAAATGAAGCCGCGCAGGAGAGCCAGCACGGTGGCGTGGCGCATTTTCTCCAGACTTTGGTAGTAGCCTATCACCGTGAGGTTGAAAATGAAGAACACGAATGCCGCGGAAAAATACGGGAATCCTTCGATGGCCATCCGTGCCGCAGGATTTTCTGTATTTATGAAAAGCCCTACAAGGATGTCCGGGAACAGCGAGAACGCAGCCGTGAGCACCACACCGCAGACCACTGCCGTGAGAAGCGCTATCCGCTCCGTAGTCCTGACTCGGTTTCTGTGCCCGAGACCGAAGTTGTAGCTGATGATAGGCTGGGCCGACTGGGCTATGGCGTTTCCCACCATGAACACGAACGGGGTATAGTAGCAGGCTATGCCGAATGCACCCACGCCATTGTCACCAAGGTATTTCATGAACATATGGTTGCCCACGAACATAAGTACGGCCATCGTCGCCTCAGTCAGCAATGCGGACGAGCCGATGCGGCACTGATAGCCCAGATTCCTGAATGAAAGGCGCATGCTCTTGATGCTCCATTTCACCCGGTAAGGACGCAATGTCTTTGCAAAACAGAACAGATAGACAAGCCCCGTCACGCTTCCTATCAACAGGCCGAGTGTAGCGGCCAATGCCGCACCTTTCAGCCCCCATCCCAACGGGAAGATAAAAAGGTATCCAAGCACCACGGTGATAAGTGCGGACAGGACATTGCACATCATGGCCAGTTTCGGGGCACCGTCCAGTCGGATTATGAAAAGGCAGACGGAGCACCACATCTGGAACAGCAGCGAAGGGATGAACCACAGCATATATTCCTTTACCAGCGGCGTCAGATATTCGGATGCCCCCAGCAGGCGGGCCGTGCCCGACGGATAAGCCATCATCAGGATGGATGGGACGAGACCTACGAGTGTCACGAACAGCAGAGCCTGGCTTACATTTATGCGGGCCGCCTCGATTTTCCCTCTTGACAGATGTATGGAAGCTACTACCGACACCCCTGCGCCTACCATCAGCCCCACACCCGTGAAAAGCATCAGCAACGGGATACAGATGTTGATGGCAGCAATGCCGTCGCTGCCTATTCCATGTCCCACATATATCCCGTCGACTGCAGTCACGGCGGACATGCTCAACATTCCGAACAAAGTCGGAACAAAATACTTCCTGAACAGGGTAGACACATTCAATGTACCCAGATCGATTGCATCTCGTTTCATGGTATATCCAATATCTTCAATCACAAAAAAGCCGGACAAGCTGATTGGTTTTACCCAGTCATCTTATCCGGCATTACATTTCTGCCCTCCGATGAGGATTACAAAACGCTACATTCCGTAAATTCCGCTGCAAAGGTGGGTCAAAGATTTGGAGTATACAAATTTTTAACTGTTTTTATCATACTCTCTCTTTATCGGTTTTGACAAAAATCGTCTGGGGTTTGTGTGTAACGGCTATAGATTTGCTCCCCAGACCATCTTCTCCACATCCTCCAGCGTGGCGTTGAAGAAACGCTGTTCCTTGTTGAGCGAGCGCATCTGCTGCATCTCGTCATCGGTCAGGGCAAAGTCGAAGATCCGGATGTTCTCCTTGATGTAGTCTGGATTCGAAGCTCCGGGGATGACCGAGAAGCCCTCCTGAATGTGCCAGCGCAGGATGACCTGTGCCGGGGTTTTGCCGTGGGCTTCGGCAATCTTCTTTATCACCGGGTTCTTGAACAGGGCGCCGTTGCTCATTGCACCTCCCAACGGGAACCAGCATTCCACCTGTATGCCTTCCGCAGCGGCTTTCCTGCGCATCTCCAGCCGCTGGGCGTATGGGTGGCACTCTATCTGGAGCACTTGGGGCTTGATGGTCGCTTCTTTCATAATCTTGTCCCACACTTCATCATTCGCGTCGAAGTTGCTTATGCCGAGGGCGCGTACCTTTCCCATCTTTACCGCTTTCTCCATATCTTTCCACGCCCCGACGAAATCCCCTACAGGCTGATGGACATAGAGCAGGTCGATATAGTCGAGCTGCATCCGCTCCAGCATATCGTCGATGGCCTTGAGCGTCTTGCCCTCACCGTATTCCGTGGGCCAGAGCTTGCTGGTTATCCATATTTCCTCACGAGGGATGCCGCTCTCCTTTACTGCGCGCCCGACGCCGGCCTCGTCCTGATAGGCATGGGCCGTGTCAATATGGCGGTAGCCCGCTTTCAATGCGGTGAGACACGACTGTTCGCACACTTCGTCACTTGGCTGGAGGAAAGTGCCGATTCCGAAGCGTGGCATCTCCACGCCGTTGTTCAACTTGACCACAGGCACGCCTGCCGTTGTTGTTTTCTCTTGCGCACAGGTAGCGCATACGCCGCCGCATAGCATCAGGGCGGACAACAGAAGTCTTTTAAGTGGTTTCATCTTTTATATCGATTAAATGATCCGTTGTTTTCATTATCCTATCTCCTGCTTCAAGCGTTCTGCATAAGCATCTATCCGATGCAGTTCGGCGGGGATGTCGATGCGTTGAGGACAGTGTGGACTGCACTGGTTGCATCCGATGCAATGGTTTGCCTGCCGTAATTTGGGAACGTTGCGGTCGTAGCCTACGAGAAAGGCCCGCCTGGCTTTCCGGTAGTTCTCGTCATTGGCGTTTCCGGTGATATTGCCTTCATTCAGGCACTTGTTGTAATGGAGAAGAATGGCAGGTATGTCAAGCCCGTAAGGGCAAGGCATACAGTATTTGCAGTCATTGCAAGGAATGGTGTCGAAGCTCATCATCAGCGTGGCGGTTTCCTGCAGGAATGTGAAATCATCTTCCGTCAGCGGCTTCAAGGGAGAGTATGTGCGCAGGTTGTCCTGCAGATGTTCCATGCGTGTCATTCCGCTCAGCACGGTGTGGACGCCTGGCAGGCTCCCGGCAAAACGGAACGCCCAAGAAGCCACACTCAGTTCGGGCTCACGTTGCTTGAGGCGGGCAAAGATGGTGCTCGGCACGTTGGAAAGCCGGCCGCCAAGCAGAGGTTCCATAACAATGGCAGGGATGTTACGCTTCACCAGTTCGTTGTACAGATATTCGGCATCGGTGTTCATCGGGTTGATTTGCTTGGCGTACTTCCAGTCCAGATAGTTCAGCTGGATCTGCACGAAGTCCCACTTGTATTCATCATGCCGGGAAAGGAGGTAGTCGAACACCCGCACATCACCGTGATATGAGAACCCGAGGTTGCGTATGCGTCCCTCCTTGCGTTCTTCCAGCAGGAAGTCGAGGATACCGTTCTTCATATAGCGGTTCTCGAACTCTTCCATACCGCCGCCCATACCTACACCGTGCAGCAGCAGATAGTCCAGATAGTCCACCTGCAGTTCTTTCATAGAGTTGTGATACATGGCGATGGATGCCTCCCGGCTCCAGGTGGAAGGGGCGAAGTTCGACAGTTTGGTGGCAATGAAATAGCTGTCGCGGGGATGATGGCTCAGGGCAATGCCGGTAGCGTGTTCCGATTTTCCCCGGCAATAGGCGGGAGATGTGTCGAAATAGTTCACGCCGTTGGCGATGGCGCAGTCCACCAGTTCATTCACCATTTCCTGGTCTATTTCCTCATTCCCCTCACGTGCGCTGCGGCCTCCCACGGAGGGCAGACGCATCATCCCGAAACCGAGGAGCGACACACGGTCGCCCGTCGAAGGATTCGTGCGGTATGTCATTTCTCCTGCCGGAGCGGCATTGCCGGTATCAGTCTCCCTGCCGTTGCTGCAGGCCGGCAGTCCGGTTGCTGCCACTCCGATGGCTCCCATTGTTTTCAGGAAATTCCGCCTGGACAATCGTGTCTTATCATGATTATTCATAGTTTTCCGTTTATGAAGTTTTACATAATGCTGTGCATTGTGTGCCCTTCTACATAGATGGCACTGAAAGGACGGGCCGGACAGAGGTTTTCACATGCGCCGCAGCCTATGCATCGCCCGGCATTGATGACCGGAATCCTGACGGACTCCGGGTTGCCGCTGTCGTGAGGCACCATCAGTATCGCCCCCGATGGACAATGTCGGGCGCAGTTGCCGCATTCTGCTCCGTCGGTCAGCGGAATGCAGTTTTTCCTGACCCATACGGCGTGGCCGATGCGTGTCGATGATTTGTCAGCGACTGTTATCGGACGGATGGCTCCTGCTGGACAGACTTCGCTGCATCGGGTGCATTCCGGCCGGCAATAGCCGCGTTCGTAAGACATTTCGGGTTGCATCAGTCTTGCCGGGTCGGAAGATGGGCGGAGCACATTGTTCGGACAGGCAGACACACAAAGCTGGCAAGCGGTGCAGTGGCGGGCAAAGTCGCGCGCGCTCCAGGATCCCGGAGGTTCAATAGGAGTTGCCCGCACGGGTATCTTCTTGTCTTCGATGACAGCCAGTCCTCCGTCCACTTTCTTTTGCTGCGCCTTCAGAGTGGCGGTAGTCGCCAATATCGCCGTGGCAGTCAGGAAAGAGCGGCGGGAGGTATCCGTATGTCCGGATGTCGCTTCAGTCTTGTTGCGGGTTTTCCAGCGCCATTGCAGATGGAGGGCATCGTGTTTGCAGGTATCTATGCAATCCATACACGCCACGCAACGGCTGTAATCGATGCTGTGGTTCCTGTAGTCGATGCAGGCGGCCTTGCACCGGCGTGAACACAGACTGCAATGCCTGCACTTCTCTGAATCAAGCACCGGACGCAGTAATGAGAAACGGGACAAGAATCCCAATACCGTCCCGACCGGGCAAACGGTGTTGCAGTATGTCCGTCCGTTGCGCCACGCCAGTATGGCAAGTACGACAAATGTCACGACCGCGATGATGAATGTCGGCAGGCTTTTCATCCATACATCCGTCTCGTAAAAGGCATAGCTGCCAACCCGTTCGGCAATGTGGGCGATCAGGTTGTTCCCCCAACGGTAAATCGGGGCGAACAGGTTGCCCGCGATTCTTCCGTATGAACTGTACGGTGCGAGTAATGCTGCGAAAGATCCGGCTCCGGTTGTCAGAGCAATGATAAACAATGCCAATATGCCATATCGCAGCCACGGTTTGGCGGGGGAGTATGAAAAACGGTATTTCTTTTTCTTCCGCCGCCCGTTGAGCCAAGATATGACATCCTGGAATACGCCCAACGGACAAATGATCGAGCAATACACCCGACCGAAGACTATTGTCAGTATGACGAGCAGTGCGATAAGGCCGACATTCAGGGCAAGCACTGCAGGAAGGAACTGTATCTTTGCCATCCAGCCGAACCATGCGTGCACCGTTCCCGTGAAATCGAGAAACAGCAGCGTAATGGGCGCGAAGAAAAGTATGGCAAGTGCAAGTCTTGTTTTTCTCAACATATCTTCCGGATTCTTATATTTTCTGATTGTTTGCCAGCTTGAGGTCCATCAATGAAATGTGCTCGTTGCGATAGCGTGCGCCAGGATTCACTTCTGACATCCGGGTAAACCGGATGGCTTTCTGCGGACAGTTCTGTATGCAGGCGAAACAGAATTCGCAGTCGCCCGACATCCTGACTCCTCTTGATGTCAGTTCATAGTTGCCACGGGGACATACGTATGTACATATCCCGCAACTGATGCAAGCGTCGGTCACAGTGAAGCACCTTTCGCTTTTCATCAGGAAGCCTTCCTCTGGATTAAGGCCGGACCGCGCCATAAAGTCCTGATGCATTTGCCGTTCTTCCTCCGTTACCGGCTGGTGCCAATGCCGCTGCCTTTCGATGTCGGCCGTTATCTTCTGCAAATTTTCAGGAATGCGTTTGTCAATCCTGATCTGTTCGTTCATGTCAAAATTTGGCAGCCAGTTGTCCACCATGACAATGGTATTGATATAATCGAAGCTGTTGCCCGCATCTCGGGATATGCGGTCCCATATCTCTACAGCATCGCATTTTCTCGCTCCGTAAGTCAGGACAGCAAACTTGTATCCGGCTTTCAGCCGCGCCTTTTTGATGAATTCACGTACCATATTGGGCGGCATGTGCCCGTAGATGGGATATACAATGCCTATTTCATCCGCCTCGAATTCATACTTCCCTTGTTTCACCAGCTGAGGGATACTGTGCAGCTCGGTGTTCTCTCCTGCAAGTTGCCTGGCTATGTACAGGCAGTTGCCGGTACCAGTGAAATAGAAAATGACCCTCTTGGTTTTGCTGTTGCCGCATGAAGCAAGAGGGAGCAGGCCTGAAACGGCGGCAGCACCGCTGATTATGGCAGCTCCCATATGTTTCAACGCACTGCGACGGCTGATCCTGTTGTCCATAATTCTAACTCTTGATATTGCTCCAATGCAAAGGTAGAGGATATGCATATTAAAGGACTTACAGAAAATTCGGGGCGATATGCAGTTTTTACGGTAAATCACAGAAAACCATAAGTGTTGCCCGTTCCACCGGCTTATGATCCGGCGAAACGGGCATAGTATATAAAGGTTTTTTAGAGAATGTAGTTTTCCTGAATATGTGCCGTCAATGGCTGCACGTTGTTATATTCATTCCGTTCCTCCCCCTAATGCATGGTACAGGTTAATGACTCCTTGTATCATATCGAATTTATCGTTCGCCTCTGTCAATTCAGCCTGTAATAAGGTCTGTTGGGCGGTCAGCACTTCGAGGTAGGTGGAGATGAAAAGTAATTAAAACAAAGTCAATTGCTTATAATAGACAGAAGAACTGTACCTGTCAACAGCAATCATCGGCTTCTTTTGGAAGAAACAAGAAGAAACAATATGCGAAAGGGCCGGTTGTAAGGAGACGCATGAATGCATTAGGTATGTGCTATATAAAAGAGAAACGAATCGACATCAATGTCCGCACTATTGCATTGCCTCCGGCAGCTGTCAGAGAAATAATCCTCCATATCAATCCTGACACGACATTAGTTGACAGAATTTTCAAAAAACTCATTTTATTTACTGCCAGAGCCGTTTATGTCTGGCTGATTATTAACGAACTGTTGTCTGTTCAAAGTCTTATGTTTCACATTCATAATGTATAACAAATTTGGGTCTGTTTTCTGAAAACGAAGAAGTAGGCGTGAGCAGGGACTGAGGATGTGAAGCGAGTGTGACGACGGTCTATTTTGGGCTGGTTGGGGTCGGCATAGATGAATTTGTCAATCAGTTCAAAGCCGGTCTCTTTTGCCATTCTCAGCACTGCATCTGACAGCCAATATGGTGCATTTTGAAAAGTGAAGTCCATCGTCTTGTAAACGAGGATACCATTGGTCTGCAATTTTCGGTAAGCGAGCCGAAGCATCTTCTCATGCTCTGAGCAAAGCTCATCGAGGCTTGAGAAATGGGTCGATACGTCAAAGCGGCTTTTTGTCGCAGGCATCTCGACCGAACACGGCAAGTCGATTACAATATTGTCAAATGAGCCGTCGGGCCATGCCGTCTTGAAGTCTTCCAAATCTCTTATCTCTCTGTTGTTGAGCAGTGAGGAAAATTTGTCGTAGCATAGCGTGGGTTTATGAAGTCCGTTTTTATAGAATCCCAATTTCCAAGCCGTGAGGTCGCATTGAAATCTGTCTCTCTGCGGGCGGTGTATAGCGAGAATGACTTTGAGTATGTCGGTCTGAGAGTTTAAGATGGATATGAACTTCATCTTGTCAATCTGATTGAGGACGGCGATTTTCTTTTTTTTCGGTCGCGGTTGCTCTTGCATTTTCAGATACTTTCTGACCGTATTGGCCGAAAGCCCAAGTCCGGCTGCTATCCGAGGCGCTTTTTCTTCCGGGTGTTGACTTGCGTACTCCTTTATCTTGTCATACAGATATATCTGACGGTCTGTAGAGCGGTCAATACCTTTTGCTTGAATGAATGAGCGGATGGCTGCGACCGTAACGTTGTTGTTGGCCGCGTTTTCCTCAACAGATAGTGTCGGGTCGTAGTTGGTGATTCTCGAAGTTTTCATATCAGTCTGTGAAGTTAGTCATAAACTGTCATAAACGCAAATATTGATAGTTATAAATCAAGTTTTTTATCAATTAAAATGAGTTTTGTGCGAATGCTTCTATAGTTTACTGCATTATGGTGCTGATATTTGCATGAGTCGGATATTGTCTGTAATTTTGCATCGTAATCGGGAATCGGTTATGCTATGAAGGGTAAGAAGTCTGATAAACGACTTACTTTGACAACCAGCCTTGTTGTAGGCAACGGTGTATCCCGCAAGGGCATAGGGTTGAATTTTTCAGCAGATAATTTACAACGACATGAAAACAGACGTTATCCCTGATCCAGATTCTATTATTCTCGACGGTAAGGAGAATATCTATATCTCGTCGCTGGCAGAGATATGTCTGTTTAAGCATGTTGACGATATTGTCGGAAGGATGAAATCTTGCCACTGCCATAGTAGCATAAACATTTCAGACACCAAAACAATATTTTATCATGTCAAAAAAAATCATTGTCCAACTCCTTTCTTCCAGGCCTATTTCCCCGCATTCTTATCTGGTTTATCTCCATGAAAGCGACTGGCCGAAATTTCTTTGGGCTGACGATGCCGGAAGAAGAAAAATACTTGAACCATATATCGGCGACCTGCGCCATAACCTATACTCCATAAGAGAACTCACATGGGTAATTTTGGACTGTCTAAACGATTCTGAAAAAGAGGATATCTGTCAAACAATGAATAATATAAAGCAAAATGAACGATAAAATCACATTAATCGACGGTAGCCTGTTGGAATGCTATCCTATAGTTCCCGAACCCG
>CALVAC010000005.1 GCA_944325435.1 uncultured Bacteroidales bacterium | reverse complement strand
GCCGAAAATATAAAAAGATGAGTTCGATCGGAAAAATTACAGGGACAGTCTGCCGATTGACTCATAATGACGGAATTTAACGACAGTCCCTAATGTATGGAATTTCATTCAGATGACGGATGTATTTAACAAAATTTTAAAAATGCTATACGAAAAATTAAAAGAAACAGAGGTGACAGAAACCGAAGTTCCCGTCACCTCTGCTAATTGATAAGAACTGTTTTATCAGTTTTCCTCGGCTACTACCTCGAATTTGACAGTCCCCTTGATATCCTTGTAGCACTTCACTGAAGCCTCGTATGCTCCGGCTTCCTTGATGTCTGAAGGCACGGTAATGTCTTTCTTGTCAATCTCGATGCCTGCTGCAGCGAGAGCTTCTGCTATCTGGGCTGCAGTGACTGAACCGTAGATCCTGCCGGACTCGCTAACTTTCACGGCTATCCTGAGTGCCGCAGAGGCAAGTTTTGCTGCAAGAGCCTCAGCATCCGCACGAAGCTTTGCCTCCTTGTGGGCACGCTGACGGATATTCTCCGCGAGCACCTTCTTGGCAGATGCGGTCGCCATGATCGCATAACCCTGAGGGATAAGGTAATTGACAGCATAACCTGTCTTTACATTCACGATATCATCGGCATTTCCGAGATTCGCAACATCTTTCTTAAGAATAATCTCCATATAGCTGTCCTCCTTATTTCAAAAGATCCGTCACATACGGGAGGAGTGCAAGATGCCTTGCCCTCTTGACTGCCTGTGCAACCTTCCTCTGGAACTTGAGGGAAGTGCCGGTGAGACGGCGAGGGAGAATCTTTCCCTGCTCGTTCAGGAACTTCTTGAGGAACTCTGCATCCTTGTAGTCCACATACTTGATACCTGCCCTCTTGAAACGGCAGTATTTCTTTTTCCTTACCTCTACTGTAGGAGGATTGAGATAACGGATTTCATTGTTCTGTGCCATAATTCGCCTCCTTATTTTGCCTGTTTGTTAGCCCTTCTCTTCTCAGCGTATGCAACTGCATGCTTGTCCATGGCGAAGGTAAGGAACCTGATAATCTTCTCGTCACGGCGATACTGGGTCTCCAGCGCCTCTACGAACTGTGAATCTGCCCTGAACTCTATCAGATAATAGAATCCTGTGGTCTTCTTCTGGATAGGGTAGGCAAGCTGACGCAGTCCCCAATCCTCTTCGTACACAATCTCTCCACCATTCTCTTTAATGAAGCCTGTGTACTTGGCAACCGCTTCCTTCATCTGGGCCTCAGACAAAACGGGAGTTGCAATGAAAACGGTCTCGTACTGTTTAATCATTTGTCTTAAATTATAAATGTTAATAAATCAGCCCGTTGTGACATAAAATCCACAAACGGGCTGCAAAGATAGGAATTATTTTTCTAAATGCAAAACAAATCAGACACAGGTGTCCTATTTAAGAGGGATGTTCTCAAGAGTGGCCTTTACGAACTCCCAGCATCTGCCGACAGAAGGGATGTTCACCCTCTCATCCGGAGAATGCGGGCTGAGTATCGTCGGGCCGCATGACACCATATCCCAGTGCGGATAGGCTCCGCTGAGAATACCGCACTCCAGTCCGGCGTGGATAGCCATGACTGCCGGTTCCTTGCCATACAGCTTCCCGTACACCTCTTTCATAGTACGGAGTATCGGGGATGCCGGGTTTGGAGCCCATCCGCAATATCCTCCTTCGAATGTCGCCTCCAAGCCTGCAAGAGAGGCCACGCAGGCCATCTTCTCTGCCAGGGCATCCTTGGCTGAATCGACTGAACTCCTGAGAAGGGATTTTGCGACAAACCTGCCGGCCTCTATCTTCACTATCGCCAGATTGTTGGATGTCTCGACAAGGCCTGGCATCCCGGAACTCATCCTCTCCACTCCATCAGGACAGGCAATGACGGCCCGCACAAGTCTGAGGGCATCAGTTTCTTCCACATAGAGACAGTCATCCGGGTCACAGGACTCCCCTGCATCCTCCCGATACGGCTCAAGAATGAATTCCATATCAGGATCAGTTCCTGCATATTCGGCCTTGATGGCAGCCGTGAGCTCACCGGTCACTTTTTTCGCCTTGTCCACATCGCCGTCGGCGATATACAGGGTGGCGAACGCCTCCCTCGGTATTGCGTTCCGGAGAGTGCCGCCCTCGAAATCCACGAGCTTCACATCCGCCCTGGTCAGGAGCGCATACAGCACCCGGGCGGCTACCTTGTTGGCATTCGCCCTGCACAGAATGATGTCCATACCTGAATGTCCGCCTTTCATACCTTTGGCCACCAGGCTCCAGCATCCGTATCCGGCCGGATGCTCCTTTCTGGAATAACTGCCCTCTATCGTGGCATCCAGACCTCCTGCACAGCCGATATACAGCTCACCTTCGGTCTCCGAATCGAGGTTGATCAGTATGTCCCCCTGAAGCATACCGGACTGAAGCGCACGGGCTCCGGTCATGCCGGTCTCTTCATCTATGGTGACCAGCACTTCCACAGGACCGTGCCTCAGGTCTTTGGATTCAAGCACGGACATCGCGATGGCGACCCCTATCCCGTTGTCCGCCCCGAGTGTAGTCCCCCTGGCTCTAACCCATTCTCCATCCACGTATGCCTGTATCGGGTCCTTCTCGAAATCATGCTCCACATCTGCATTCTTCTGCGGCACCATATCGATATGGCCCTGGAGAATCACTCCTTTGCGGTCCTCCATTCCCGGAGTGGCCGGCTTGCGGATGATGACATTGCCTGCAGCATCCATTATGGTCTCGAGGCCGAGCGACTTGCCGAAACTATAGAGGTATTCGGCCGCCTTCCCCTCTTTCTTGGATGGACGCGGTATCTGTGTCAGCGCATAGAAATTTTTCCAGACGAGGCCTGGATTCAAATCTTTAAGTTCCATATATCCAATTCTTTTAAATTTATTCTACCGGACTTTCACTGTCAGGGGGAATGTGGTGTCATAGCCGAACTGGTAGACCGGCAGACGCGAATTGAGCAGCACCCCGGTGCCATCCGTCAACTTGACCGAGCAGACTGCAGGTACCCTGTACATGGCGTATATCACATTCCTTGACAGTTTCTTCCCATCGGATTTCTTTTCTACAGGATTTGCAGGTTCAGGTACCGGGACAGGGGTAATCTCCAGAACTACAGGTTTACCTGAAAGGTCATCCGCCGGCAGCAGCCCGGCAGTGTCAGACAGGCGGAAAGCCACATACATGGTCCGACCCTTTTCCGGGACGACCTCACACCTCATCTGCTGGATGCTTTTCTCCGAATACCCGGTGAACATGGTCATATATTCCTTTTCAAGCCTTGCTATCTCGGCTACAGCTGCTCCCATCGCCTCTCCGCTGTATGTGGCATCAGTGTCGCCGGTGATTATCTGTATCCTTTTCCTGCGCAGGTCGAATATCAGGGCTGCGGTCTCGGCTGCCTTCTGCTCGACTGTCTTGGCCACCATCATCTCCTGCTGCACAGCCACCCTCGTATAGGCAGACTCTCCCTTGACATTCTGATAGAGAGTGGCGGATTCCGATGCCACATTGGATATCAGCCCAGTTCCGGCATAGCTGTCATCGATGTCCGTCGGGAACCTCCAGGCAGACTCCGTCCCGTATGCCCCATCTGACACCGACACAAGCCCGCATGAAGTGAGCTTGAGGAAAGATGCATCCACATCCTGGGTCCCTACTTTCAGAAGGTGACGCTCAGACTGGTCGGCTTCGATGTATGGGGTCATCCTGACCTCTGTCAGCCGATATGCAGTCCAGTCCTTCTGCTGGACATCTATCCCGAGATATTTTTTTGCGTATGCTGCATACGGCCCTGCATAGAAAGTCTCCTTGACCGCTTCCACATCAAAGGAAAGCGATGTCAGTGGCAGACTGTAGGATACGGTGCCCGCCGGACTGGATGATTCGTCCCATGACTCCTGGGCCGACAGTACAAAAGGCGCTGCCGCAGCGATGGACAGGACCGTCAATATTCTCTTCATTTCCATGTCATGATTATGTTTTTATGCTGCCTGGCTGGCTCCGCCTGCAGAATCTGCATTGCGGGCACATCCGGATGCAAACTTAATAAATAAATCGCCTATTTCACCACAGGCCGGATAAAAATTTCTATTGTCCAGCATTTTTATTACCTTTGCCTGCCGTCATTTGGACGCACAGCCGGACTTGACCCGGCCGCGGGCAACACCACGGAATCAACAAACCACTTATAGACTATGTTCAAGAACCAACCTAAAGGGCTTTTTGCCCTCGCGCTTGCAAACACAGGAGAGAGGTTCGGCTACTACACAATGCTGGCAATCTTCCTGCTGTTCATCCAGGCGAAATTCGGATTTGATGCCGCTGTCGCGACCCAGATCTATTCAATTTTCCTCGCAGGAGTCTATTTCATGCCGCTGTTCGGCGGAATGCTCGCTGACAGGATAGGATTCGGGCGCTGTGTCACGCTCGGCATTGCGGTGATGTTCCTCGGATATCTCTGCCTTGCCATACCGACAGGAGCGGACACGATGGGAAAAGTCATGATGTTCGGAGCCCTTGCCTTGATTGCCATAGGTACGGGACTGTTCAAAGGCAACCTGCAGGTGATGGTCGGCAATCTCTACGATGACCCGAAATATGCGAACAAGAGAGATTCCGCATTCAGTCTGTTCTATATGGCGATCAATATCGGCGCAATGTTCGCCCCTTCCATGGCCAAGGCCGTGACAAACTTCTTCCTCGGGAAGAGCGGGCTCTTCTATGATGCGAACATCCCTGCCATCGCACACCAGATAATGGCCGGGAATATGGAGAACGCAGACAAGCTTTCTGCGCTGATGGGGTCAATGCCGGGGGCAGCGAGAATGGACCTGGCACAGTTCAGCGGTATGTATATCGAAAAGCTGTCCACCGCCTACAATTACGGGTTCGGGGTAGCCTGCATCTCCCTGATTGTCTCTGTGCTCATCTACTTCAGCTGCCGCAGCTGGTTCAAGCACGCCGATGTCAATGCAAAACAGCTCGCAGCGGCATCTGCAACAGCCGGCACTGCGGCCAAGACGGCAGAACCGGAACTTACGAAAGAACAGACCAGGAGCCGTATCACAGCCCTTCTGCTCGTATTCGCAGTTGTGATTTTCTTTTGGATGGCATTCCACCAGAACGGGGCGACTCTGACAATCTTTGCAAGAGACTACACCTCCCATGATGTGTTCGGACTCACAAGGATAGGATTCAATATATGGAGTCTTGCCCTGATTGCAGTGTCCATATACACCCTGTTCAACATCTTCCAGTCGGAAAGCAGGAAAGGCAAGATAATATCCGGTATCCTGACCGCTGTCCTCTGGGGAGGGGCATACGCCCTCTACTCGGGAATGCCTGAACCGGTGAAGATCCAGCCATCCGACTTCCAGCAGTTCAACCCGTTCTTTGTGGTAGCCCTCACTCCTGTATCCCTCGCAATCTTCGGTGCCCTCGCAAAGAAAGGCAAGGAACCATCCGCACCGCGCAAGATCGGTATGGGTATGCTTGTAGCCGCAGCAGGTTTCCTTATCATGACAATGGGATCCATGGGGCTTGCATCACCGAAAGAACTCGGAGGTGCTGTAAGCGACACCCTTGTCTCCCCCAACTGGCTGATATCCACATATCTTGTACTGACTTTCGCCGAACTTCTCCTCTCTCCTATGGGAATCTCGTTCGTATCGAAAGTCGCCCCTCCTAAATACAAGGGAGCAATGATGGGATGCTGGTTCGCCGCCACTGCGGTAGGGAACTACCTGGTGTCCATCCCTGGACTTCTCTGGGACAAGATACCTCTCTGGGGCGTATGGAGTGTGCTCATAGCATTATGCCTTGTCTCTGCGGTCTTCATCTTCTCGATAATGAAAAAGCTGGAATCCGCGACAAGATAGTCCCTGACAAATCCCCGGATGCAGTCAACGGGGATCTCAGGCACATATGCAGAACAATCCCCGGCACCTTTGGAAGATGGTGCCGGGGATTGTCTGTCAATAATGCAGGCCGGACATATTTACTGGCCCGCGGAACGGGTCGGAATGCCCTTTATGATCCGGAGACTTTCCCCGCAATATATGTTCCGACTGCATCAGTCCCGTAACTGCTGCCCGGGACAATGTCAGGCGTACATATCCCGTTGCTGACGGCATCATTGCAGGCAGACCTGACTGCTTCCGCCTCCCGCTTCATGCCAAATGCATCTTCAAGCATCATGGCTGCAGAAAGGATGGTTGCGACAGGATTTGCAATATCTTTGCCTGCACCCTGAGGGAAAGAGCCGTGGATAGGCTCGAAAAGACTCTTCCCTGAACCGAAAGATGCGGATGGGAGAAGTCCTATCGAACCGTTGATGACACCTGAGACATCGCTCAGGATGTCTCCGAACATGTTTTCAGTAAGGATGACATCGAAAGCCTTTGGGTCTGACACCATCTTCATCGCCGCATTGTCTACAAACAGGCAGTCGAGGGCTATATCCGGATACTCATCCTTCTGCATGGCTGTCACTGTCTCCCTCCACAGGCGGGATGTGGCCAGCACATTGGCCTTGTCCACAAGTGTAACCCTCCCCCTGCGCCTGCGGGCATATCCGAACGCGACCTCGGCAACCCTCCTTATCTCCCCGACAGAATACACACATGTATCGAACGCCTTGTCCCCTGCCTCGTTCCTGCCCCTCGGCTCACCGAAATAGATCCCGCCCGTCAGTTCCCTGACAACGACGAAATCGCTTCCCTCCACTATCCCGTTCTTCAGCGGGGAAGCATCAAGAAGGGTACCGTACGGCTTTACCGGACGGATATTGGCAAACAGCCCCAATGCCTTGCGCATCTTCAGCAGACCCTGCTCCGGTCTGACTTTGGCTGCAGGATTGCCGTCATACTTCGGATCCCCTATCGCCCCGAACAGGACTGAATCCGACTCCATACATATCCTGTGGGTTGCATCCGGATAGGGCTGCCCCGTATGGTCTATCGCAACCGCTCCGATGTCTGCATACCTGTATATGAATTCATGGGAATACCTCCGCGCAACCGCATCGAGGACTTTCACCGCCTGCGAGATTATCTCAGGCCCGATCCCATCTCCGGGAAGAACTGCTATCGTCTTTTTCATTGTATTGCTATGGTTCGACAAACTTGTCTATTTGTATCATATTGTCTTTCATTTGAATTCTTGGAATTCACAATCTATATGTCTATGGTGCCGGAAGACGCCATGTCTACAGATGGCTCTCTTCGTACTCAAGGATACGGTCCTTGTGGGCAAGAAGATAGTCTATGTCGGAATAGCCTTTCATCAGGCATTCCTTCTTGTAGCCGTTTATCCGGAACCGTTCCTCTCCGGCCCCATCCGCATATATCGTCTGTGACAGAAGGTCGACAGACACAACGAGAGCAGGATCTGCAGCTATCGCTGCCATAAGCGAAGCAAGGTAGTCCGAACTGACCTGCACAGGGAGCAAGGCGTTGTTCAGGGCATTGTTGCGGAAAATGTCAGCGAACGATGAGGACACCACGGCCATGAAACCGGCATCCGCGATGGCCCAGGCAGCATGTTCACGGCTCGAGCCGCAGCCGAAATTGTCACCGGCGACAAGTATGCTGCGACCCTGTCCTGAAGCCGGGCCGGACAGCTGGCTGTCGATGACATTGTCCCGGATAAGCCTGCCATCCGCATCGTATCTCCAGTCGTAGAAAAGTTTCTTGCCGAACCCCTCCCTCGAGGTAGTCTTCAGAAATCTCGCCGGAATAATCTGGTCGGTGTCAATGTTTGCTGTCGGCACAAGGACTGCCGGAGAATGTATTGTGATTATTTTTCGCATATGGTCTTTTGTTTTATCTGTCCTGTCCCGTATCCTTCGACCTGGACAGGAGGACAGGTTACATTCATCTTAACATACAGTATGCTGCGGCAAGGATATGCAGCCTGTGACTGCGGCTTCTGCAGCGACAAGGGGTCCTGCAAGTATCGTCCTTGCCCCGTATCCCTGTCTGCCCTCGAAATTGCGGTTGGATGTGGAGACGGCGTATCTGCCCTCCGGAATCTTGTCCGCATTCATTGCAAGGCACGCGGAGCATCCCGGCTGACGCAGTTCAAAGCCTGCCTCCCTGAGGATATCACCGATACCCTCATCCTCTATCATCTTCTCCACCTGCTTGGAACCAGGCACGAGCCATACAGTGACACCATCGGCCTTGTGCCGGCCCTTGACAGCGGATGCGAACGCCCGGAAATCCTCAATGCGTCCGTTTGTACAGCTCCCCAGGAAGACATAGTCGACCTTGAATCCCAACAGGCTCTGTCCCTTATGGAACCCCATATATGCCAAAGCCTTGTCGAAACTTGCACTGTCACACCCCACCGCGCTTTCAGGAATCACGGCATCCACAGGCATTCCCATCCCCGGATTTGTCCCGTATGTCATCATCGGAGGTATGTCGGCCGCATCGAACCTGTATTCCTTGTCGAATACGGCATCATCATCCGTATATAGCTGTCTCCACCTCTCCACACTCCTGGTGAAGTCCTCTCCGGATGGGGCGAAACGGCGGCCGGAGATATACCTGAATGTGGTCTCATCGGGAGCCACCATACCTCCTTTCGCCCCCATCTCTATACTCATGTTGCAGACAGTCATACGGCCCTCCATACCCATATTCCGGAACACCTCGCCGGCATACTCCACAAAACATCCGGTACATCCTCCGGTCCCGAGGCGGGATATTATATAAAGTATCACATCTTTTGGCGTCACTCCAGGACGGAGCCTGCCATCCACCGTTATCCTGGCCTGCCGTGGCTTGGTCTGCATAAGGCACTGGGTTGCGAAAACCATCTCGACCTCACTTGTCCCTATGCCGAAAGCAATATTGCCGAATGCACCGTGGGTGGCAGTATGGCTGTCACCGCACACGACAGTCTGGCCGCAGAGCACAATCCCCTGCTCGGGCCCCATCACATGGACAATCCCGTTACCGGGGTCCCCCAAAGGGAAATAGCGGATACCGTTTTCCTCCGTGTTCCTCGCAAGGGCGGAGACAGCCTCGGCCGATGCCGGATCCTCTATCGGCATGTCCTGGTGCAGCGTCGGAGTGTTGTGGTCGCATGTTGCGAATGTCCTTTCAGGACGGAAGACCTTCATTCCTTTCGCCCTCAACGCATTGAAAGCCTGTGGAGATGTCACCTCATGTATAAGGTGGCGGTCGATATACAGGACATCCGGTCCTTCAGGGATCTCCATAACCTTGTGGGCATCCCAAATCTTGTCGAACAGTGTCTGTTTCATGTCAGATAATCTTTGATATGGCATTGACATACGCCTCCACAGAGGCCGTCACAATATCGGTATTGGCAGAGAATCCGTAATAGATATTTCCCTTGTTCTCTATCTGGATATGGACCTTACCGACATCATCGGTCCCGCGGGTGATAGCCTGCACAAGGAATTCCTCAAGAACAATCTTCCTGTGTACCAGACTCCTGACAGCCTGGAACGCAGCATCTATAGGACCGTTTCCACTCGATGTCGCCGTGCATTCCTCCCCATCTATCACGAGCTTCACGGTAGCCATAGGCACGGAGTTCTTTCCGCAGACCACCTGCAGGTATTTCAGCCTTATCTTCTGCGCAATCTTGTCCTGGGTCACGCCTGCAAGCATCAGCAGGTCAGAATCGTTGATTTCCTTCTTCGCATCGGCAAGCTGCAGGAACTTCTGGTATGATGCATCCAGCTCCTCCTTGCTCATCTCTATGCCGAGCCTCTGGAAATGATGCTTCAGGGCTGCCCTTCCGCTGCGTGCAGTCAGTTCGATAGTGGAATCGTTGACTCCTACATCCATCGGGTCTATGATCTCGTAGCTCTCCCTGTTCTTGAGCACCCCATCCTGATGTATGCCAGAAGAATGGGCAAAGGCATTGCGTCCGACTATGGCCTTGTTCGGCTGGACAGGCATTCTCATGAGAGTGGATACAGAATGGGAGGCCTTGTTGAACATCTTTGTGACTATATCCGTATACACCGGTATGTCCTTGCGGCATTTGACCGCCATCACGACCTCCTCCATAGCCGTGTTGCCTGCCCTCTCCCCTACTCCGTTGATGGTCACCTCGACCTGGCGGGCACCGTTAAGCACTCCGGAAAGGGTGTTGGCCGTAGCCATCCCGAGATCGTTGTGGCAGTGGGTGGAGATCACGGCCTTGTCTATATTCGGCACATTGTCCACCAGATAGCGTATCTTCGCTCCGTATTCCTCCGGCAGGCAGTATCCCGTAGTGTCAGGGATATTGACGACTGTCGCCCCGGCCTTGATCACGGCTTCGACAACACGTGCAAGATACTCATTGTCAGTCCTCCCGGCATCTTCTGCATAGAACTCGACATCCTCGACATATCTCTTTGCATATTTCACGGCGGCAATGGCGCGCTGCAGAATATCCTCCTGATTGGAGTTGAACTTGTATCTTATATGGTAGTCCGAAGTCCCTATCCCTGTATGGATCCTCGGTCTGCGGGCAAAATGCAGGGCATCCGCCGCGACATCTATATCCTTCTCCACAGCCCTCGTAAGAGCACAGATCGTGGATTCCGTGACTATCTTGGAAATCTCCACAATGGACTTGAAATCACCTGGGCTGGAAACGGGGAAGCCGCATTCGATAATGTCCACTTTCATGCTTTCAAGCATCTTTGCAAGTTCGATCTTCTCGATCGTGTTCAACTGACACCCGGGCACCTGCTCTCCGTCCCTGAGTGTCGTGTCGAATACATAAAGTTTCTGGTCCATAATATATACAAAAAAGCCTCCGGAGCAGACTCCGGAGGCGGGGTTCAATCTATCTTGCGACAGCCTGTGACACTGCACACCTCATACCTCTGGAGCCTTTCCGTAAAGATTCCATAGCAACAGACATAGTAGTGAAAGCTGTCCTGACATATCCGCAATACCTATACTGTCGGCCGGACTGCCACGGAGAATGTCACACGGTCCCTACAGGCACAGACCTCTCCCGACAGCGGGCCGGCAACAAATATAGGCATTAAAAATCTAAAAAACAACTTTCTGACAAGACCTGAGCTCCTTTTCAAGGGAACGGCTCACAGGGGACGGGATACCGTAACCTGCAAACCGGTCTGCACAAAGGCGTTCAAGCAGGGCACGGAATGCCGGACCATGGTCGTGATGACGCAGATGGCACAGCTCGTGCAGGATGACATAGTCCCTCAGATGCTCCGGCACACGCATTAGACGAAGGTTGAGATTGATATTCCCCTTTGTGGAGCAGCTTCCCCAGTTGGACCTGTTGTTCTTGATGGATACCCGGTTATAGACAAATCCATACTCGGCTGCCAGTGCGGCAAGCCTGACAGGGAGATATTCCCTGGCCTCCCGGCGGAGAGACTCTACCTGCTCCGGGTCAAGAACGGAACGCCTCCCGGCCGAAGCCTTCTGCCTTTCCAGCACGGACAACACCCACGCCTTTTTTGAATGCAGGAAACGCAGCCCTTCCGAATACGGGACAGTATATGGCACAGTGACAGTGACACCCCGCACAGGATGCACACGGATAGACATCCTGCGGCTCCTGATGTTCCTGCGCAATGTCACATCCCCGATATCTTCATCCCTGTATGTTCTGGCCTTTGTTTCCATCATCAGACAACCGGACTGCAAAATTACCAGATTTTTTTGACGGCGTATGTTCTTTTACGGATTTTAAGCGTATTTTTGTCTCCGCACGTACCGGAACACCATTGTGCGCGGCAGGTATATGCATGAAACAATTCATACGACATACAATGAAACGATTGCTATTTACAGCGCTGCTGCTTGCAGCGGCCATTGTCCTGCACGGAAGAGGCGCGGACAATGACAGGGAGATGGACAGGTTCATCGATGACCTGATGGGGAAGATGTCCACAGAGGAGAAGATAGGGCAGCTAAACCTGCCTGCCGCCCCTACGGACATCGTGACGGGACCTGCACGGGAGTCCGACATCGCCGTGCTCATCTCCGAAGGCAGGATCGGTGGACTGCTCAACATATCCGATGTCAAGAAAATCAGGGAAATCCAGGAACTGGCAGTAAAGAACAGCCGTCTGCATATCCCTCTGATATTCGGGCTCGATGTAGTGCACGGACAGAAGACTGTATTCCCCATTCCTCTCGGGCTATCAGCCACCTGGAATCCGGATGCCATAGAGAGAATGGCAAGGATATCTGCCATAGAAGCCAGCGCGATGGGAATAAACTGGACCTACAGCCCGATGGTGGACATTTCGCATGATGCACGGTGGGGCCGTGTCGCTGAAGGGGCGGGAGAAGATCCGTATCTCGGTTCACGGATTGCCGAAGCATACATCAGAGGATATCAGGGAGACCTGACGGAAGATGATGAGATCCTTGCCTGCGTGAAGCACTATGCCCTCTACGGGGCGGCCGATGCCGGCAGGGACTACACGGCATCCGACATGAGCCGATACAGGATGTTCAACTGGTATATGGAGCCTTACAAGGCTGCCGTCGATGCAGGCGCGGCATCCGTTATGTCAGCGTTCCAGCAGGTGGAGGGTGTGCCATGCGCATTGAACAGGTTCCTGCTGACCGATGTGCTCCGGGAAAAATGGGGATTCGATGGATTCGTAGTGGCTGACTACAATGCGGTCGGAGAAGCGGTTAACCACGGGATGGGGAATCTGGAGGAAGTGTCCGCTCGCGCGTTGAAGGCCGGGCTGGACATGGATATGGTCACCGGTGGCTATATCGGGACTCTCGGCAAGGCCCTGGAGGATGGCCTTATCAGCGAAGAGGACATAGACAGGGCGTGCAGGAGGATTCTGGAGGCGAAATACCGTCTCGGGCTGTTCGATGACCCGTACAGGTTCTGTGACACGGAGAACCCGGAAGACAGGCTCTTTTCTCCCACACACAGGGAGGAAGCGAGGAAGATTGCAGCAGAAAGTTTCGTCCTGCTGAAAAACAACGGAGTCCTGCCGCTCGGGAAGGATGCCAGGATAGCTGTGGTGGGAATGCTGGCGGATGACAAGGCCAACATGCTCGGCTGCTGGACAGTGGGGGCTGACACCGATTCTCCCGTAACAGTGCTGGAGGGTATCAGGAAGGCAGTCACCGACCCTTCTTCGGTCAGCTACAGCCGGGGCTCGAACCTCTTCTACAATCCGGATATGGACAGGGTGTCCAGAAACCAGGGCAAGGATGTGGACAGGGATCCGAGGAAGCCTGAGGAAATGGTTGCAGAGGCTGTCGAGGCGGCGGCAAAGGCAGATGCAGTTGTGGCCGTGCTCGGAGAGGCGGCCGAGATGTCCGGGGAATCCGCATCAAGGGTGGACCTCACGATACCGGATGCACAGAGAGACCTGCTTAAAGAACTGACAAAGACAGGGAAACCGGTAATACTTGTCCTCTGCACAGGCAGGCCGCTCGTGCTTGACTGGGAGTCGGAAAATGTGGATGCCATACTGAACATCTGGTTCCCGGGGACAGAGGCGGGATACGCCGTGGCCGATGTCCTTTTCGGGGATGTCAATCCATCCGGAAAGCTGACGATGTCATTCCCGCGCAGTTCAGGGACAATGCCTTTTTACTACAACGAGACACCGAACGGACGGCCTACCGATGGAAGATGGGTGAAATATGCAAGCTGCTATATGGATACCGGCTGGACCGCGCTCTATCCTTTCGGATACGGGCTGAGCTACACCACATTCTCTTATTCTGAACCTTCAGTGGAGAAGCAGGAATACAGCCTCAGGTGCAAGGACGGGCAATACAGCCTCGACACTCCCGTGAAGGTATCAGTCACCGTGACCAACACGGGCAAAGCCGCCGGTGCAGAAACGGTACAGCTGTATGTGCGTGACATGGCCGGCTCTGTAGCAAGACCTTTGCGCGAACTCAAGGGATTCGAGAAAGTGATGCTGCAGCCGGGAGAAAGCAGGACTGTCGAATTCACACTCACAGCGGATGACCTTGCCTTCTACACCCCGGACCTTGACAGGGTCATTGAGCCTGGAGAGTTCTCGGTCATGACCGGGGGCAGCTCCAGCGATGTCAGGAGCACGGGATTCCTTGTAAAATGAAAATCCGGCCCGCCTACGAAAAAGTTTTTGGATTATTGGATTTTATCAGTAAATTTGCAGCCGTTTTTGGCCGATTCCCCATCGGAATGGCCCGAAACGGCTGTTAAATTTTTATTAACCTCTAAATTTTGTGACATGGCTGAATATTTACAGGCCGACAAAAAGCAGGAGATTTTCGCGAAGTACGGAAAGTCTAATACTGACACCGGCTCTCCAGAGAGCCAGATCGCACTATTTTCCTACCGTATCGCTCACCTTACAGAGCATATGAAGATACACAAGAAAGACTATTCCACCCGTCTTTCACTTCTGAAGCTCGTAGGTAAGAGACGTCGTCTTCTTGATTACCTCAAGAGAATCGACATCGAAAGATACAGGACAATCGTGAAGGAGCTCGGTCTCCGCCGATAAGGAAAATATTGCCTTTAAACGAATGGGGTGCTCCCTGCTGAGCTCCCCATTTTTATTGAAAATCCAATACCTATTTACATTGGACGATCTTCCGGAGCCGCTAACAAACCATCAGCCTGCGGCGGCTTCCGAGACTCACGATATCAGCACGAACAGATACAATGTACGCAGAAGAAATTATTAATCAACTCCCATAGGGGGAGGCAGGCTGAACGAAGTGTAAATGAACATTATCAACAAGAAGATTGAATTATCCGATGGAAGGGTAATCGAGATCGAGACCGGCAAGCTTGCGAAACAGGCTGACGGGGCGGTAGTAGTCAAAATGGGAGGCACAATGCTTCTCGCGGCTGTCACCTGCGCAAAAGATGCTAAAGAGGATGTCGATTTCATGCCTCTGCAGGTGGACTACAAAGAGAAATTCGCATCTGCGGGAAGATTCCCCGGCGGTTTCATGAAGAGGGAAGGCAAGGCCTCTGACTATGAAATCCTTATCGCAAGACTGGTGGACAGGGCGCTCAGGCCGCTGTTCCCTGAGGATTTCCACGCAGAGGTATATGTGACTGTAAACCTTATCTCGGCAGAGAAGGACATACAGCCGGATGCGCTCGCAGGACTTGCGGCATCGTCCGCACTTGCAGTGAGCGACATCCCGTTCGAGGGACCTATCTCCGAAGTACGTGTGGCAAGGATCAACGGACAGCTGAAGATAGACCCGGGTTTCAGCGAGATGGCGGATGCAGACATCGACCTTATGGTCGCAGCCACCTACGACAACATTATGATGGTCGAAGGCGAGATGAAGGAGGTCAGCGAAGCGGAGATGCTGGAAGCCATCAAATTCGCGCACGAAGAGATCAAGAAGCACTGCAAGGTACAGATGGAGCTTATGGAAGAGGCAGGAAAGACCGTCAAGAGGACATACTGCCACGAGGAGAACGATGAGGAGCTCCGTGCCGCTGTAGAGAAATTCTGCTACGACAGATGCTATGCGATAGCAAAGAGCGGAAGCGCAAAGCATGAAAGGTCGGATGCATTCGATGCCCTGAAGGAAGAGTTCTACCAGACAATACCGGAAGAGGAGCGCGAAGCCAAGACAATGATGGTGGAGAGATACTACCATGCTGTCGAGAAACGCGCCATGAGGAACATGATCCTCGATGAAGGCATCCGCCTGGATGGCCGCAAATGCAACGAGGTGCGCCCTATCTGGTGCGAGGTGGGCTACCTGCCTTGTGCGCACGGCTCGGCCATCTTCACCAGGGGCGAGACACAGTCGCTCTCTACGGTGACCCTCGGGACAAAGCTCGACATGAAGGAGAGGGACGAAGTGCTCATCCAGGGGACTGACCAGTTCGTGCTCCACTATAACTTCCCTCCGTTCTCCACAGGAGAAGCAAAGGCACAGAGAGGCGTAGGCCGCCGCGAAATCGGTCACGGCAACCTGGCGTGGAGGGCACTCAAGCCTATGGTACCGCTCGCTCCGGAGAATCCGTACGCAGTGCGTGTCGTATCAGACATCCTCGAGTCAAACGGTTCATCATCCATGGCCACTGTCTGCGCCGGATGCCTTGCGCTGATGGATGCAGGTGTCAAGATCAAAAAACCGGTGGCCGGTGTTGCAATGGGCCTTATCACCGACAAGGAAAACCCTAACGGCCGCTATGCAATCCTCACCGATATCCTCGGAGATGAGGACCACCTCGGAGATATGGACTTCAAGGTGACAGGCACCAGGGATGGAATCACAGCGACACAGATGGACATCAAGGTAGACGGACTTTCATACGATGTTCTGGAAAAGGCTCTCGAGCAGGCACGCCAGGGCAGGATGCACATAATGGGCGAAATGATGAAGACCATCAGCGAGCCTCGTGCAGACTACAAGCCGTTCGTTCCGCGTATCATCCAGATCCGCGTCCCTGGAGAATTCATCGGTGCAATCATTGGAAAAGGTGGAGAAGTCATCCAGAAGATACAGAAGGAGACCGGCACCACCATCACCATTACGGAGGAGCAGACCAACGGGGTCAGCGAGGGAGTTGTGGATATCTTCGGAGAGAACAAGGAAGCTATGGACAAGGCTCTCGACTGGATCAAGGGAATCTGCGCCGTACCTGAAGTCGGCCAGGTCTACCATGGGAAAGTGGTGTCTATCCTCGAGTTCGGGGCATTCGTCGAGATTCTTCCGGGCAAGGAAGGGCTTCTCCATATATCCGAGATAGACTGGGGCAAGACAGACAAGGTCGAGGATGTGCTCAGCGTCGGGGATGAAGTGGATGTCAAACTGCTCGAAATAGACCCTAAGACAAACAAGATGAGACTGTCCCGCAAGGCTCTCATCGAGAAGCCTGAAGGTTATGTCGAGCCTGAACGCAGGCCTCGCCCGGCAGCCGGAGACAGAGGGCCTCGCCGTAACGGCAACGACCGCCGCAACGGAGACCGTCCTGCAGGAAACAGCAGAGGACCGCGCGGTCCGCGTCCTGAAAGAGGCCCTAAAGGCGGGCACAACAGCAGCCGCAACGACTACAGCGAACCTGCGGACAAAGGCGGCAGCGATCCTGAAATGTTCTGAGATTCAGAATAAAATAATATGAAAAGGTGACTTCATATCGAGGTCACCTTTTTATAATTGCATCCGAAAGACAATTTTACTATCTTTGACTCCGACCGGCAAACCAAGTTGACATGCTTTACCCTATAGGTATCCAGAATTTCGAGGATCTCCGCAACGGAGGTTATGTATATGTGGACAAGACGGACAAGATTTACAGCCTTGCCTCTTCCGGGAAATATTATTTTCTGAGCCGTCCGAGACGGTTCGGGAAGAGCCTGCTCGTGTCCACAATGGAGGCCTATTTCCAGGGGAAACGCGAGCTTTTCAGAGGACTGGCTATGGAGACGCTGGAGAAAGAATGGAAGGAATACCCGGTCCTGCATCTTGATCTCAGCGGTGCATCTTATACCTCAAGAGAGGTACTTGACTCCAAGCTGGCCAATGCTTTGGATATATGGGAGCGGCTGTATGACATACAGAAAAGATATAGCGCGGCAAGCGTGCGGTTTGCAAATGTCATTGATGCAGCATGCGAAGCTACAGGACAACAGACAGTCATCCTGATCGATGAATACGACAAGCCTATCATAGACAATCTCGATGACCCTGAGCTGCAGGAATACTACCGGAGTGCACTCCAGGGATTCTACAGCGTACTGAAATCAAAGGACGGACAAATAAGGTTCGGTTTCCTCACGGGGGTCACCAAGATTGGCAAAATGAGCGTATTCAGCGGGCTCAACAACCTGAATGACATTTCAATGGAATCCGGATATGCGGACATCTGCGGCATCTCCGAGGATGACCTCCACAAGTACTTCACTGGAAGCGTCAGTGAACTGGCAGAGGCCAACGGAATGTCTGAAGGGCAGTGCTATGACAGACTTGCCGAAATGTATGACGGCTATCATTTCTGCCGTAAAGGTGACGGGGTGTACAATCCGTTCAGCCTGCTCAACACATTCAAGAAAAGAGAGTTCAACGAATACTGGTTCGAGACTGGGACTCCGTCATTCCTCGTGAAGATTATGCAGCGTACTTCATACGACATCACGCATCTCACGGATGAAGAGGTGGACTCTTCGCTCCTGAGCACCGTGAACACAGTATTCGAGAACCCTATACCACTGCTATACCAGAGCGGCTATCTCACCATTACAGGATATGACCCGGAGTTTGCCCTCTACAGACTCGGTTTCCCTAACCGGGAAGTCAAGACCGGATTCCTCAACTTCATATTCCAGTACTATGTCCCGGGTGAGACGACCTCTGGCATGACCCTGATATCGAAGATGGCAAGGGCGCTGAGGGGAGGCAAGCCCGAAGAAATGATGAAGCTGCTGGAGGCCCTGTTCGCCAGGGCGAACTACCAGATACAGGGGAACGCGGAGAAGGACTTCCAGTACGCAATGTACATAATCTTCGAGCTCCTCGGGGAATATGTCCAGACCGAGAAGCAGACAAGCAACGGGCGTATCGACATACTTCTCCAGACAAAGGACTATGTCTACATCATGGAGCTGAAGGTGGACGGCAGCGCGGATGAGGCACTGAAACAGATCGAAGAAAAAGGATATGACAGACCTTTTTCCGCTGATCCACGCAGACTGTTCAGGATAGGTGTCAGCTTCTCCTCAGCCAACCGCCGTATCGATGAATGGAAGGTAATCTGAAATCAATGCAATAAAATATTTCACACTTATATACTTTAATGTACCAACCTAATTTTTCGGGTTTAATACATATACAAAGATATGTAAATTAGGTACACAATGGAAACATTAAACGAAAGTCTTGGTAGAACACCAGTTCCATTGGTGGAATCAATAGTACAGATAAATCCACAGAATTCCCAATCCTCAAAACGACTAATGGTTCAACTTGATTTGTCAAAACTTGACAGCTCAACGCTTGCAGCCCTTTGGAATGATTCTTCGGTCAATTGGTCAAAGTTGAACAAGTCGGATTTGCGAAAACTTTACAATGCTTTAGGAAAGACAAAGGCATCATTTACAGAGTGGATGAAAGCAAATGGATTTTGATTCCACATTGATTTATTCAATTCTTTAATCCTTGATACTTCTTGTTTCCCCTCGTGGTGGAAATGGTACCAAATAATGGTATTTATTATCCCGATATCCTCCCGTTACGAGGATTAAATCCTGAAAACTGAAAATTTCTGAAAAATTTTTCTTGAAATTGATAACATTTCGTCGTTTTCTTGTATAATTAGCAACATCGTAACAGATACGCCAATGGCTAACCGAACAAGGCAGCCATTTTTAGTATAGACCCAATGAAAAATAATTTGAAAATGTTATCAAATTATAACTCATTGATAGTTAATATGTTAAATCTTTTTATTATATTTATATAACAAAATAATGTTATCAAATTACAATTTCAAAGGCGAAGATTATAGAATGAAGATTTACAAATCATTCGATGATATGAGAGATGCTCTAAAAGATGAGACTGGATTTAGAGAGTATCTTGAACAGGCAAAATGGAGAGGCACACCAGTATGTCCTCATTGCGGTTGCATATCAGCAGAGCATTACAAATTGAAGACTAAAGGAGAATTTAAAGGTCTATACAAATGCAAGCATTGCCGAGAGCGTTTCACAGGCACAACCAAGACAATGTTTGACGGAACACATATTCCTTTGAGAAAATGGTTTGAGGTAATCTTTATGTTCCTCACAAATAAAGTTGGTTTGAGCAGTATGTACATTCATAGGCATATTGGTGTCACACAGAAAACTGCTTGGTTCATGCTCAACAGAATACGACAGAACATGAACAAGATAATAAAGTTCAAGGACATAGTACAGATTGACGAAACCTATGTGAGTGTTAAACGCAAGAAAGGTCAGCACTCACAAGGACGAAGCCTTAAAACCAAAGTGCCGGTAGTCGGATTCCGCTCCGGTACAATGGTAAACACCTTCATAACGAAGGATGCCACAAAGAAAACCTTGCTCCCTCTGATAAAGGAGATTGTAGAGAAAGGTTCAACCGTCGTTACTGACGAATGGGGTGCATACAATGGCTTGAACAGGCATGGCTATACACATGAAAGAGTCAATCACTCTCACGGCCAGTATGTGAACAAGTCAGGATTCTCAACCAATGGCATTGAGAACTTCTGGTCACATTTGAAACGAATGATATTCGGAATATATCGCAAAGTGTCGGCAAAGCATCTGTATTGGTACTGCGCTGAATGCGCATACCGATACAATACAAGAAACCTAAAAGATTGTGAAAGGCTTGTGTTATTCTTATCCGAAGCAATAACCACATTGACATATAAGGAGACCACACATCAAGAGATGTTTGTTTTCTAATTCGTACTTTTGTTCTCGCAACAGCCCTGCCCGTTTGCGTGGGTGAGAAATAAGGTATATATTTGTACCTAAATATTGGATAGAACACGGAAGTGTTTGAACCTTATTCCTTTCAGACGAATCTGGTAAATTTTTCTTGGACGGGAATAAGTGCCACCTCTCACTATGCTATATGGTGCAGAGGCTGTTGCTTATTTAGTCCAAAGGCTTTACCAGAGCCTGTCTGAAGAAATAGCAATGGCTCTCTGCACTTTCTTTTGTTCCCCAATCATACACAAGGGGATGCCGAAAACCTTATCAAAGAGTAGGCAAAACTAATAACTGATTGCATAGATGAAACAGTTTTTACTTTTTATGACATTATGCTTAATTCCAGTAATGTCATTTGCGCAAGAAAAAGATTCTGATGGTCGGGTGGTAACACAAAATGGGACTCAATACAAGGTAACATTCAATGCTACCAGTGACAATGGTGGTACCATATCAGAAACTTGGTATGGATCTATTGTAAATGGGAAAAGAGAGGGTACATGGAATTTTGTAGGAAACTATAACAAATATGAAATATCTACGGGAATTTTTCGCACTGGAACAGTGACCATGACCAGAACATATAAGAACGGAGTACCAAATGGCAAATATGTACTAAAACATGATTTACAATTAATGAATGGCGGATATAACATATTTACTGACAATTGGATATATAAAGCCCCGTCAGACTATAACGAATATATCTCGGGAACTTATATAAACGGGAAACCAACTGGTACATGGAATATCAACTATGAGGGACTTGAGAAATTGACCTTGACATTCAAAAATGGGGTGATGGACGGAGCATTTTCTATTACAGATGTAATACGAGGTCTTACCACAAAAGGCTCATTTAAGAATGGATATGTCCTCACCATGAAAGAAATGCTTGGTATGGATTGGGGGTATGAGACTGATTATGCAGGGAAAGACCCAAGCACTATCCAGCCGCAAGAAACGGTCAGCTTAGCTAATATGATAACAATGTGGAAGTTGTATGCTACGGGGATGAACATCTGTAATGAGTATATGACAAATTATCCGGTGAATAGTTCGGACGAGCGTGCGCCCGAAATAACCTACATTTTCTCCGATGCCGATAAGTACAGGAGATTGTTCGGGAATGTGCCGGAGAGTGTTGTCAAAAGCATGGAACAGGAATCTCGATGGAAAGATGAACTCAGATTCCAAGAAAAGGATGCATCGCTGAAAGTTAAGCTTGATTCACTCATATCTCAATACATTAGCACGATTGATACTGTTTTCTGCAAATTCCTTGAATCCAATGACTTAATGGATTATTATGCGAAGGATTATGTTATACCCACAATCTCGTTGCAATATCCTGAATTTAAGATACATGTTGATGCACAGGAAGAGAGAAAAGAAATAAATGGTGGTGGGCCAAGTTCATCGTTCTTATGGTATTTTGAATCTCCCACTGATTCTATTCACACCTTCAAATATCAGTATGGAAAAATTTGTGAACCATTATTAGAACAAGTTTATAAGCATCATGGTACGGATAATGACTCAACACGGTATTATATCCACAAATACTATTTGCCCCATTCAACATTAAGACGTGGTGAAAAGGAAGTTGACCTTAGAGAGTGGGATGCGTACCTCTCACATTTGGATGAAGTATACAAGCGCGAGAATTTGACTCTTACAGAAAGAGACATACAGATTTACCTTATCTTAAAATATGTGAAATATGGTACACCGGACGCCTTTGGGGACGCTTCTTATTCTTTAATCTCAAAAGATGCGTCATCTGTCAAGTATGAAGATGTTTTGGAATTTGTCCTTAAATATTCCGATGCAGATGGCAACCGGACTTACGATAACATTCGAATGGGGTATAATGTCCGATATGGGTCTACGGTTTCTAAAATTTTAGAAGTTTATAAAGATACAAAAAAGTTCAAGAAATTACTTGAATCCGTGCCTTTTTATGCAACTATTAAGAGTGATATGTAATCATGCAAAGTCAATTCTGTAACGAATGCGGTCTGTCCTATGAGATTCCACACCTTGTTGCCGAAAGGTTGCTTGGTGTGGAATATCTGCATAGGATAGAAAACTGCTATGAACAGATGTGCAAGTGCTATGACTGCACTTGTGCAGAATGGCAAGAAGTGTTCACAGAGGATTTGAAACCATTTGGTGGATATGATGACACCACCTCCGTGACCATTCCGATTGGCAACTCCCAATTAGGTGCTGATATCAAGGCATTGCATAAGGGGGCTATCGGAGTGGACTTGCCCACTTGGTTCAATGTTCAAGACAACAAGCATATAATGATTGTTGCACAAGACCCATTGAGGAACAACAAGTATTATGGAGAATGCTATGATGCGGTTATTTCAAGTCCATTTGGCTTGCACTCATTGGAGCATAGACAGAATGCGAGGGGTGGTAAAATGATGGATTTGCTGGTAAAGAGACTGGTAGCCAATGGATATGGCATTTATCTGACTGATGCCAACAAGTTCTTTATATATGACCATAAGACAACCGATGAGTTCTCTGATGCTCATATAGACAAGTATGCAGAAATTATGAGACAAGAGATAGAGATTGTCAAACCTACTGTAATCGTGTGCCTTGGCAGAAGTGCCGAAAGGATGTGCAAGAAAATGGGACTGCGGAACATCTTGGCATTGCCACATTTGTCTGGAACCGCTCGTGGTGCAATTGTGAGGAGATTTCCTAGATTAGAGGAGGTTGGAGCTACTGTAGAGAACATTGTAGAGGAATATGCAAGAGAAATTATTAGAAAAATCCAATGACTTGAACGGAAAATCCCACGCAAATTTGAGGTCGCGTGGGATTTGTTGCATATAAATTAACGGAATTATAGTTGGGGGACCCCCATGTTGTCGGAGGTGTCAATTCCGCAGTTGGGATTGTATTCCGGATTGTTCGGGTCAGGATTGTCAATTTCCTGATAGTTGTCTATGGAATCCTCGTCTCCAAGACATATTCCATATCCATATATTTCACCCGTGCTTGTCTGTTGGAACACCTTTCCTTCATCAGCAAGCCAATTTCTATTGTCTATCTGTTTCATATTGTTGTTGTTTATGCGTTAGCAACCCAGTTTACCAATGTTCCAGAGGCGTTGTTTCCGTATTCTCTGTTGTAGGATTTGTTCACTTCTGTTACCGATATTGTCTTCCTGCTTAAACTTGATGAACCTTTTACTCCTCGGTGTATTGTTATGTTTTGCAAATAGTTAGAACTTGATGTCGTCTGTGTAGTATAGAAGTAAATATATTGTACCCCATCCTCAAAACAGCTGAACCTGCAATAACTTTGTAGTGATGTGCTTGTTCTCCCAAAGGTGTTGGAGTAGCAGCTGTTCCCAAAGGTATTGGAGTAGCAGTTGTTCCCAAAGGTGTTGGAGTAGCAGTTGTTCCCAAAGGTATTGGAGTCGCAGTAGTTCCCAAAGGTGTTGGAGTGGCAGTAGTTCTCAAAGGTGTTGTGGTAGCAGTTGGTCCCAAAGGTGTTGGAGTAGCAGTTGGTCCCAAAGGTGTTGGAGTAGCAGTAGGTCCCAAAGGTGTTGGAGTAGCAGTTGGTCCCAAAGGTGTTGTGGTAGCAGCCATTTTGGGCAATTGTCTTCAATATGAAGACATTATTGTTCAAACTTTGGGTTGTGCCATTGTAATACGGTTCAATCTTGTTTTCATAGAACTTAAGATATTTTGTTCCGTTATAGTTGGCTTGTTTAGTTGACAAATCTTCAGAAGATGTGTCAGAAACCAATGAAAATGTATAGAATAGTCTGTCACTGGTTGGTGTGCTGCCAAGAACATTGGTACACCAATCTTCGCGTGATGAAAACCATGATGCAGTTCGTTTGAACATTATGTTTTTGAAATCGTATGGACAGTCGTTGCCGAACTCGTCAATGAGCCGATATATGACACCCTTGCCACTTGTTGATGCCCAATTGAATCTTGTGGTATCATTGTCAAGGCAGTACCAAATTTCCCAAGCCTCGAAATTGGTTTCCTCTGGGAAATATGAGTCAGATGCATTCCGCAATGCACGGCAATGTTCTGACAATTTGTCTGTATCTATTGCCTTTACAAGAATGTCGAATTTGTTGCTTGCAACAGATGTATCGTCATCTGAACTTGAACACTGGTAGTCCGTAATCCGATATGTCGCTCCGGGATAGAGGACTCCCAAATCCCGCAATTGCACAAGTTCTGAATAAGTTACAGAGATTGTGCTGTCAGTCAATTTAATTGATTTAGCCATTTTAATTGAATTTTAATTTGTAGTATATGTATAAATGGCAGTATCTTAGCATGAAAATAAAATCCCACAAACCATTTGCATGTAATGTGGGAGAATGCTTATAACTTTTAACTTATTTTTAGTGTTGGTACATTAAAGTATATAAGTGTGAAATATTTTTATGATTCCTGCAGATCAAGTCCCAGGAGATGGACACACCTTTGAAACGCACCGAATCTCCCGGATGTGAAGAATCATTCTGACAGCATTTATAGAGGGCAGCAAGGTGCCTACAGAGAAGCGGTACGGTATTCGGAGACTGCGGAAGAGGAGTTGAGCAGCCGGATGAACTCGTGGGCGGAACGCTTCCTGTAGGTGTTCTTCAGAACGTGCACGCAACCCTCCATTTCACTCCCTGGGGCATCAATCGGTATCGCTTTCAGGAAAGGTTCATTGTGTATTGTTGCCTCTGACAGTACAGAGACAAGATTGCTCTTGCGCACAAGCTGGAGAAGGACATTCACCTCATTCAGCTCTGCCCGTACCGTAAACTCATAGTCCGCTCTCGACGGAATGGCCTCGAACGCATTCCTGGACTGCAGTCCACGGGCAGGCATAATCAGATTGTATGAAGCAAGGTCCTTGAGGGTAATGGACCTCATATCAGCCACAGGATGTCCGGCGCGCACTATTGCAGAAAGACGGTTGTAGAACAGTGTATATGAATTGATGTCCGGATAGCGTCTTGTGGGCTTGAAAGCCAGGACAAAATCCACCTCCCGCCTCTCCAGCATCTGCATCAGTTCCTCCATCGGCTTGCAGCAGATATCCATCTTCACTGCCGGATAGCATTTCATGAATTCATCCACCGTCTCGGTCAGGATAGGGATAAAGGTATAGGTGACTCCTATCCTCAACGTACCTGTCAGCATCTGCTTGAGGTCGTTGATCCTGTCCACGCAGCTTGCTGCGCTGTGGATAGCTTCTATGGCGTACGGCAGCATCTCCTGCCCGGCCTCGGTAAGGATGACATTGTGGCTGGACCGCTCGAACAGCAGTATACCTATCTCATCCTCCAGCTGGCGGACCTGCTGGGACAATGTACTCTGGGTCACATACATGGCCTTTGCCGCCTCCGAAAAATTCAAGGTCTCTGCCGCCTTGACGAAATATTTCAGCTGTCTCAGTTCCATACAGTCAGATCTGCCGGGTCGCCCTGAATGAAATCCGCTTGAAAATGAATATCGGTATAGTCACTCCGATAGCCATCATCAGCAGCACCGCCAGACAGGTAAGCCCGTTTGAACCGCAAAGATAGAAATAATGATGGAACTCCGCCTCACCTCCGGTAAGACAAAGTATGAGATTCTGGAAAGTCCTGTAGGCATACATTCCCGGAATCATCGGAAGAAGCGCAGGAAAGGAGACAGCCTCGGCCGGAGCCTTTGTCCGTGGAGCCAGGAACACTGCAAGAAGACCGATGACCGTCGCTGCACACAGGCTCGCAAGGACAAGATGCATCCCCAAGGCATTCATAAGCACATACCTGAGAGAATGTCCCGCTGCGGCAATCCCGGCGCAGACGGGATATATCCTGTGCGGAGGATTGCTTATACTCGCGAATCCCACAGATGCGATGGCGGCAAAGAAAGCGTCCTGCAAAGCCCCGAAAAAAATATCCATAATACCTTAAATCTAATGAAGCCAGTCCGGCTTCTCGTGATAAACGCATTTTGAACCCCCGAATGGCGACAGGATGAAATCCATCCCTGCACCATATCGGTACGGAATCAGAACCACCTGAGGTTCATCACCAGAAATCCTCCGCACAATCCGGCAGACAGACATACCGTCAGGACCGTCGCATCCAGGAACCTGCTCAGAAAACTTATGTAATGTCCATCCAGGAGGTCACTCATTGAATTGAGATAAGGCACTCCCGGAACCAGATACAGGACACTTGTACCGAGGGCTATCTCCGGTGTCGTCCCCCAGCCGAAGACATATCCTGCCGAAGCGATTACGGAAGATACGAACGATGCACACACGAACGCGAGCCTTATGTCTATCTTGTCCTCAAGCATCATCTGCCTTATCCTGAATCCTACCAAAGTCGCGATGAAGACTATCCCCATCGAGATGAAATCACCTCCGAACAGCCTGCAGAAAGAAGCGTTCGCCACAGATGCCAGAGCAAGGACCAGCCATCTGTTCTCAGGACGGGTCTGCAGTATCCTATCCATTTTGCACACGGCTTCGCTGAAGGTGACCTTCCCATCGTGCAGTTCCCAGCTCAGCCGGCTAAGCTGCGTATTGATGTTGAAACTTGTGCCTGACTTGCGGATCTTCTGTATGTTGCTGTAAGAATGCTTCCTGTCCTTGTCCCAGACAGTCATCTGCACTGTCGCGGGCATAATGGTCATCGAATAGTCAACTCCTACAGTCTCCGCCATCCGGTGCACGTTCTTCTCTATCCGGATACAGGTCGCCCCGCAGCCGAGCAGGGCGGAAGCATATTCCGAAAGAAAGACGCAGGCCTCCTTCACTGTGGCATGAGACCCGCCTCCTTGCTGTCCGGCAGAGAGACTATTCCCCATCATCTTCAGTGATATATTTCCAGTTGTTCACCCTCTGTCCGGTCTCCTCATCGAAGATATGGTCATTGCCTGCCACTTTCTCGCCGGCCTTGCTGAAAGTCCTGAAAAGCATAACTACTGCCACTGCGGCCAGAACGGCCACCCAGATTACCATTTGCATATCCATAATACCCTGACTTTTAAAACGGGTGCAAAAATAGCCGCTCCTCCGGTAACGGCAAAGCGGCTGGAAAGGAAATTTCCGATAGGTGCTATCGGCAGAACCGATATCTGTCTCCACACTGCATAGGCTACAGCGAAATGTCGAACCCTCCGATGAATGTCGCACCCGGCATCGGGAAACCGGCGTTTATCTCATATTGCTGGGCAAGGAGGTTGTCTCCCTTGGCAAAGAAGCTCAGCCATCCTGTCAGGCGGACGCTCGCCCGCAGATTCCAGAGCAGGAAGTTCTCTTTCTGCACGGGATCAGGGGACACGGCAGTGTACAGTCCGTGGATATACTGCAGGCCAGTGGAAATGCGCCAGCGGCCTTCAGTGAAAGATGCGCCGATGTACGCCTTGTGCTCGGGAGCCGCAATGACAGGATTCTTCATATTGAGATAGCTGTAATTGGCATCCGCAGACCAGCTGTCCGAAATCCTGTATGCAGCCTGCAGTTCGACTCCAGCATTGTCAAGCTGACCGGAATTGACATTGAGCGGCCTGCCATCCACCCTTGTCGTCATTATGATATTGTCCGCATCTATATAGAATACATTCACCCCATATTCCAGGGCACCGTCAAGCAGTGTCTGGGAAAACACCAGTTCATAGTTCCATATCCTTTCGGCCTTCAGGTCAGCGTTCCTTGGCGGGAACATATACATTTCCCTGACAGTCGGATAACGGAAGCCTTTTGCTGCAGAGAGCTTGATTTCCATTGAATGAGGCAGGTGGAACGAGAGCCCCGCCTGCGGCACCCACTCGGTACCCACACGGGAATGGTGGTCCACACGCAGTCCTGCATCCAGAGTCAGCCACCGGCCGAAATTCTGACGGAAATCAACATAACCTGCAATCTCATGCTGGATAATATTCCCTCCGTTCTCCAGCCCCTGAATAGGCCTTGTCTCTCCTGTCAGCGCACCGGTTGCAGGGTCAGCCACATCATTCCACGCATTTCCTCCGAAACGGTACCAGTCGACACCTGCGGTAAACCTGTTGCCCTTGAACATCTGCACGCTCTGATACAAGGATATCCCCATCATATTGTCCACCGAACGATAGCGATAGTCAAGTGGACTTTCCCCTTTGGCCGGCTCATATCCATCATTGATATGATGGTCTCCCCAGTTATAGAAGAAACTGACCGCTCCGGATGTCTTTCCATAGTCGTTGGACAGTCTGGCAGATGTCATCCCTCTTGTAACACTCTGGTCCGCATCAAGTATGGGACTGCTGACTGTCCCTGGGTTGGATGCGTTGAAATGCGTCACGTTCACATCCGCCGAAATATCCCAGGCATCAGAAAATTCATAGCCGAGCCGGGCATATCCGCCGTACTGCCCGAAATCCATATCCGGCCTGTGACCGTCAGTACGGTTGTACGAAACGCTCACCACGCTTGAGAATCCCTTCTTATGGGCCATATTCGTCACTTCCGTCTCCAGAGTGTTATAGGAGCCGTACCCTATATGTGCATTCGTCTTCATCCCGTCTTCCGACATTCTTCTGGTGACAATATTGATGACCCCTCCCATAGCATTGGATCCATAGAGCATCGATGCCGGCCCCCTGAGCACCTCCACCCGGTCCGCCAGGAACGACTGGTATGCATCGGATATCGGATGCCCCATAAGTCCCATATACTGGGGATGGCCGTCAATCAGGACCATCATCCTCCCGGAGCCTCCACCCAGCCCGCGCATCGATATGCCACCTGCCGAGCCTTCCGAGACCCCGTATCCCATCATCGCCCTCTGTGTGACGAACAGACCGGGCACCTGCTCCGACAATACAGGCAGCAGTGACACCTCGTGGGCCTGCTCTATCTGCTGACGGTCGATCACAGTGACTGTAAACGGGAGATGCCTTATGCCAGTGGCATTCCTCGTTCCGGTCACCACAGCCTCATCTATCGGTTTCTTTTCATCTATTGTGAAGGCTGCCTCATCTTCCGGTTCAGGAGAATGGACAGCTGCGGCCTCTTCTTTTTCAGGAGCTGCACAATACGCTCCAAGTCCGCACGGCATCGCCAGACCTGCCAGACAGGCCAGGCCCATCAAACTTTTCTTGACCATCATATCCGACTCATTCAATTTCGGGGACAAAATTATAAAAAGCAGGAAAACAGCAAGGCCATACCGGACGACAAACCGTAAATCTGGTATAGAATTCAGTAAAATATATTTCCGGCGGCCTAGGCTATAGGGCCTGAACCGCACAGTTCATCCCCGTCATACCATACGGCGAACTGCCCTGAAGTGATTCCCCGCTGAGGCCTGTCGAAAAGGATGAACATTCCGGATGCCCGCCTGACAAGAAAGGCATCCTGCAACGGTTGACGGTAGCGGATTCTCACACGGTAACGGCGGATCTCCCCAAGACTCATCTCCAGGTCCCCGTGTATCCAGTGTATATCCTCGGGCATTATCCTGAGGCAGCTTCGGTACAGTCCCTTGTGGGACCCGCCTTCCCCGACATAAATGATATTCTTCTCCACATCCGTATCTATCACAAATAGCGGTTCCCTGTGTCCGCCGATATTAAGCCCCTTACGCTGTCCGACAGTGTAGAACTGCGCCCCATCGTGCCTGCCGACTATTTTTCCGAAAGGGTTTTCCCTGTATCTCGTCTTCTTTATATGCCTCTTCCCGCTCCGGTAGGTCTCGGTCTCGAACGCTATGTCATACCTTACCGGCTCAGAAAGCCGGACCAGCTGCTCATCCGGCAAGGCCGCTATCCTGTCCTGATCATAGTGCACCGTCTTTGCACAGACCGGATCATCACCGGCTGGCCGGACTTCCGCACCGCCTGCACCGGACGCTTCATCACAGTCAACCCTATACAGGGAGCGCAGGACATCCTGACAGAAACGGTAATGCCCGTTAACAGCATAATAGGCATCATAGACCTCGACCACATCTCCCTCTGCCGGCCGGAGCACCTGCTGGAGGAAAGTCGGCAGATCCACCTTGCCTATAAAGCATATACCCTGGGAATCCTTCTTGTCGGCCGAGGGAAGGTCAGCCTCCCGGGCAAGCCGTCTGACCTCCGGCTTGACGATGTCCCCTATCGGGAAAAGCGCTCTGGACAGCTGCTCCTGGTTGAGCTGGCAGAGGAAATAGCTCTGGTCCTTGTCGGGATCGGATCCTGCCAGGAGCCTGTAGACCGGCCGGCCGGCCGCATCCTGTACAGGCTGCCCGCTTCTGTCCACACACAGTTCCTTCCTGCAATAGTGTCCTGTCGCGACCATATCCGCACCGAGCTTCAACGCGCATTTCAGAAACGCATCGAACTTTATCTCCCTGTTGCACAGCACATCCGGATTAGGGGTACGGCCTCTGGAATATTCCTCGAACATATAGTCGACAACCCTCTTGCGGTACTCCTTGCTCAGGTCGACGAAATAGAACGGTATTCCGATCTTCCTTGCCACCATCTCGGCGACAAACCTGTCCTCCTCCCATTCGCAGTCTCCGTGCAGGGTGGTCGAAGCATCGTTCCAGTTCTGCATGAACAGGGCAAACACATCATAGCCCTGCCGCTTGAGAAGCAGGGCGGCCACGCTCGAATCCACTCCACCGCTCAATCCCACGCATACCCTTATATCCTTGTTTTCCATACCAGACATATCATTATTCTCCATTCCGGATGTCCCCTTATCCTGCATTCAGGTGTACCGGCACCATTCAGTCCGTGTCCCGATACTTGCAGGGTTTCAATTTATTTTTCGTATATTTGGCTTCGCCACAAAACAGTCGCGGCTGCAAATATAGTCAAGTTCCGCAACCATAGCAACGGGTGCGGACGGACCGTGGGACAAATGAGGCCTTCATGATACAATGACATTAAACAAAAATGCAATGGACAGGAAGGAAATAAACATAAGCTACACAGAATACGGCAGTCTGGATGAACTGTCGGCTGAAGACCGGGAACTGGCTCATGAAGCCGTGGAAGCCACAGGAAATTCGTATGCTCCATATTCCGGATTCAATGTCGGTGCAGCGATAAGGCTGGATGACGGGACCGTGGTCACCGGATCGAACCAGGAAAACATCGCATATCCGTCAGGCCTGTGCGCGGAACGGACAGCGATGTTCTATGCGGCGGCCAGATATCCTGACATCCCTATGGATACAATCGCGATAGCCGCTTCCTCCGGAGGGGCGCTCTGCAGGGAGCCTGCCACCCCGTGCGGAGCCTGCCGACAGGTAATGGCAGAATACCAGTCCAGAGGAGGCCATCCCATCGCCATCATCCTCGTGGGAGCGGAAAAGATCTGGAAATTCTCCAGGGTGGATGACATCCTGCCTCTTATCTTCGACAGTCTCGGGAAATGAGCCCCATTCCAGGACGCAGTGTCAAGGAAACAGCAGATATATTTTGCAGGAAAGAAAATTTGATATACCTTTGCAACGGGTAAGTCATACACGACCAGCTCCTGCTGAATCCCCCAGGACCGGAAGGTAGCAAGGGTAGGCGGTTGTAGCGGTGCGATGTATTCAGCTTACCCTTTTTTCATCACACCTGGCTCTGGACAAACCTGGGGCCTTCCTTAAGGATTCAACGGCGGAGATGATGGCATCCGCTGCACCATCTATGCCGAGAACACCTGTATTGAGCACAAGGTCGTAACCGCTGACATCAGTCCACTGATGTCCGGTATAATGCCAGCAATGGTTGGCACGGCCGGTATTCACCCTGTCGATTTTCGCGGAGGCATCTGCAGCACCGATGTGAAGCTTTTCCATGACCTGCCTGACAGCGAACTCCTTGTCCGACCACACAAAGACCCTCAGCAGACGGGGGTTGTCCCTGAGTACCCAGTTGCCCAGACGACCCACTATCACACAGGGTCCCTGATGCGCCAGCTCCCTTATGGTACGGCTCTCGCTGACATAGATCGCATCATCTTTTGAAGGATTCATCGACATCGGTATGCTGCTGTCAGCCAGAATCATCTCCCAGAGTCTTGCCGTAGAGACATTCTGCTCATTCTCAGCCACAAACTCAGGAGAATACCCCATCTGTTCCGCTGTCCTGTCTATGATCTGCCTGCTGTAGAAAGGGCATCCGAGCATACGGGCCACCTCTTCTCCGACGGCATTTCCTCCGCTGCCGTACATCCGGGCCACAGTCACCACACACCAGTCTCCCCAACTGTCGGTACCGGCAGCCTGCCCTGGACTGCACTGTCCACCTGCGGGGATGAATATCCTGTCAAGCCAACCTATATGAGGGGAGAACACCCTCACCATATATCCGACATATACCATTGACACCAGCGTGCCGACACCTATCATCTTCCAGTCCCATCTTCCGAAAAAGATGAACATGAACACCACACCGACAGATACAAGGAACGAGTCCGTACATATCTTCACCTTGCTGAAATCCTTTTTGAGAAATTTCGATATGGCCAGCGGAAACCCTTCTCCTGCAAGCATCAGAGAATCGCATCTCACCTCGCAGGCTATACCGAAGGCAAGAATTGCCCCTCCTGCCAGAAGCTCGATAAACCTGAGAGGATATCCTGCCAAAGGGTTAAGGGAATACGGGATCTGCAGGAATCCTGTCAGCCACATCGTGAAATCCGTATATAATCCGAAAAGGAACGACACCGCAATCTGAAGGTACTGCCGCCTCTCGAAATCCTTGCGCAGCAGGATAATCTGCACCGCTATGAAAAAGACATGCATACATATAGTAAGCTGTCCCATAGTCAATCCCATCCCGGGTATGAGAGACAGGATATAAGGTGGTGCCGATATCGGAGAGGAGCCGAGATTGGCCCTTATGGAAAGCGATGTCCCTAAAGCTATTACAAACAGTATTACTACAAAACTCAGATAACGGCGAATCCATTCCGCCCTGCTTCTTTCAACGGTCATTTACGATTTTCTTAACTGGGCGCGAATTTACTCAATTCCCGGCAATGTTAAAAAGAATCATCCGTTCTATGGCCTGGCGGCATACAGGGCAGAATGACTCCGAACTGTTGTCGAGCATACGGCACTGCTGATAGCCGCGGTAGACACCCTTGGACTGGTAGCCTGCACCCTCATAGACACCGACCCTGTCCATATTCTCCCGAGTGGCCGGAGTCGGTACTGGAGTCCCGGCATCCAGAAGATTCTCCCATTTGCTGCCGAAATCATACAGGGTCGTGATGTTCTGCTCCCACGGCTCCACATCCGGATAATAGTATTCCACATACATATCATCGTAATAATACTCATCAGCCAGGGCACCGAAACTGTGGCCGAACTCATGGACCACGACCGGCCGGAACTCGCTGTGATGCGCCGTCGTCAATGTATAGGAATTATATATCCCCCCTCCTCCGTACACATCCGTATTGGCCAGTATGACTATATGTTCATAAGGGATTCCGGCCAAGGCATCGTGCAGGTCCTTCAGGTGAAGGGTAGTGAGATACCTGTCCATATAGAATGTACTGAAATTCGAGTGGAGAGGAGTTTCCTTCCACTCCCCTTCGAGAGGGACGCTCACTCCGCTGTCTGCTGAAGGCAGAGCCACAGAGACTATATTGAACCTGTCCCTGTATCTGCAGAACGGTTCATACGAAAGGATTTCATCTGCGGCAGCCTGTGCATCGGCATAGAAAATCTCCGCCTCATCTGCAGTATATCCCTCGGCAACGATGGCCACATCAATGCATTCTTCCGGAGAACCGCCTCTATGGATGTACCGGTGTTGCGGGACGCGGGATTCAGGAGCATCCGCGACATCTGCCGGAAGCGCATCCGGACAGGACATAAACGGAGAGGAACACCGGATAAGGATATCTGAAGGGTCAATGCCGTGTGTCAGAGATGCCGTCCTCCGTCCTTTCACATCAAACAGCTCCACCGTTATTTCTGCCGGACGGGATGGCATTGGCAACAGGTACACATTCTCAAAGGCACGGCAAACCCTTGTAGCCTCTTCCGTAGTCTGCCATTCCTGGAAAAGCGTCGAAAATGAATTGCGGTACAGGACCTTGCCGGTCCCGGCATCCTTCATTGTAATCTGCCCGTTGCCACGCACCGGCAGCTTGTCCAAATTCACCCTGCGGCCATACCAGCCCGGAGAACAGGACATCCCATCCATTGCAATCACAGCAGAGCTGTCTGTCCCGGAAAATATATAGTCTATCCTTAAAGTACTGTCCTGCAGCATACAGTCAGCCGGCCAGCTGCTATCAAGACCCTTGCCGGGGCACAGGACGGATACGAGTGACAAGACACAGGAAAACGATATTGTAAAAATGTTCCTTACCATATTGAATGAGTTCTATCAAGTGAATTCAAGGATGTTTTGCAGGAAGGCAGCAGGAAGGGGCGGCCGCTGCTGCATCATGCGGAAATGGATGCCGCCAGACGTGAAGCACAGTTGATGCCGTCAAGCGCAGAGGACACAATGCCGCCGGCATAGCCGGCACCCTCCCCGCACGGATAAAGCCCTGGAAGGCTTACATATTCCAAAGTGTCAGGATCACGCGGGATGCGCACCGGAGATGATGTCCTTGACTCCACTCCGAGCAGAAGGGCATCATTGGTGTAATATCCTTTCATTTTCCTGTTACCTATCTCAGGGAAGGCATATTTCAGTCTCAAGGAGACATGCTCCGGCAACAGTTCATGCAGAGGGGCAGACACGGCTCCGGGGCGATAGGATGTGGCAGGGAGATCCCTCGACACGACCCTGCGGCAGAAATCCATCATCCTCTGGGCCGGAGCTTTCAATGAACCGGAAAACCGGAACATCGACTGCTCCACATCCCTCTGGAAACACATAAGCGACAGCGGACCTGACCGGCCGTACCGGGGTATGTCTCCAGGCTCAACGCTCACCACTACTCCCGCATTCGCCCATTTGGAATTACGCGCGGAGTTGGACATCCCGTTCAGCACCACTTCACCTTCAGAAGTGGCGGACGGGACGAGTATTCCTCCGGGACACATACAAAAGGAGAACACTCCCCTGCCCTCTACCTGGGTCACGAACGAATATTCCGCCGTCGGCATGAACGGCTGGTATTTTCCGTGATACTGTATCCTGTTTATGAGAGACTGTGGATGTTCCACCCTGACACCAAGCGCAAAGCCTTTCGCCTCAAGAGCCCATCCCTTTCTGTCGAAAAGTTCATAAATGTCCCTTGCGGAATGCCCTGTGGCAAGTATCGCTTTCCTGACGCGAAGGATCTCTACGGTCCCCTCTGCGCTACCGGTCCGTACGGCATGGACAGAGATACTGCCGTCTCCGTTTTTCACGAGATCGGTAACTCTGGTCCCGAAAAGATATTCGCCTCCGTGCTCCACTATGCATTTCCGGATATTCTCGACTACCGACGGAAGCCTGTCGCTGCCGATATGGGGATGGGCATCCACGAGAATTGACGGATACGCCCCGAAATGCACCAGCTGGTGGAGGACTTCACGGATATCCCCCCTCTTGGAAGAACGGGTATAGAGTTTCCCATCCGAGAAAGCCCCGGCACCCCCTTCTCCGAAACAGTAGTTGGAATCAGGATTGACTACACCGGATACGGAAAGTGCTGCCATGTCCACCTTGCGGGCGTGGACATCCCTGCCCCTCTCCATAATCACGGGTTTCAGTCCGCACATCAGAAGTTTCAGGGCGGCGAACATTCCCGCAGGCCCTGCACCTATGACAGCCACAGGTTCTGCAGATGACACATCCCGGTATTCTCCAAGCCTGTATTCCGGGCATTCCTCCCCCGATGCATAGGCCTCGATCCTGTAACGGTAAACTATATCGTTACGGGCATCCACTGAACGGCGCACCAGCCTGCAGCAAGACACATTCTTCGGAGAAACCCCGAGAGCCCTGGCTGCGGCGGAAATCATTTCCTCATTGGAAAGCTCCTTGCCTATGGGTTTTGATATTTCGATTTCTTTCATTGTCAGTCAGTCTTGTTACAGATTCTCCGCTGCGTCGGAGGGCCGTGAAGAAGCTCCGGAGGGCACAAACCGCCCGGAACGGCACGGGAAGGTCACAGTTCGGCGGCCCGGGATGCCGGAGCCACCGAAAGAGGAGTCCTCTCACCACGCAGGTAATGGAAATATCCTGCAATGGCAATCATCGCCGCATTGTCTGTAGTAAACTTGAATTCAGGCAGATATACATTCCATCCCCTTTTCTTTCCCTCCGCTGTGAGAGCATTTCGCAGGCCGCTGTTGGCAGACACTCCGCCGCCCATAGTCACCTCGCGGATGCCGGTCTGCTTCGCAGCCTTCACCAGTTTGTCCATAAGAATCTCTATCAGAGTTCTCTGGAACCCGGCACAAATGTCCTCTTTGTTCTTGTCCATAAAGTCAGGATCTGCTGCCATCTGATCCCTGACGAAATACAGCAGCGATGTCTTGACCCCGCTGAAGCTGTAGTCCAGCCCCGGGACGTGGGGTTTTGCGAAATGGAACCTGTCCGGATCACCCTGCTTTGCCAGCCTGTCCACCACCGGCCCGCCAGGATACCCCAGCCCCATCATCTTGGAGCACTTGTCGAACGCCTCACCGACGGCATCATCTATGGTCTGTCCGAGAATCTCGAACTCCAGAGGACTGTCCACCCTCACTATCTGGGAATTGCCGCCGGATACCAGCAGACACAGATACGGAAAGGCAGGTTGCCTGTTCTCGCTGTCATACTGTTTGATGAAATTGGCAAGGATATGCCCCTGAAGGTGGTTCACCTCAATCAGGGGCCTGTCCAGAGCGACCGCAAGCCCTTTTGCGAAAGATGTTCCGACAAGCAGGGAGCCAAGCAGACCGGGCCCCCTTGTAAAGGCGATCGCCGTTATATCGGACGGACTGATTCCGGCCCTGTCGATGGCCTGGCTGACAACCGGCACTATGTTAAGCTGATGCGCCCTTGATGCAAGCTCCGGTATAACCCCTCCGTACGCCTTGTGCACATCCTGGCTCGCCAGCACATTGGACAGCAGATATCCATCCCTGATGACTGCTGCAGAAGTGTCATCGCAGGATGATTCTATTCCTAATATTATATCTTCCATAGCCGCAAAAATACGACTTTTTGTCGGATAATTTTATTATTTTTGCAGTTTGCGTCATTATAAAAAGCCGCCGGTATCAGAAAGTTTTTGAAAATACTCTGGTTCTCATTCCTGGCTGTCGTCCTGCTGCTGGCAACCATCCTGCTGCTGCTCCAGACGACTGCAGTGCAGACATTTGTCGTCGGGAAGGTGGCCGATGCCCTCGAAGGCACCGCCATAGATGCGGAAATTTCATTTGACAAGATCCATTTCAAACCGTTCAATACCCTTATAATCAGAGGGCTTACAGTAATAGACCCTGCCCCGTGCACCATATCGGGAGAAGAGCCCGCAGACACGCTTTTCGTCTCGGAATATATCTCCGCCAGATTCACACTGAAAGGGCTCACAGGGCAGAGCATCAGCATCGGGAATGCTTTCGTGCAGAACGCAAGGATGAACCTTGTCCTCGAAGATGGGAATTTCAAGACCAACCTGACGAGGATGTTCAGGATTCCCGCAGTGCGACAGAAAAAGCAAGTGGAAGACAGGGAGATATTCCATATCAAGGATGTGGAGGTGGAGAACATCCGTTTCACTATGAGAAACGGCACATCAAGGCATTTTGCATCCTCCCCGGACGGCATCGACTGGAACGACCTCGATGTCAGGGGGATAGATGTGAAAGGCCATCATCTGAGACTCAGGGGCAAGATAATGTCCGGAGAACTTGAGCAGATGTCTTTCAGGGAAAAGAGCGGATATTCCGTCAGTTCTCTTTCCGGAAGGACAAGGACAGGGCAGGGGGTCGCACTGATAGAAGAACTGAAACTGGCTGACTCCTGGAGCCGGATAGACATCCCTTATTTCTGTATGCTGTACGAAAGCGACAAGGATTTCGCGGACTTCATAGACAAGGTCCGGATGGAGGGCATCATCCGTCCATCCAGGGTCGGAATGAAGACTGTCGGATATTTCGCGCCGGGACTGTCAGGCAACGATGCCGCAATGGACATCAGCGGTGAAGTGCAAGGTACCGTATCCGACTTCGAGATAAAGGACTTGCAGCTGACGACCGAAGATGGGGGCATCTCCGGACGGCTTTCAGGGCGGCTTTCAGGGCTGCCTGACATAGGCAGGATGGCAGCTTCAGTCGATCTGGATGGTATCAGGTTCTCCACAGAATCGCTCAACTGGCTGATGCACAGATGGACAGGCACGACTGTCCCAGGTCTGGAAGGATACGCCGCAGGTGAAAGGTTCAGTCTGTCGGGGAAAATCAGGGGACGGATCGATGATATGGACATAAGAGGCATCATAACTTCCGGCATCGGCAGGATCAGGGCAGAACTCGGCATCGGCGGGCTCGGTACAAGGGGGAAGGAAAAATCCATATCAGGTACACTCCTGACAACCAATCTCGCACTCAACAGGATCCTTGACAGGATGCCGGTGCATGAATGCACCATAGAGGCCGGGCTGAACGCCACAATCGGCAAGGAGGACTCATCGCTCACGATAGATTCGCTGAAGGTACACCGGCTCAACCTGAACGGATACGACTACAGCGGGATAGCCGCCACGGGGACACTTTCCGGCAGGCAGTTCAACGGAAAGGTTATCTGTAACGACCCAAACCTCAACTTCATGTTCCAGGGCATCTTCAGTTTTTCCGGAAAGACAAGCAACGCCCTGTACAGGTTCTATGCCAACATCGGATACGCCGACCTGTATGCCCTGAACATCGACAGGAGAGGCAAGTCGAGGATAAGCCTGCAGACCAGCGCGAACTTCACAAGGACATCAAGGGGCGACATGCTCGGAAATGTGGATGTGGCTGACATACATCTCGAGAATGCTCACGGACAATATGACATAGGGGACATCCGCATATCTTCATTCACAGGCAACGACAGGTACAGGGTCCGCCTGTCATCCGGTTTTGCAGAAGGGTCATACATCGGTTCGGCTCCTGTGACATCCTTTGCCAAAGACCTGGCCGGAGTCACTCTGAAACGGGAGATCCCGGCCCTTTTCAAAGATCTGCAGGCAACCGGCGGCGGAGAAAGCTATGAACTCTCGTTCAGGACTTTCAACACAATGGACCTTCTTGCGTTCCTCGCCCCGGGTGTCTACATAGCGGACAATACCAGCATCAAGGCGACAGTGGACACCAGCGGGTTCTTCAGCGGCAGGGTACAGTCAGGAAGGATAGCTCTCAACGAGCAGTACATCAAGGATATGGATTTCAGCATCAATAACGCCGGGAATATCCTGTCCGGAGAACTGAAAAGCGAAAGCATATATGCGGCCACTGTCATGATGAAAAACAACAGCATCAAAATGCTCGCCGATGACAACCACGTGGGGCTGGAGTTCTCCTACAACAACCAGGACATCTACGGGAACAGAGGCGAACTGGTGGTCACAGGAGACCTGGAACGCTCTGACAGCGGAAGGACCACATTCGACCTGCGCCTGCTCCCATCCAGCGTCTACCTCAATTCAAGGGAATGGAACATATATCCATCGGAAGTGTTCATTGATGGCAAGGACATAACCGTAAGGAACATTGAACTGCACAGCGGTGAACAGAGCATTCTCGCATCCGGAGGGCTGTCAGGGGAAAGGAGGGACACCCTGGACATCAACCTCGACCATTTCGACATATCCGTGGCCAATCCTCTCATAGGAGAGCATTTCGCCCTTCAGGGAGCCGTCTCCGGCCAGGCCAAGATCACTTCTCCGGGCGAGGACAGGGGCATCCTGCTCGATATGGTGAGCTACTCGACTTCCATCGGAGGGGAAAATGCCGGCGACATTTCCGTCAGGAGCGGCTGGGACAGCAGGCACAAAAGGTTCGACATCAGCGCCGGGAACAGCATAGATGGCAAACAGAGCTTCTTCATCAAGGGAAGCTACTCTCCATCAGGCAAGACAATAGACTTGGATGCAGAACTGGACATGCTCGAACTCGGATATGCCGCACCGTTCCTTGCGGACATCCTTTCCGGCATCGGGGGGACAGTGTCCGGGCGTTTCTCCGCAAAGGGGCCGCTCAACAGCCTCACCGTCACCAGCAGGGATGCGAGACTGCAGGATGCCGCTCTGACAATAGCATATACCAATGTGGAATACACTGCCAACGGTCCGTTCAGGATAGATGAGAACGGCATCTGGCTCGATGAAATAGCCATCACCGACAGATACGGGAATCCGGGGACAGTCTCCGGCAAGATAGGCTATGACCATTTCAGGGACTTAAGCTTCGACATCGGAATAAATGTCAGCAGGATAGAGGCCATCAACCTCCTGGAGGATGAAAGCAGCCTTTTCTACGGACATCTTTTCGCTTCAGGCAAGGTGTCTGTCAAAGGTCCTGTGAATGCCATCAGCCTGACTGCGGATGCCACCACTGCAGGCAGCGGAGAGCTGCATATTCCGATATCATCCTCGCTCAATGCCGGCTCAGCCAATCTCCTGAGCTTCAAGGAACCGGAAACAGAGGAGGATATCGACCCTTACGAGCAGATGGTCAGCAGGATAAAGGAGCAGAGACAGATGTCCAACAGTTTCACGCTCCGGCTTAATGTATCCACCACCCCGGAAGTCGAGGCTTTCGTCGAGATCGACAAGGCCAACGGGAACATACTCCGCGGACGCGGGACAGGGACACTCGAACTCGAGGTGGTGCCGAACGAAAAGACATTCAACATACTCGGGGACTACACCATAAGCAGCGGCAATTACCATTTCGTAGCCCTCGGCATAGCCGCAAGGGACTTCACGATCAACGAAGGCAGTACCATCCGGTTCAACGGGGACATTATGGACAGCAACCTGAACATAGGGGCGACATACAGCACGAAAGCATCCCTGTCGACGCTCATAGCCGATGAATCATCGGTAGACAACAGGCGCACAGTGAACTGCGGGATACAGATCACAGACAAGATAAGCAATCCGCGCCTTGCATTCTCCATCGACATCCCCGACATCAACCCGACCGTCAAAGCCAGGGTGGAAAGTGCGCTGAGTTCAGAGGACAAGGTCCAGAAACAATTCCTTTCACTGCTGATATCCAACAGTTTCCTGCCGGATGAACAGTCAGGGATAGTGAACAACTCATCCATGCTGTTCTCAAATGTCACAGATATCATGACAAACCAGCTCAACAACATATTCCAGAAGCTGGACATTCCGCTTGACCTCGGGTTCAACTACCAGCAGAGCGACCAGGGGAACGACATATTCGATGTGGCGGTATCCACCCAGCTGTTCAACAACAGGGTGATAGTCAACGGGAACATTGGCAACAAGGAATCGACATCCGGCAACAGGAACAGCGATGTGGTCGGAGACCTCGACATAGAGATCAAGCTGGACAGGCCGGGCGCATTCAGGCTCAACCTGTTCTCGCATTCGGCAGACCAATACACCAACTACCTCGACAATTCGCAGAGAAACGGGATAGGTATCGCCTACCAGCAGGAGTTCAACCATTTCGGACAGTTCGTGAAAAGAATTTTCATGAAAAAGAAGCAGAGAGAGGAAGCCGAGCTCCAGGAGGTAAGGGAAGCCATCAACGAGGAAAAGAACTATATCAAGATAGAGCCGGCCGACAGGAAAAGGAAAAAACAGAAAGATTGATTTGACAGAAATGGAATACGGAAAACTATATCTCATCCCATCTCCTCTCGGGGAGAATGACCCAGCGGAAGTGATTCCGGGGCCAGTTCTGGAAAAAATACGCGGAATCAGGACATTCGTTGTCGAGGAAGCCAGGACCGCAAGGCGCTATCTGTCCAGGGCAGGCCTCAAAGGGCACATCGCGGAGCTTGAAATTCATGAGCTCAACGAGCACACAGGGCAGAAGGAAGTGGAAAGCTATCTGCAGCTGTTCAATGACGGCAATGATGTGGGACTTGTGTCGGAAGCAGGACTGCCTGCCGTTGCCGACCCGGGGGCAGACCTGGTTGCACTCGCCCACAGGCATGGAATCGTGGTGGTACCTTTCGTCGGGCCATCATCCCTTATGCTCGCGCTGATGGCATCAGGTCTCAACGGACAGTCATTCGCGTTCTGCGGCTACCTGCCGGCCAAGACAGATGAACGTAGGGAAAGGCTCAGAAGCATAGAACGGCTGTCCGCATCGCACAGGCAGACACAGATTTTCATCGAGACGCCATACAGGAACGACTCCATGTTCTCGGACATATTGTCTATCTGCAAAGGCAGCACAAGAATATGTGTAGCGGCAAATGTCACTATGCCGGATGCCTTCATAATGACAAGGACAGTGGAAGAATGGAAATCGGAAAGGCCTGTGATAGGGAAAAGACCGTGCGTCTTCTGCCTGCTCGCCTGACCCATACCCCTCTCCCTTGCTGTCATCCTGAGCGGAGCATAGGATTTGCGGATTAAAAAATCACTGCGATGAAACGGAACGGAACGATAGAACTGGAAGGAATGGAATTCCACAGCCACCACGGCTGCCTCGAACACGAGCGCAGGGAAGGCAACCTTTTCACTGTAGACTTCAAAGCCAGACTCGACCTCGGCAAAGCTGCGGAAACGGATTCACTGGAAGATACGCTTGATTACGGCAGGATATACGATATCATAGCCGGACAGATGGATACTCCATCCAACCTGCTTGAACATGTGGCCGGCAGAATCATCTCCGCTGTCGGCAATGAATTCCCCTGGCTGGATGATTTCTCTGTAAGGGTATCCAAGCGCAACCCTCCCGTCAACGGCACCGCAGCCTGGTCCCGCGTCACCATCCGTCACCGCCATCCCGGGACACACGGTCATTCCGAGCCAGACGAAGAGCCTGATACAGAAGAAAAACCTTTGTCTCTATAAGCGGAAATCCTCCGGAAACAACATACGACACAAATGCCAAAGATATCATTCATAACCCTCGGCTGCAAACTCAACTACGCCGAGACATCCACATACGAAAGAGGATTCATACAGGCCGGATTTGAAGCGGTCCCCCCGACAGGGAAAGCCGACATCTGCCTTGTGAATACATGCAGCGTGACGGAGCATTCAGACAAGAAATGCAGGAACATCATCCGCAGGATGCACCGGCTATGCCCGGAAGCGGACATAGTAGTGACCGGCTGCTCCGCCCAGCTCAGGCGCAGCGAAATCGAGAAGATAGAAGGGGTGAGGTTCGTCTTCGGGGCCAAGGAAAAAGGCTCTGTCGTCAGGACAGTCACGGAATATGTCCGCAACAACGGGAAGACACAGGAACCACAGCCGGCAGTGACCGGTGAAATGCCATACCTTGAAACGGGGAACGACGGCACTGTCTTCCCGGCATACTCTTCCGGTGAGAGGACACGCTCTTTTCTGAAGGTCCAGGACGGATGCGACTATAAATGCGCCTACTGCACCGTACCGTACGCCAGGGGTGAAAGCAGGAACATTCCGATAGCCGACATTGTCTCGCAGGCCGGAAAGATTGCCGCGACCGGCATAAAGGAGATAGTCCTGACAGGAGTGAACACCGGAGACTTCGGCAAGACCACAGGAGAACCGTTCCTCGATCTTCTGAAAAAGCTGAATGAAGTGGAAGGTATCGAAAGATACAGGATATCATCCATCGAGCCGAACCTGCTGACGGAAGACATCGTGGACTGGATCGCATCAGGGACAAAATTCCTCCCGCATTTCCACATTCCGCTGCAGTCCGGCTCCGACACGATACTCAAGGCGATGGGGAGAAGGTACGACACAGCCTCATTCAGCCACAAGATAGGATACATAAGGGAAAAGCTGGAAAAGGAAGGCCGTCCGAAAGTGTTCTTCGGCATCGATGTCATAGTCGGATTCCCCGGAGAGACGGATGAGCTGTTCCAGGAGACATACGGCTTCCTGGAACATGTGATAAAGCCTGCTTTCATCCATATTTTCCCATATTCCAGAAGACCCGGCACGCCCGCTACGGCAATGGGAGGACAGATACAGGACAAGGTGAAGACAGAAAGGGTGGAAAAACTGGAAGGTCTGTGCCGCAGGCTGCACGACAGCTTTCTGGAATCAGGGAAGGGCACGGTGGCAAAAGTCCTGTTCGAGAGTTCAGACAAGGGAGGAATGATGTATGGATACACCGAAAACTACATCAGGGTAGAACTCCCGTATGATCCGGACAAGGTGGGAAGGATAGTGGAGATAACGATATGACGGGACCGGAAATGAAAGATCTGCCAATACGGATAGACATATCATTTAAACTTGCAAGAAGGCAATGACAAGACTGACATTCTTGGGTACAGGCACATCACAGGGAGTGCCGATGATAGGTTGCGGATGCGAAGTATGCACTTCGCATGACAGCAGGGACAAAAGGCTAAGGTCTTCCGCTTTCGTGGAATACGGAGGACTCAACATTCTGGTGGATGCAGGCCCGGACTTCAGATACCAGATGCTCAGGGCAGGAATAACGCATCTCGATGCAATCCTTCTGACCCACAACCACAAAGACCATACAGGAGGGCTGGATGACATAAGGGCGTTCAACTACATAGAAGGCCTTCCTGCAGAAATATACTGCGAGAAATATGTGGAGGACTCCCTTCGCAACGAATATTCGTATGCGTTCACGGAAAAGAAATACCCGGGAGCCCCCGAATGGCATATACATCTGATTGATGAAAAGCCATTCACTGTCTATCCGGACAACGGCAGAGATGGCAGGCTCGAATGGGTATCAGGCAAGGGCTATGTGCATGTCCCCGATGCAGAGGACACGGATTCTCCACATATATGCCACAGCATTACAGGAGAGGAACCGGAAAACTGGACGAAGGACAGAGGCGCAATGATAATCCCGATAAGAGGGATGCACTACAGGCTTCCCGTGCTCGGATTCAGGTTCGGGGACATTGCATACTGCACCGACATGAACTTCATCCCGGAAGAGGAATTCGGCAAACTGGAGGGGCTGGAGCATTTCGTGATAAACTGTGTCAAGAGGGGCCGCCACATTTCACATTTCTCCCTTGAGGAAGCCATTGCGACAGCGCAAAAGGTCGGTGCCAGACATTCCTGGCTCACCCACCTTTCGCACAGGCTGCCAAGATATGCAGATCTGTGCAGGGAACTCCCGGAAGGCATTCTGCCTGCATACGATGGACTTGTGATAGAAGGATAGGGACCTGCAGCGGAAACCTGCGGCCGGCCATCACCGGGACACGGCAGGCCGGCCTGCCGACCTGCTCCTGCAGACATCGCAGGTACCGCAGTCAGGGGCATCATCCTGACCGAAATAATGCAGAAGAAACCTGCTCCTGCACAGGTCATCCCGGGTCACATAATCAACCATCGTCTGTATCCTGTCATGGGTCATCTGCTTCAGCTGCATATACCGCTCCGGCATCAGGTTCACATCCTTGTGAAACAGGCGGTCATGCTGGAGGTACACCACAGTGGAACGGGAGGCCGGTATATACCTTATTATATGCTCGACAGACAGACGGTACAGGGCCTGCCTCAATTCAGGCACGGTCAGACCGGACATTGAAGCCACATAATTCTCATCTATAAGCACCGGCCGGGAGAATATGCCCACATATCTGCGCATAAGCACATCCATTACCCTGACCATAGAGGAGTCAGACACCTTTATATCATACAGCGCCTGCCTCGTCGGGATGATCTCCACCCTTGTGGACATGTCCATATCCTCCATCATTGTCCAGTGACCCGTGCGTTCTATATACTTCATTGCATAGAACGCGGATGACCGGTTGAGTCCGTAATGCCTGCAGAACTCATCTGCATTGAACTTGAGCTGACGGCCTTCCCCCATCCCGAAAGGGATACCGGAAAAGTCATGCACCTTATGATAGATATCCTCCACATAGTCGAGAGTCGGGAAAGACAGGGTCTCTATCTGGTGAAGCCTGCGGATATCACTGCCGCTGTGCAGGAGTACGGCATACGACCTCTTCCCATCCCTGCCTGCACGTCCGGCCTCCTGAAAATACGCTTCAGGCGAATCAGGCACATCGAAATGCACCACACTGCGCACATCCGGCTTATCTATCCCCATACCGAACGCATTGGTGCACACCATTATACGCGTTCCCCCAGACTTCCAGTCCTCCTGCCGCCGTGCCCGTGTCTGCGCTCCGAGACCGGCATGATAGAAAGACGCACTTATCCCTTGCGACCTCAGGAACGCGGCAAGGTCCTCCGTCTTCTTCCGGCTCCTCACATATACGATCCCTGTTCCTGGCACCGAAGAACACACCTGCAGCAGTTTGCCGAGCTTGTCCTCGCAATGCCGCACTATATAGGACAGGTTGGGCCTCTCGAAACTGCTCTTGAGCAGAAGTTTCTCTTGGAAGCAGAGCCGCTCCATTATGTCATTGGCTACGGAAGGGGTGGCTGTGGCCGTCAGGGCGATAACCGGAGCGTCGACAGTCTCGCGCAACCTGCTTATCTCCAGATAGTCCGGACGGAAGTCATATCCCCACTGCGATATGCAGTGCGCTTCATCCACCACTATATAACTGACATTCAGCCCCCTGACATAATAGTTGAACATCGGGGTCTTCAATCTCTCCGGAGAGAGGTACAGGAACTTGAAATCCCCGTAGACGGCATTGTTCAGGGCAAGCTCAACCTCCCTGGATGACATCCCGGCATATACCGCAAGAGCCTTCACTCCCCTGTCGCACAGGTTCTGGACCTGGTCTTTCATAAGCGCAATGAGCGGTGTCACCACAAGGGCGATTCCATCTTTCATCAGGGCAGGCACCTGAAAACAGACCGACTTTCCTCCTCCTGTCGGGAGTATGGCCAGGACATCCTTTCCCTCGACCGCAGCATCTATTATCTCCCTCTGCATCGGCCTGAAATTATCGTACCCCCAGTACTCCTTCAATATTTCCAACGCCCTGTCACCCCTCATGTTCATTGGCTCAATTTTTGCATATAAAGGCGGCCGGAAAATATGACCGCAAGACAAAATTAAAAACTGTTTTGATTTTTGTCAATATAAATTACAGCGGAAAATTTGAGCAATCGCAAAAATAAATTATTTTTGCACCGCCTTGACAGGACATTGCCATCCTGAACGAAGCGAAAGATCTGATATAAGATTGTATATTGTTTTTATATAAATTTTTGGTTTTATGAGCAAAATTGATTTGACCAAGTACGGCATCACTGATGTCAAGGAAATTCTCCACAACCCATCCTACGAAGTACTCTTCGAAGAAGAGACAAAGGACAGTCTCGAGGGTTACGAGAAAGGCCAGGTAACTGAACTCGGTGCTGTCAATGTGATGACAGGTATCTACACCGGACGTTCCCCTAAGGACAAGTTCTTTGTTTACAACGAGGCCAGCAAGGATACTGTATGGTGGACTTCAGACGAATACAAGAATGACAACAAGCCTTGCTCCGAAGAGGCGTGGGCAGACCTCAAGGCAAAGGCTGTAAAACAGCTTTCAGGCAAGAGGCTTTTCGTGATGGATACCTTCTGCGGAGCAAACCCTGCTACCCGCCTCAAGGTGCGCTTCATTATGGAAGTTGCGTGGCAGGCGCACTTCGTGAAGAATATGTTCATCCGCCCTACGGAGGAAGAGCTCGAGAACTACGGCGAGCCTGATTTCGTGTCATTCAACGCTGCCAAGGCAAAGGTGGAGAACTACAAGGAGCTCGGACTCAACTCAGAGACCGCTACCGTCTTCAACCTCAAGACCAACGAACAGGTTATCCTCAACACCTGGTACGGCGGTGAGATGAAGAAAGGTATCTTCTCCATTATGAACTACCTCAACCCGCTCAAGGGCATCGCTTCAATGCACTGCTCAGCCAACACCGACAAGGAAGGCAAGAGTACCGCCATCTTCTTCGGACTTTCAGGAACAGGCAAGACCACCCTTTCCACAGACCCTAAGAGACTCCTCATCGGTGATGATGAGCACGGCTGGGATGACGAGGGAGTGTTCAACTACGAGGGTGGCTGCTATGCAAAGGTAATCAACCTCGACAAGGAGAGCGAGCCGGATATCTACAACGCAATCAAGAGGGATGCACTCCTCGAGAACGTGACCGTAGACGCAAACGGCAAGATCGACTTCGCTGACAAGAGCGTTACCGAGAACACCCGCGTATCATACCCTATCTACCACATCGACAACATCGTAAAGCCGGTGTCAAAGGGTCCTCACGCAAAACAGGTGATCTTCCTTTCAGCAGATGCATTCGGAGTGCTTCCTCCGGTATCCATCCTTACTCCTGAGCAGACCCAGTACTACTTCCTCTCAGGATTCACCGCCAAGCTTGCAGGTACAGAGCGCGGCATCACAGAGCCTACCCCTACATTCTCTGCATGCTTCGGAGCCGCATTCCTTTCACTCCATCCGACCAAGTACGGCGAGGAACTCGTGAAGAGGATGAAGGCTTCAGGTGCAAAGGCATATCTTGTCAACACAGGCTGGAACGGCACAGGCAAGCGTATCTCTATCCGCGACACCCGCGGAATCATCGACGCTATCCTCGACGGTTCTATCGAGAAGGCCCCTACAAAGACTATCCCTTACTTCAACTTCGAAGTTCCTACCGAGCTTCCGGGAGTCGACCCTGCAATCCTCGACCCTCGCGACACCTATGCTGATGCAAGCCAGTGGGACGAGAAGGCAAAAGACCTCGCAGGCCGTTTCATCAAGAACTTCGAGAAGTTCACAGGCAACGACCTCGGCAAGTCTCTCGTAGCAGCGGGTCCTAAGCTCTGACAAATATCCAAGTTTCCTTCAACAGGAAACCAGTGACAGGAACAGCGGGAAATTCCCGCTGTTTTTTTTTGTCGATTTTCCTTTTGTAACTTTGCGGTCCGAATGACAGGACAGGCATATGGAGCATATAGTTTTAGAAACAGACAGATTGCTGTTGCGGGAAATGTCACTTTCCGATTTGGGTGCATTATCCTCGATATTGCAAGATGAAAGAGTGATGTATGCCTATAACGGGGCTTTCAGTGACAAAGAAACTCTTGACTGGATGCAAAAGCAACTTCAAAGGTATAAGGACTATGGATTCGGATTGTGGGGAGTATTACTTAAGGATACCGGCAAAATGATAGGGCAATGCGGTATCACAATGCAGGAATACAAGACGGCACAGGTTCCCGAAATAGGCTACCTGCTGGCTCACGAATATTGGCATAAGGGTTATGCGGTCGAAGCTGCGACGGCTTGTCGGGAGTATGGATTCAACACACTGAACTTCAATGCGCTGTATTCCATTATAAGAGATATGAACATTGCGTCTCAGAATGTCGCGCTCCGCAACGGTATGACCGTGATAGATACCATTGTCAGACATTATCGCGGAACAGACATGCCCCACCTGGTGTTTTGCGTAAAAAACAGGCATCCGGGCAATGCCGGGCAGGACTGACAGGCGCGAAACGGAGACAGGGCCCAGATCCACAGCCGCAGACCTGCTACTGTCATGCAAAACATCCCGTAAAATAGATATACACGCCGTTCTCCTCAGGAGGGGCAGGCCAGAAACGTACAGGATCGCCGAAATCCAGCGGCCACGCAAACATAGGGGCTCCCGTTCCGAAATCTATCCCATAGATTGGGAATTTAAGGCAATTATTCACAATGAATGTCGTCGGGCGGAAACGCCAGACGGAGCTAAGGTCAAACGGGAGATAAGGCAGTTTCTTTTCAACCATCGCACAATAAAGAGCGAAATACCGCTCCTCGATGTCCGGAGACAGGGCAGCTTTTATGCCCTCATCTATCCTGACAGCCATTTCTTCAAAAGGAAGATCCGCACTGAAAGTCATCGGAGCTATGGTAAATGAAGCATTTCCCATATAGTCCATACCGATACCGGCCATACGCCCTCTATGATCGACGGTATGCACTATGCTGACGGTCTTACCTTTCCATCCCATACGCCTTTTCAGTAGATCCGCTGCCATTGCGCACAGGACGGCATTACGTCCTGCCCTCCTGCCTTCCACATTGCAGGCCCTGCCGGAGGCAGTAGCGATTTCCTGTCCAGAGACAAAGAGCGGAGATGACAGATGCCTGTCTATCCGCAGCAATTTCTGCATCATCATCCAGGATATAGCAGAAGACCGTATCCTGAACATCCCCTCCTGCTCCAGGATACTGCAGACGGACTTCTTGTCCGAAGCGATGAGTTTCCCGTACAGACCGGAAGCGGCAAGGACCTGATTGATTGCGCCGTCATAAACAGGTCTGCCAGCCAGTCTTCCGTCCTTAGCCAGGGCAGCCCAGTTTTCCATCATGGAATAAAAGGCCCTGCCATCTGCACAAAAATGCGAACATCTGACATTCAAGACCGTACCGTCTTGAAGATGGCTTATCTTCACACTCATCAGCGGGGATTTTCCGGCAAGGGCTGATTTATTGTCGAACCATGCACTGAATTTTCCTCCCGGAATTGAGGACCTCGGTATCTCCCTTACCCTCAACCCCGGGATATCCGTTTCCTCCCAAAGGACTCCTGCATTGTTGCAAAGGATGCCGCCGGCTGCCATCCTGCCGGCCAGAGTCGGATACACATCAAGAAGCCTGTGCAACGCCTCTTTCATCTTGCCCGTATCCAGCCGGTGGCCATACATCCAGAACTGGTTTATGACCAGTGGTCTACAGACGGAATCTATGCATGATGCAGCATATAAGGACATCTTCGGTTTTCCGTAAGCCGCTATCAGACTCTTCTGTCCCATTCAAATACAGTTTATGTGATTTTTAAAAATGAACAGCAGGCATTACAGCACAAACAGGGAAGAAGGGGTACGCCTGGGAAGACAGCGCAGTGACGGAGCAGGACAGGAGCCACAGGAGGCACGGATGGCCCCGGCTGCGCAGTCGAACGCAATCTGCGGCGTATTGTTATGCTCGCTCAGATGACACAGGAAAATGTTCCGAAGTCCTGGATGGATGAAACGGCGGATGGCATCCGCACATTCATCGTTGCTCAGATGACCGTGTCCCTGCACTATCCTCATTTTCAGGTCGTATGTGTACGGTCCTCCCATAAGCATGTCCAAGTCATAGTTGGATTCTATCACGACGGTATCAGCCTGTCGGGCAAGCGCGACCGCCTCATCTGTCATCCTGCCAATGTCAGTCATTATCACGAAACGGCAGCCTGCTATACTGATGGCATAGCCTACAGTCTGGGTCGCATCATGAGGCACGACAAAATATCTGACCAGTATCCCGTCGATATCATTCCATTTGCCGGAACCGAGCACTTCCCTGTATCCGGCTATGATGCCCTGCGTGGACTTGCGCAGAGCAAGCGCCCTGTGAAGTTCTGCGGTGGCATACACCGGCTTGTACAGATACTGGCAGAACTTGTCCAGATGGCGTATATGGTCCTGATGGTCATGCGTGACAAGCACCGCCCCGAAAGAATCCTCGCTCAACCCCTCAGCGGCAAGAGCCTTCCTGAGCCTGCGGACACTCACACCGGCATCTATCAGTATGCCGGTCTCCTCTGTCCCGAGATAATAGCAGTTACCGCAGCTGCCGCTGGAAAAACTCATGAACCTGACCATTACAAGTCCCCCTCCTCTTCGCAATACCTGTTGATGACACTGTATGCCTCTTCTACTCCAAGCTCACCCGCACGGGACAGGTCTATACATCCTTTCTCTTTATCCTTCAAATAGATAAGCACAAGACCTCTGTTGTAATACGCATCCCCCATATAAGGGAAGAGCCTTATCGCCTCGGTATAGCTGTCAATGGATGAGATATGTTCCCCCGCAAGACAGTACAGATTGCCGAGGTCGAAATGGATGTACGGGAGATCCTTCACGATGTCCGCAGCCTGTTCCATATCCGCTATCGCACCGGAATAGTCATACTGCTGGCTCACCCTGTCCTTGACCCTAGCCCTTGTCGCCCCTGTGTCGTCCATCGTCAGCACCTGGACATTGCTCTCTATCGAAGATATGAAATCTATCATATCTGCCTTGAGCACACCCCTGTTCATCAGATAGAATGCCCTGTACAGAGCCTCCATCCCATCCTTCGCATCGGAATCCGCAGCCTTGTCATAATATGAAAGCGCAGAATTGAACTGGCGCGACTCCGTCTCATATATGGCACGGAAGAAACTGGTCCATGCCGCATCCGCATCCATACCTGACCCGTACAGCACCTGCTCAGCGCTCTCCAGCACAGCAGGCGTCACCGAAGAGTCCGCACTCGAAATGGCCACAGGGACAGGAGCCTCCGCGACAAACCTGTCTACCAGAGGATTCTCGTATTCCCTCGACAGGGCATATCTGGTATCCTGCCTGTCCGCAGAGAGCACAAACCTGTACAGCGGCTTGAGGCGTATGTCTATGTCCCTGTGCTGCAGAAGTTCATCATTGAAATCCTTTTTGGCGAAATCGGCATCGAGGGCGATGAGGGAACTGTATTTTTTAGTCGTGTCGGCAAAGGACTCAGCATCCTTCTCGCTGGCAGCCCTGTATTCCGCCACTTTCGCCTGGGCGATACGGTAATCCTCCCTCGACCCGGCCATATCCCCGAGCATACTCTTGACATACGACCTGTTCATATATGCCTTTGCGAAATCAGGATACAGCTCTATCGCACGGTCATAATCCTCCAGGGCATCCTGGAAACGGCCCATCTCAATGAAGATGGATGCCCTGTTGAAATATGCCAGGACATTCTCAGGATTGATGTTCAGCACCCTGTCCATATCGGACAGAGCATCCTCGTATGCACCTACCTGGGCGTTTATCAGCCCCCTGTTATACAGGGTCAGGGCATTGCCGGGCTCTTCCTTGAGCACCCTGTTAAGATCGGCCATCGCGGCAATGTAGTTCTTCTGCTCATAAAGCATTATAGCCCTGTTGAAATATGCGAAAGTGTTGGTAGTGTCCAGCGATATCGCCTTGTCCATATCCGCGATTGCATCCTTGTAGTCCCCTCTTGTGGCATACAGCCGCCCTCTCCTGATATAGCCCTCAGGGTCGAACCTGTCAAGACGTATCGCCTTGTTGTAGTCATCCAGAGCCTTGAGCGTATCCCCGAGGAAAAGATAGCTCGCCCCCCGGTTCAGATAGGCGGACGGATCCTTCGGCTCTTGTCTGATATACCTGTCGAAATCGCTCACAGCCTTGTCGAACTGCTGGGAAAGGAAATATGTGACTCCCCGGCTGAAATACAGGCCTACGAAACCCGGACGCAGCTCTATTGCCCGCTGCAGATCCGCCAGCGCTTCATCATATTTTCCGAAACGGCTCAGGGCAATCGCCCTGTAATGGTAGCCCGAAGTGAAGACCGGATTCAGCCGGACAGAATTGTCGAAATCCTGCTGCGCCCCGCGGATGTCACCCAGGTTGTATTTGGCTATCCCCCTGAAAAAGAAAGTCCAGTAATCGGATGTGTCGAGGCGGGCAAGGACATTGAAATTCTCTATCGCCTGCGCATACTTGCCGTCGGCAAGGGAGAGACGGCCACGGGAGAAAAATACATTCTTGTTATACTGAGCATACGACTGCCACATCCCGCACGAGACCAGCAGCACTGCCGTCAGCATCAGTTTTCCGAGAATATGTCTCATCTGCATCACCCGATATTTCCGAATATTCATTAATTTTTCTAATTTTGCCGGCCGCAAGGACATTCTCGGCAAACTGCAAAGATACACATTTATTATGCCTGAAACCACCCATATGGCAAAAAAAATATTCTTCATGCTGCTTTTCATGGCAGCCGCTTGTCAGGTAACGGCACTGGCATCCGGAGTCGTGCCGACAACGGATGAACAGTATACGGGAAGCGGTGTGACCGGGCTGTATGACGAGAGGTCAGCGCAGAATGTGGTATGGGAAAGCAAGCTGCAGCGGCAGGTGGAATTCTTCTGTGACTCGCTGTGCGGAGGCAGGGCCACAGGAACGAGGGGAGGCGCAGAAGCTGCATTCGGGATAATAAGGGCATTCAGGGATGCCGGGCTGCTGATGTTCGGAGACTCGTATGCCAGGGCATTCTACACTCCTGACAGCATCAGAATAGGGCATGACATCATCGGGATGATTCCAGGGTCCAGGAAACGGCCTGCCGACTCATATATCATAGTAGGAGCGCACTACGACCATATCGGGATCATCGACGGGAGGATGTTCCCCGGTGCTGACAACAATGCGTCAGGGATAGCGGCAATGCTGTCTCTTGCAGACATGTTCTCATCTATGAAGACCCTCGGCAAAGTCTACGGATCCAGCATAATATTCGTGGCGTTCGATGGCAAGGAACTGAGCATGTCCGGAGCGGATGCCCTCTGGAAGCTCATTGAAGGAGAACAACTGTCCGACCCTGTCTCCGGAAAGCCTGTCTCCAAAGACAAGATAAGGCTTATGGTGAACATCGACCAGATCGGCAGCAGCCTCTCTCCGCTGTCTTCCGGCCGGGAAGACTTCATCATCATGCTAGGCGGACACTCCCTGCCGGAAAGTTCCAGGGAATGGCTCTCATTCTGCAACAGGTTCTACGGCGCTGAACTGGAGATATCAGAATCGTATTACGGGAGCGAAAACTTCACGAAGCTTTTCTACAGGCTGTCGGACCAGCGTCCGTTCGTCGACAACGGTATCCCGGCAATAATGTTCACCTCGGGCATCACCCTCAACAACAACAAGACCTACGACTCTCCAAGAACCCTCAACTATCCGGTCCTGCGCCGCCGCATTATCCTGATCTACCACTGGCTCGACAAGATGCTGTGATACAGGATTCTACCCGGCATGAAAGCATACGGCAAGAATGCCTTCGGGAGCAAGAGTGAGTGATGTGGTTCCGGAAAGGGAGGCCTTGCTGCTGAAAATCACATCTGGTGAGGATGTGCACGCGATATTGTCAAGCGTCACTGTTCGCTCGGTACCGGACTTGTTGATACAGATTACGATGATGTCATCTCCTGAGCGCAGTGTTCTCAGCAGTATATTGTCCTGATATCCGGAAAACCGTACGGAAGACACGGCCCTGTCCGGAAGCGAGCCATAAAGGAAATCCGAAAGAGGGGCATAATCGCCGGTCTCCCTTGCCCCGAGGGCAATGTTCGAAGGACACCATACGACCTTTCCTCTGCCGTAATCATGTACCGAAACTTCCCTGTCGGCCGACACTGTCAGATCAGATGTCCCCCTGTCCATCTCCGGCGGACTTTCCAGAATCCCGTGCCATGGAAACGCGGGAAGCTTGAGACTGTCAGCCATAACATTAAATATAGAATCCCTGATTCTGAACTCCGAGACACTGCAACCGAAAAGATTCCTGAACATAAACCCTGTAGTCATGGTATTCCTAAGATATTCATCATAAAATGCACTCAACCCTTCCACTATAAGTGTTCCTCCTCCCGAGACGAATTTCCCGAGACGGGACCTATATTTCCAGGGAATGCATATCTGGTTGGAAATGACCACTGTCCTTCCGGAAAAATCATCCGGAGAGAAATCATATTCGTCTGCCGAACGGAAACCGGCATTGAGTCCCCTTTCTGTCAAAGCCCTGAAACAGGATACTGCAGACTTCATGGAAGCCCCGGTCTGCCTGGCCTCATACCTGTCATCCCCTTCAGGACATAGCAGATTCTCCGCCCAGCCGGACTCCCTGAAATACACCACATCCACCCCCGAATCCTCAAGCCTTGCCCGGCCCAGCAAATTCTTGTGCGCGGCCCATGCACCGGCGACTTTTCGGATGGCATCCACGCGGGGAGTCGGTCTTCCCCGGAAGTCGAGCAAAGCCCATTCTCCAGACTCAAGCCCTGAACTGCGCGAGTTGAGCATCCAGAATATGCCGCCCTTGCCTTCAGTGCCAGCCACAATCCACAGCCACTGCATAATCTCATCCGGAGTCGGGCACATCGCCACGCCGCCGCTATATACATTGTTCCCGCCCTGCAGCTCGGTCATGAACCACGGAAGGTCTCCCGCACCGGAACGAAGCATTTCCGCATTTGCCAGCATTGCCAGGGCATATTGCTGTCTGTCAAAATCACCGAAATGCCAAGATGCGTGCGCAGACCCGCCCATACTGGTCAGAAACGGTCTCCATGCGGCCAGATTATATTGGGAATACGAAGAGAATATCCCGTGAGGATTGACATGTATATCATGTGCATCATCATATTGCCTCAACCTGTCTGCTATCCACCCGAGGAACCTGGTGTTCATGTCCATCTGGAAGCGTTCTTTCCGCATATCTGCAAGCACCGGATATCCATCTGGAGTAAAATCAGGAAGGGGATTGTCTTCCATCCAGTCATCCATAGCCATACGGATGAACGGATAATCCGGAAGAGGACTCTGTCCCGGTTCATTGAGAAGCACCCAGCCCTGCAATGCCGGGGATGCCCTGAAATGCTCTGCAACTGCCTCTATGAACCTTGCGAAACCATTCAGCTGCAAGCTGTCATACGGATACTTCCAGCCTCCGATATCTGTCCTGTCCGTTTCGGGGAAAAGAGTTGCATATACCCTTATCCCGTACTTTTCCGCTGCCCTGAAAGCGCGGTCGAACAGGCTGAAATCATATCCTCCCCTGCCGTCATCCATATAGGATTCGAACATTCTGATGCGGCACACGCCCATGCCATTCTCCCTGAGGGTACGGAACCATCCGTCCACCTGTGCGTCAGTCTGCCCAGGCTCAATGAACACCTGCGCGCCGACAAACAGTGCATCATCCCTGTCAAGGGACTGTGCCACGGAAAATGCCGGTGCAACAAGCAGCAACGCCAGAATAAAATACCGCATATTGTTTCCATTTATCATTATCCAATACCGCAAGGCCATGACAACTTCATGCTATAATCCGGTTTCCCGATATAGTTTGAAATAACAGTACAGAGGCCAGGTGTGCGGATGGGAACAGAACCCCTGAAAGCTGAGACTGTAGTCCGGTACGGGAAGCCAGAAAGCATACAGCCCGCTCCGGTACAGAGATGAGTTGACCTCATCCGGAGCTGTCCAGTGTCCTACCCAGTAGCGGGGGTATGTCTTTGCAAAATTGTCGAAAGTAAACTTATGCAGGAGTGATTTCGCTTCCTCCCGGTCGAATGTGGCAACCCCGAGCAGCATGGGATATTCCAGAGAAAACCAGATACCGCCATCCTCCCCTTCAGGTCTGCCGTCCCAGAGAGGTCTCTCCCTCGTCCTGATGCCTGTTTTCTCCGGGTCGGAAATGCGGGTCTTCACATAATCCCATATCTCCCTCTTCCTGTCATCAGGAAGTGAAGGTATCTGCAGAAGATAGCATTGTGGCTCTATGCAGACATTGTCCATTCCTATCTCCACCCCTTCAAGATATGCCCTCGCTGAAAACTTCCTGTTCCCGAGATCAGCCAGGAAAGCATCCTCCAGCGCAGTTCTGTACTGCTCCACGGCATCAAGAAAGGCGTCCGTATCATCCCTTCCCGCCTCAGCTACCGCTCCGATGAAATCCGGGAGCACGGCAAGAGCCATAGCCGAATTCAGATGCGACTCTGCGCTCCAAATGTACTTGTTCGGAGAATATCTGTGCAGAAAGCTGTCCGCCCAGTCAGAGTTCAGAAGTCTCACAAGTCCATGGGGGCCTGTGCCTATCTCATCCCTCAGGTAGACGAAATATCTACGGAGCATCTCCAGAACAGTGCATTCCGCCCCTCTCCCCGGAGGATAGGACACTATCTTCTCATCAAGGAAGGCATAGTCTCCGGTGACTGACAGGTATTCAGCGACCGCATCGAACATATACAGCTGCTGGTCGCTCTCCTGATATATGGTAGGAGGGACATATCCGTATCCCCGGCTGCCCCTTGGAATACGGCCATCCTGGCCGGAATGCTTCATGACATACCTGATTGCAGACTTGGCGAGCGCCGGATTGGTGTAACATGCTGCAAGGACTGCCTGGAGATGGTCCCTGTTCGCGATATTGTCCCCATCGTGATATGAATACACCGACCCCTGCGGTATGAATGTCTCACCGAAAAACCTGCTGTACTTTGCGGAGGCCTCCACGAAATGAGCATTCCAGTACATTTCCCTGCGAAGAATCCTGTCCTGCTCCGTGGAAAAATCAGGGATGGCGGCTTTCCACTGCCGGGCGAACATCCCAGATGCCATATCCGTCCAGTCAGCCCCATCAAGGAATTCCCTGACTTGCCTGTCTGGAGACATTTTCTCATAATCATATACAAGTCCTATGACAAGATTGACCATACTGCTGTCATCCGGAGCAAGTTCAGCCACGAAAGAGGCCTCCAGGACATTTCCCTCATGCTTCGCCGCGGCACGGGTATCTCCATGTCCGATGGCATATACATAGACAGAGGGAGGGCATGTCTCATACCTGGAACGCCCATCCGTATCCGGTGCAGGCATGAATTCATTGGCGGATGCGGTGATGTCGGCAACCACATAACTGCCTCTCCCCCCGGTAGACATTTCACAGGAATAACCGAAAGGTCTGGTCTGCGGCGGATCCATCTGCGTTCCCATACACACAAAGTTCACCGGCAGCCCCTCCCTGTAGGAAATCTTCACAGGGGTATCCCCTCCGTTCCTCACGACAGCAGTAACCAGGAAGCCTGGAAAACCGCTGTTGATGCTTTCAGAAGGCCTCACGGAAATAAGTCTGGTACACGTAATCCCGTTCCCGAGGCTGTAGTCATAGCGGGCGAACCCGATACCGAACTGCCGCGAGGCAATTCCGGGATCGGCTGCTGCCGAATTGAGTCCGACAAGTTCCACAATCTCATGCCTCCCGGCACTGTCCACGGTCAGGATGGCATGGTTGCTTCCATAGTCGGGAAGTATCTCATCCGCATTCACTCTGGCCCACATCCTCTCTGCCGTTACAATCTGGAAAATACCGCTGACATGTGTCACAAGCGACAGCCTGTAGTTCCCGAGCAGGAAATAAGGGTCGGCAGGAAGATTGGACGGATTGCCGTATTCATCCGTAGCTGCAAAAGGAAGGGTTCCGGTATAATGATATGCCGGCATGCCGGCTTCATCTTCCGTCCAATGGCCGAATGCAGCCTGTCCTGCCGCAGGGACTGTACACAGCAGTACCGCAGCGGAAATCATATTCATCAACATTCTGTTCATAGTTCTGGCTGTCTATGGCCTCCGCCCCATTCTGTCGGGACATCAGACAATGTGAACTCTATGGTATGCGCGGAAACCAGATCCCTGTGCAAGATAAACGGACTGTTCCATTCCCTGCCATCGATCTTGCATGAAGCTATGTAAACATTGTCTTCAGAGGCATTGGATGTGATGGTCAGGATATGTCCATCAGGAAGACGGATCCTGGACCTGGTGAACAGAGGAGCATTGAGATAATAGTAGTCCTGCCCTGCATTTGGGAAAAATCCTATGGAACTGAACACGAACCACGACCCCATTGAACCGGTGTCATCATTGCCGGGATATCCTTTGAGATCAAATCCTTTTTCCATTATCTGATGCACCCAGTAAGATGACAGATCCACTCTGCCGGCGTGGACGAAAGCGCGTGGAGTCAGGAACCCCGGTTCATTCACATACTGCGTAAGTCTCTTTCTGAAGCCGTATTCAAGCCGTTCTGCAAACTTCTCAGCCCCTCCCATCAACTCTATCAGCCTGTCCATGTCATGCGGCACATAATAACTGTAAGTCCAGGAAGAAGCCTCGTAGAAAGGGCTCGACCAGAAGCCGCCGTACCTGACAGGATCGATGAACGAGAAAGAGCCATCTTCCTTTCTCGCATCTATGAAGCCTCTGTATCCGTGACTTTCCAGATCCGGATTCCATAGGTTGACCCATTTCCTGCTCCTTTCCATTAAAAGCCTGCAGTCATCCTCGTGCCCGAGGCCTTTCGCCATCAGCGCAGCGCTATAGTCGTTATATGCGAACTCAAGAGTCTGCGAGCTGCTCATCACACATTCCGGAATCCAACCCAGCTCCTTGTACCTGCTGAAACATCCTTCTGTCTCGTTCTTCTTGTGATGCCCTATTCTCCGCTCCATCGCATTGTGCCTGACAATCTCGTAGGCGGCATCCCAGTCCACACCCCTGACACCTTTCAGATAGGCATCCACAATGACATGGTCCACATCGTTTCCGCCCTGTTCCCCGGGTCTGTCAATACCGGCCACAAAGCCATCATATACACATCCGTTATGCCTGTAACGGTCAATCAGCGCAAGCAGATTGTCCCGCATCGCCGGCTCATCCACGAGGGTCAGTAGCGGATATGCGGTCCTGAAAGTGTCCCAGAACGCATAGTTGTCATCCCAGAAAGGCAAGTCCGACTCCCATTTCGAATTGTCCTCCGACCTGTCCCTTGCCAATGTCAGGGCGCGGTAGAAAGCAGAACAGAAGACAGTCCTGTCCTCTTCGGATACTGGCTCCACCTCTATGCTGCCGAGCTTGGCATCCCATATATCCCTGCCCTGCTTCACCACCTTGTCGAAATTCCAGTGCGGAATCTCATTTTCAAGAAGTTCTCTCGCCTTTTCAATGCCGGTGAACGAAATCGCGACCTTGAGCTTCACCTGCTGCCCCTCCGCGGTGGAGAACCTGCAATATGCCCCGAGATGCTCTCCGTCTCCCGGAAACGATATCTCAGTCCCGCCGGGGATGACCCTGTCTCCCTTCCAGACTCCTGTCTCAACCGCAGGAGTGTCATACTCTCCTGCAAGATAAAGCCAGTAAGGACCTCCCGGCCAGCCGCCGCTGAAACGGATGGACATGGAGATGGTTCTCGATTCCGGATCAATGGAAGCCGAGCTTTCCAGCACCTTACCGTGTATTTCCGGCATTATGTCAGCAGCTATGCTCTGTGATGCATCGAACACTACGGACGAACTGTCAGATGCTGGATATGTCAACCTGTATATGGCGCTGTAATGAGAAGGGGCGATTTCGACACCGATGCCATATCTGTCAAGCTCCGTCCTGTAGTAATATGGTCTTGTGACATCTCCAGAATGTACGGAACCGTGACCGGATGTGGAGACATCCAGACCTGTCTGAGGCGACACGAGGAAATGCCCGTATGTGCTCCAGCCTGTCCCGCTGACATGGAGCTGGCCGAATCCATCTATCGGATATTCCGGATTATAGCCATCTGTACCGCCTTTATGTGTCTGCGGAGATGGGTTTATGCTTCCATAAGGGAGCTGCGGACCTATCACGCAGTTGCTGGCCCGTCTGTCAATGACTCCTATCCTGGTATCCACACAGTCAGCCAAATGCACTCCGGACCGTCCGCATCCGGCGACAGCCATACAGGCCAGTACAATTGTAAAGGGAATAACTCTCATATTAAAACTCTTTATCATCAAATGTTATCATATAGACGCATCTGTGCCCGTTCTCGACACCGTTGAACACCACCGCACCGCCATTCCTGGTCCATGAAGGATGAGCATCCACCCTGAGTTCGAAATTTCCTATAGGGGGCAGATAGACTGCGGCAAGACATGATTCAATCTGCCGGTCAAGGTCGATGAGCCTTATCGGGGACAAGGTGTCCGATACCGTCATCTCGCCTGCATAGACATCCGTGACTATGTACGGCCGGCCGGAAGGGTCCGCGGACGGATGTCCCGTCCCGTTGCCGTACAGCCTCTTTAGCCGTGTGCCATCGTACCTTACGCTGATTATCTCCGGTCCGGGACTGTCATCTATGTTAAGGTTCATGGACAGATGCTCCCCGTCAGGCATCCAGTTGACATGATGGCCTCCCTTGGCCCACTGCTCAGGAGTGATGGCAGTCCTGATATCGGATCCGTCCGGGGCCATCGTAATCACAGCCCTGCTCCTCGTTCCTCCCGGAGGGGTCCACTGCACTGTAGTGAGGATTCTGGTACCCTGGGGATTCCACTTGACCTGAAAACAGTAATATTCATACTTTTCAGGATTTTCGACAGCTATGGACGGCACGGTTTCCCTGTAAATGTCAGCGATGGATGCAATCATCCGGCAACTGCCTGTCGCAAGGTCGGTGACATACACGCCGTCATCCTCCACGGGGCCGCGGTTCCTCGACACCTCGCTGTCCGGCACAACCACGCCATATCCGGCCTGGGCGAAACGGGATTTCTTCAGGTCGTATGACAGCAGCTTCCATCCATCGGGAGACACCATGAAGACTGTCCCGGGACAGCGCTCCGTCTTCCCCGTGAAGATATCCGCACACACTGCGTACGCTTCCCATGTAGCCGGATCCACATCATTGTAGAACAGTTCACTGTCCGAACTGCCCCACTGCACATTCGCCCCCAGTTGCATCTCCCATCCCATGGTGGATGCGGAGAAGACCTCCCTGCCTGTCTCAATATCAATGACTATGACTGTCCCGGCATCTCCGGCTACAGGTGCATGGTCTTCATACGGAAGCCTGAACAATGCGGCATACCTGCCGGATGGACTTATCGGAGAAGTGTCGAAAAACCGGTGGATCACACCGCCATCGGCTATCTTGCGGACATGCCAGGTCTGCGCCGGTGACGGTATCGCCAACAGGGCAAGTACAAAAGACAGCAGTATCTTCATGATTGACGAGTGTATATGATGACCGGCTTTACACTAAAGTCCCGAATCGGAGAGGAAGCCTCCATCGACAGGGACGGTAATGCCCGTGACAAAATCGGCCTTCTCATCATCTATCAGCCAGTTGACGCAGCCGAGCAGCTGCCTTGCCTCGCCGAAACGCTTCATCGGAGTCTGGCGGATAATGTTGGCTCCGCGCGGAGAATATCCGCTCTCCGAATCGGGATCCAGCAGCATTTTCCTGCTCCTGTCATTGAGGAAGAAACCGGGAGCCACGGCATTGACCCTGATGTTCGCCGGAGCGAGATAGGCGGCAAGCCACTGGGTGAAATTCGATATGCCAGCCTTGCTGAGGGCATACGCGGGAATCTTCGAAAGAGGCCTGTATGTGTTCATGGATGCGAAATTGACGATGGAGCCGCCTCCGGCCGCGACCATATCCCTTGCAAACAGCTGACACGGGATGACAGTCCCCATAATGTTTACATTGATCACATCCAGGAACCTTGTCATATCCAGGTTGAAGAAGCCCCTTCCCTTGTTTTCCGGAGAAAGTTCCTCAGGATCGAAGGCATTGTATGTCGTGACCGCATCCGGCTGGTTGCCTCCGGCTCCGTTGATGAGCACCGAACAAAGTCCGAACTCGTGCCGGACCTCTTCCCTCAAGGCGGTCATCTGTTCAAGATTCTTCACATCTGCCGTAAGGATGAGACAGGTGCCCCCCTTTTCCCGTATTGACTTTCCTGTCACCTCCAGTTTCTCTCGGGTACGTCCCACAAGTACCACCCTATATCCCTGTGCAGCCAGGTCTTCGGCTATTGCCGAACACAATGTGCCTCCTGCACCTGTGACTACTGCAATTTTTCCTGTTCTGTCCATTTTATCCAAGTCTTTACTGAATCATTCGCTGAAAATCCATTCCTTCGCATTGTTGTATGATATGTCCTGCACCATCTTTCCGAGCATCTGTATGTCCGGAGGCAGTTCGCCCGTCTCGACAAGACCGCCGATGTATCCGCAGAGAATCCTCCTGAAATACTCATGACGGGAGAAAGACAGAATGCTGCGTGAATCTGTGGTCATACCGAGATTCCTCCATAGAAGGCTGTAGGATGACACCGTCTTCAGACAGTTCTCTATCCCATCCTTATGGTCATTGTACCACCATGCCGGGCCGGACTGGACCTTCCCCCATACACCATCTTCCGAAAAAGAACCGGTCAATGTGGCAAACGCGGCATTGTCTGCAGGATTGAGGGTATAGATTATCGTCTTCGGAAGCCTTCCTACGCTGTCGCAGCCATCGATAAAATCCACGAGACTTCTGATGTCGCAGCTCTGCCCTATCGTCGCATAACCTCCGGCAGGACCGGCCAGAGAACGCAGCCTCGAACTGGTATGGCGTTCCGCACCTATATGCAGCTGCATCACCCAGCCCCGGTGGGCATATTCTCCAGCGAGGAAACCGAGCATATAAGAAGACAGGTACACCTTGTCATCAGCCGTGACATTTCCGTCAGCAAGATAACCGGCAAATATCCGTTCCGCCTGCTCCCTGCAGGTGCGGACGAAACAGAACCCCGAATCGAGGGCATGGTCGGAAAGCCTGCATCCGGCAGACCCGAACACATCCATTCTCGCTGATATCGCGGCAAGATATGAATCAAGTCCATCCACAGGTACTGTCTCCGATAGTCCTGCGATAAGCTTCCTGTTTTCCTCTGTCCCGAAAGACAGGATGGAATCTCCTCGCAATGATGGTAACACCCTGAATGTACCCGCCTTTTCTGTCGCCTTGAGGTGAACTCCGACATCAGAGAGCAGCCCGTCCGATGTGCAGAGCACATCCACATTCCATTTCCTCATGATACCCAGGGTTGACCACCGGTCTTCGGCGAGCATGGCATTGCATCTGTCCCATATCTCCTGAGCAGTACCGCTGTCAAGGAGGATGTCAATGCCGAAGACCCTTTCCAGTTCAAGGGCCGACCAGTGGTAAAGAGGATTTCCGGCCGTGTAGGGACAGGTCTCAGCCCATGCATCGAATTTCTCCCTGCCGGAAGCATCTCCCGAAATGAAGCGTTCAGGTATGCCGTTGAGTCTCATTGCCCTGTGCTTGTACGGGTCGGATACTACCCAAAGCTGTCCGATATTGCCGTATCTCCTGTCACAAGCCATATCCCCGGGCGAAAGATGGTTGTGCCAGTCAATGACTGGCATAAGTTCCGCATATCCGTGATACAGTTCCCTTGCGGCATCGCAACCAAGCAGGAAATCCTTGTCAATGAATCCTTTCGCCATATCCTAAAAATATCCTCCGTTGTTGACCATCTCCACTGCCGAAAACCCCGGGTGCACCCAGGTCTTCATCTCCTTCTCATTGCCCTTGATCTCCTCCGCACGCAGCAGGACATCGTATGCGATGGCACGCGGAATCACCACCACCCCATCTATGTCCCCGAATACCACATCTCCAGGCTTGATGTAGACATTGCCGATCTTCACAGGGATGTTATAGCCTGTAATCTTGGTCCTGCCGAGAGAGCCGTTGGAGCAGCGGTATCTGTAGAATACAGGGAAATCCTGCGCCAGTACCTGACGGGTGTCCCTGAGCCCTCCGTTCACCACGGCACATCTCGCTCCCCTCGCCTTTGCGGATGCAGTCATAATCTCGCCCCAGTGAGCGGCACCGATGTCATCCCCGGCATCCCACACTACACAGCAGTTGGCCGGCATATCATCCAGCATCTTCGCCCTTAGTTCCATCTCGCCGCCTACGGTCGGGTCAGGGTTGCTCCGGATAGTAAAGGCTATCCCGCAGGATGCCATCTCCATCCTGAGAGGCATGATGTTTACCGGAAGTGCCTGATCCATATAGGTAGCCTCCCTGAGCACATCATTCACAGCTCCCGTATAAAGTTTCTCATACCGGGAACACAGTTCTTCATCCGAGATCGGAAACGGTGTCATGTCGATCTCATCAAGTTTCTTGCGAAGCCTGTCAAGGTTCATCATCGATTTGCCCATATCTTTCTTATTCCATTAGTCCTTTCAGATATCCTGTAGCATAAATGTGGCCGAGTACCCCGTATGCCGGACTGTCCCCGCTCTCACCCGCCATTACCGGAGCATGGTCGGTCCTTATGGGGCCATCATAGCCTACAGCCTTGTACATTTCGACACAGGCTTTCATATCCGTCATCCCATCATCGTGGAATGTCTCCTCGAAATACCTGATGTCTCCCCTTATGTCACGGAAATGGGCGAAGAAAATCTTGCCCTTTTCCCCGAAATGCCTTATGACTTCCGGCACATTCTCACCCATCGCCGCAAACGACCCCTGGCACAGGGTGATACCGTTATATTCACTCGGGAACAGGTCCATGGCCCTGTCCATGGCTTCAGCGCTTCTGAACACCCGCGCAACACCCTGAAGGGATGGTACGGGAGGGTCATCCGGGTGCAAGGCAAGCCTTATCCTGCACTCTTCAGCCACGGGAAGCACCTTGTCCATGAAATATTTCCAGTTGTCCCATATCTTCTCATCCGGGACAATCCCGGCCTCAGTAAGTACCGGAGCCTTCTCGACCTTTGAAGCATCGAAAGCGGCGACAGACGCCCCTCCGCGTCCCTTGACAGCGAAATTCGTCCTGTACCAGCCGGACTGCGGCATGAAATTGTAGCAGAGGACAGGAATATCCAGGGCGGCCATGTTGCGGATAACCTGCCTGAACACCTCTATCTCCTCATCGCGCCCCGGAAGCCCGAGCTTGATCCTGTAATGAGGCGGAGCCGGCTCCACCACTTCCCATTCAAGGCCCTCTTCAGCCATGCTTTCCTTCACATACAGCATTGCCTTGAAGTCCCACGGCTTCATATAATACCTCTCTGCCGGCAGCGGAGCCACTGCATAATCGACCCCGAGCTGCTTCGCAATGCTCCATTTGACACCTGGAAGTGTCGGAAGATACCACGCAAGCTTCATTTCATACATTTGTTTTTCGTGTTTTCAGTCTATATACTGCAAACAGGACACCTGCACCGAGTATGCAGGCGATACCTGCCAGCATTCCGTACCATCCGCCATCCGTATCTATGGAAGGTATGCTCATACCGCTGAAAAGCAGGCCGGAAACAACCATCGAGAATACGAACAGGTAGACCATTGCCCTGACATACTGAGGGGAGATGACCGGCTTGTCCTCCTCTCTTATCGGAGTCTTGACCAGACGAAAGAACCTAAGCTCCTCCTCCGAATATGTCCTGTTCCGCAAGAATGCAGGGAAATAATAGATCACGAGACACAGCCCAAGCTCTATCAGAGTAGCATATTCCCATGCAAGACCCGGTACTATGTTGAGCCCTATCCCGGCCACTATGCCGACTATGATTGTCGCGATGGAGGAGGCCATATCGGGCTTCTTCGACACGACACCCATGACAAGAGGGATGCCGACAGGTATTGCGAGTATGCCGGTGAACAGTTTGTTCGCCTCGAATGCACCTCCGAAATTGCGGATACTGATGGCCCCGAGAATCATTATCGCCCCTACAAGCACAGTTGAAATCCTCGCCACATTCATCAGGGTCTTCTGCCCTGCTTTCGGATTGAACATCCTAAGGTACACATCGTTGGTGAGCACTCCGGCCATTATGTTGTATTCGGCATTGAGGGAAGACATCGTCGCCGCGAACATTGAGGAAAACATTATCCCCATAATACCGGCAGGCAGCAGCATCCCCGAAACCATGACATACGACATCTCCGGATCCGAAACCTCTGGAATTATCAGAGGGGAGACCACTGCCGGGAGAAGGAATACCGGGGTGAATATGAGGAACAGTATTCCGCTGGCAATCCCGACTTTGGTGGCAGCCTTCTCATCCCTGACACAGTAGAACTTCTGGATGAATGTCCAGTTCTCGTTGTATTTTATCACGGTCATTATCCCGTAGACCGTAAGCCAGACAGGTGCGCCTTTAGGACCGTTGAACCAGTTGAGATGGTCCGGAATCTTTTCGGCCACGGCAGCCATTCCTCCGGCCGAATCAAGGGAAAGAGGCAGAAGGATAATCGTCACCAGAAGCAGTATCACCATCTGGACAGTGCTCATTATGGTCACTGTCCAGATGCCGCCTATGATATTGAATATCGTGACTATGATGCCCGACACCACTATCGACCACTCCAGGGAAAGAGGGGTGACGACGGCGATGAACACGCCTATCGCATACAGCCTGACCATGTTGTCAAGAAACCTCATCACCAGTCCTATCCATGTGACCAGCTTGCGCACGGGATAGCCGTATCTCTGTTCCAGATACTCCACAGGGGTCGTATGTCCGGTCCGCCTCCACCTCTTGCCGAAGACCAGACCCGCTATTATGCAGGCGGGAACCGTGGTCCAGAATACGGTAATGGAGACAAGTCCGTATTCGTATGCAATACCGGCATACGCCACAAACACGAACGTACTGAAAAGCCCCATGAAATTGGTGATGGTGGCCATCACCCACGGGATGGTGCCCCCGCCCTTGAAATACGAGCCGATATCCTTGACGAACCATCCGAAAGACAGTCCGATCACGGCCATCAGCACAAGATAGATCAGGACGGCAATGTAGTCGAGGGACTGAAGCTGCACTATATCCATCAGTCAAGCAGATTTTTATCGGTTATCACTATCGGTGAATCATACACCGGCACATTCTCAAGTTTGCATCCGCCGCCTTTGCGGATACAGTTTCCATCAGGAATCTCATATATCTCCCCTGAAAGGATATCTATCCACACAGGGTCGTCGAAGACCGCATCCGGCACGGACACGGTGACGGGAACCATGTCATTGGTGTTCAGAGGAGCAGAGGCATCATTCCACACAAGGACACTCGGGATTCCTCTCGCATCCCGGTACATATACCTGGACCAGGACCCGTCTCCGATGACCTTTATCTCCGGATTCCTGACCCTGGCCAGGAAACGGTTGAACAGGGAGGCATAGTTCCGTACGGCATGGTATGCCAGTTTCGGACGCACGGCCTTCTTGTCGGGAGTGGATTCTATCAGACCTTTGACATTTAGCTTTGTCACATATTCGTTCTCCCCCGGAGGGTATGCCATGTCAATGATAGAGAACACGCTCGACTCCACATCATGCCCGTGGTCTCCGGCAAGCCGTCTCAGATCCCATTTCGCCTGTGACAGCTCGGTCCAGTCGTAGTCATCCAGCGCGCCTCCCATGTGTCCTTTCGATGGGGCGCCGTTCTCTCCCTGACGCAGAAGTATCCTGTCGGAATATCCAGAGATTATCTTCCTGAACTTCTCCACGCCGTGATACGAGTCCTCGGGACGGTATGCATATCCGTGATAGGATATCCAGTGGAAAAGGTCGAGGGCTCCCGCATCCCGGATAAGGTCGAGACATTCGGTCAGGAGTTTCGGGTCCAGCACGCAGAATGCAAGCCCGGCAATCTTTGCATTGGAGTCGATGCTCTTGATGATCCTTGCCGTGCGGACATTGATGTCGGCTATCGCTTCGGCCGAAATCTGCGCACTCAGGTCAGGCTCGTTCCATATCTCCCACTCATGCACCTTGCCGAGGTAGCGCCTTGCCATGGCCTCCACCCATCTGTCCCAGGCTGCCTTGGCCTCCTCCGACACAGGCACCCCGCCTCCGAGATTGATCGTCCCTCCACCCTCGTAAACCGGATTCCCGTATGATGTCTGCAGCCAGATTTCCAGTCCTCTGGAAAGGGCATCATCGATGATATGGTCAAGCCAGGAGAAATCATAGACACCCTTGACCTTCTCGGTCTTGGCCCAGCCAGCCTGCAGCCTGATCTTCCTTATACCGAGGGCCGGCAGATAGGTCTTGTACTCATCATAGTCGGTATAGTCCCTGTCCAGGACCTCGCATCCCACCGTCAGCAGGAGAGAAGAACTCTCCGAAACCGGCTGCGGTGTGATTTTCCCTATCCTGTTCCATCCATCAGGCATCGGCCCCGGGATATAGTCCTCCTGCGCAAAAGCCGCCGCCCCGATTGTCATGACCGCCATAAAGGCAATCTGATATTTCCATGCTCTCATCATGTCTCAACTTCAGTCCAAAGAATTTATCAATCAATAATATTATTGTCAATCAACATATTCAAGTATATGTCCCGTGTACTGCCTGTAAAGCGAGTCCGCCTGCTCCAGACCTGCCTGCCGGTATTTCTGCGCCGCGGCATAGTCTTCACATACATCCTTCAACCGTTCATATATCATGTCCCCATCGGTACTGTCCATCTCGAAGACCCAATCCGTAAGACCCAGATCATAATACATCTGCCCCTTGATGGTATCCTCCTTCTGACGGATATAGAAAGCCGGGGTGCCGTTGGCTATCGACAGTATCGGGGAATGGCACTCGAAACTTACCACGCAGCAGGCCCTCGAATAAAGGGAAACGGCCTCATCCGGGAACCACCATCCGTGCTTCACGATATATGGCTTGACATCCTCTGGCAGAGGGTCATACAGAAGTTCATCCATTATCCCGACCTGATACGTCATTTCAGGACAAATGACCACCTTTCTGTGCGTATCCCGTACCCAGCGAGTCATGACTTCCCTCAATTTCGCATGGTCCATCTCCTTGCATGAATCATTCAGCTCTTGTATTTCTTCCAGGACTTCCGGAGCAAAATGCTCGTATGGGGTACGGCGAAGTCTTGGAACGACACAAATGAATTCCCTGTCTTCCAGTCCGTTGGCATCCATGAACACCTCATTCCTCGCATCATTGTGCATCGTTACTGCAAATGAAGCATCCGGCACAAATGCGATTTCCGGACGGTCGATTCCGTGTGCAGCAAGCACATCTAAGGAAGCTGTCTCACGGGTATAGATGAAGGATGCTTCCTGCAGCAGGTCCACCTGGTCAGGATTGATGAAGCCAATGGTTACTCCATATATTCCGTACGGTTTGTCAGTCAGCTTCTTCCATGCCCTGAGATTAGCTTCAGCCAGGAGCATCGGACCGGAGCCGTGTATGAGAATGTCCGCCTCTCCGATGGCCTCAACGACTTCCGGAGAATCCACGGTCCAGTCCTCCCCTACACTGCCGTCGACAAATCTGACATCCGGGAAATGTGCCTGTATAAGGGAATCCGCCCTCTGGCTGACAGACTGCTTCCAGACTATCAGGTCCGCATCCGGGATATTGTCCTCCAGCACCTTGAGCAGTCCGGGAGTGTGCGCGATGTCCCCGATATTGAGGTCCTGCCAGCCGGAGACTATCATTATAGTCTTCCGGCCGTCAGAACAGCCGCTGAATATTCCGGCCGCAACAAGGGCGAAAAGCAATAGAAATTTCTTCATATTCTTCGGCACCACGGATTACAACTGCACCCAGAGAGGATTTGTCCCGACTTCATTTGTTGTCAGACTGTCTCCTGCCTCGAGATTATTGTCGACTTTCCATGTTGCAGGATTCGCGTAATACAGTATCTGCTGCCCCACGGAACCGGCTCCGGTCTCACTGGACGCTGTGTTGTCCCTGATCTCGCCTCCGGTCTTTGTCATACTGTTCCAGTTGTTGATATACACTCCTCCTGACACCCGTGGGGTCGCATGACTGCTCGATACCGTATTGTCATGAATTGAGCCTCCTTCCATAATGAACTTACCCCAGTTGACGCATACAGGAGCGGACTGCTGTGACCCGGAAGATGCTACCGTAAGGGTATTGTCGCATATCTCTCCTCCTTTCATGGTAAATGTCGCATCGCCTGACTGTGTCCTTATCAATCCCTGTCCTGCCCCGCTGCAATTTGCCACTTTCGCCCCATCCTGCATGATCAGATGAGAGTCATTCTGGACATCAAAACAATAGAAACTGCCCAATGCGCTTCCGGTGAAAGTTACATTCTCACCAAGGATGAATGTACCGTGCCGTATCACGAACATATTGCCTGCCGAGGATGACAGTATCGTCCTTTCTTGCCCCTTGCCGACAAAAGTAAGGGTCACTCCTGCATTATTGAAGTCCGGGACAGGGTCAGAATGAACAATCTCCACATCATCCGCCAATACAAGAGTATATTCTCCTGTCTGGTCTCCATTGAGCCAATCAATAGCTTGCGTCACTATATTCGTCCCTTCCGCCGAGGAAATGTCCATCGGCTGAGGAGTTTCGCCCTCCCATTTGGCATAGAGGGTGAAGCTGGAATTGACAGGTGTATCGAAATCATACTCGTTCTGCAGTTCCGCATCAGTGTACCAGCCTCCGAAAGCGTAGAGCCTTGTCTCATCGTTCGGATCCATCTGTCCCTCATAAAGACCCTCAGGGACATCTATCATCCTCGTCGGATCCTGAGGTCTGGTCAGCTTCCCGTCACGTTCGACCACAGCCATCTGAATCTCCGTTCCTCCGAACGTCTCGAAAAGCACATTGTATTCGCTCGCCACTACCGTCACAGCACAGGAAGCGGATACCGTGCCTTTGGCAAGCACTGCCGTTGCTGTTATATTTGCCGTACCTCCGGCAACTGCGGTTATCTCGCCTGTCCCGGATACCGTGGCCACAGCCGTATTGTCGGATGACCATTCCACGGACGGATCCGTGGCATCGGAAGGGGTCACGGTTGCCACAAGGGTCCGTCTGTCCCCTATTTCCATGGTAAGTGCAGTCTCATCCAGGGAAACGCTTTCCACATAGACCGTATTGTCAGGCACTGTCACCCTGCACTGTGCCCTGAACCCTGATGCCAGGGCAGAAATCATAGTCTCGCCCATCGCCACGGCTGTCACGACACCGTTTTCATCCACGGTGGCCACAGCCTCATCATCCGTGGTCCATACCACCCTCTGGTTGGTCGCATTCTCCGGAGTGAAGACAACACTCAGCTGCACAGACTCACCCACAGGCACAGTCTTCTCCTCCGGACTGACCGCTATTGACTGTACGGCCACTTCTTCCATACTGTTGCATGACTGCAGCCCCACAAAGGACAATGCCGCCAATGCAATATTGAATATTGAATTACAGTTCATGCCATTCTTTTTATAGTTAATTATTCCACAGCCACCCAAGGTGTGCCTGCACCGGTATTCTTGTTGCTCAGATCATCATCCGGGCCGAGATCCGCATCGACTTTCATTGGAGGCTGCCCGGCACCATCGTTATACAGCAGCACTTCCTGCGCTATCACACCTTTGGATATCGCTGTACATTCAGCCGTATTGCCCTTGAGTTCGCCTCCTGTCTTGTTGAAGTTGGCATAGTTGTGCCTTATGAGTATCGCACCTGCCAAAGCCTGGTTATCCACAGTTGAAACCACACGGTTGTCGCATATCACACCGCCTTCTATGTTCACGTATGAATTCCAGTGGAAACTCATGGTAGCGGCACGTGAGAGCGTATTCTGGTCTGCCTCGAGGAGATTGCCGCTGATTTCGCCTCCCTTCATGGTAAATGTGGCCTGACCGGACTGGCTTCTCAGGACAGATGCCTCCCCTGTAGCCTCCACGCCGGAAATTTTCGATCCATCCAGCATGACAAATGTTCCGGAGCCGTTCAGTTCAATGAGAGAACTTCCTCCGGTATTTCCGGTAAGACGGATATTGCTGCCTATGGTCAGTGTACCTCCCCATATTTCAAACATGATTCCTGACACTGTCCGGGATACAGTCCTTTCCTCCCCCTTGCCTATGACCGTCAGAGAGACTTCCTTACCCTCGAAGAGTCTGCCGCTCCATGCAGGATTGGCCACATCCGATGCAAGCACAAGGGTATATTCTCCACTCTGATGCCCGTTGCAATATGCCAATGCCGCATTTACGATATCGGTATCATCAGACAGCTCTATCGGGGACTGGACTTCACCATCCCATTTTGCATAGAGGGTCATGTCGGAAGCGAGGACTGTGCTGAAATCGTATTCATTCTGAAGTTCAGGGTCGGTGTACCATCCTGCAAATGCCACTGTCCCGGATTCAGGGTCGGATATGGTACCTTCATAAAGGCCCTCGTCCAGACCGCCTTTCTGCGGATCGGCAGGCCTCTGGAGCATATCGCCTTTCTTGACCGTCACCGGAGCGATGGCAGTACCTCCATCTGTTTCGAATGTGACCGTATATTCGCTCGCATCCACTGTCACATCGCAGGTGGCCGTAAATTCCCCATCCTCTGTAGTGACTGTAATCACCGCCTTGCCGAGCTGTAGGGCGTGGAGTTCCCCTTCCTGTGATATGAACGCCACGGCAGGGTCGCTTGAAGTCCAGCTGACGGTCTTGTTGGTGGCATCCGCCGGTTCGACTGTTGCTACAAGGGTACGGACTTCATCCCTATTTACAGTAAGATTCTTGTCCGGAAGGGTTACACCTGTCACGGACACTATATTGTCATATACGGAGACCTTGCAGGTGGCCGTCTTGCCTGAAACGGCAGCCGTCACCTCTGCCTCTCCTTTTGCGACTGCAGTCACAAGGCCGTGTTCATTGACCGTCGCAACATCTTCCCTGTCAATGGACCAGCTAATGCTACGGGTAGAGGCATTGTCAGGTGTGAAGACTGCATGGAGCTGCTGGCTGTCGCCTATGAAGAGGGTCAGACCCTCTTCTTCTATCGCAACCGACTCGACAGCTATCTCCGGCTGCTCCTGGGTACATGCCACATTCAGCAGGAATGTCCATACCACTGCAGCCACTCCTGCACATATTCCAGAAAACAGTTTGTCTGTCATAAGTATCATTAATTTATTGGTCAGTCAAATTTATCTTTCGTATGCTCCCCTGTCGGGTCCGGAGCCTTTCGGCCTCCTTGCCCCCGTAACATCGTCAGTCCGGGTCTTGCCGGATGTACCGGAATCTATTGCAGGACTGCCTTTGCGGAGTCTGAAATCAGCCCTCGAAAGGTCAATGTCAGGACAGACGAACATTGGGTCTGCAACAATATCATGCTCACCCCTGAGGACATCCTGCTCTACCGGATAGAGGTTGTAGTCCCATACTATGTCTGTGTTCCTGTTGTCGGATGTGACCCTTCCTCCAGGTCGAGGGACCATGATATTGTTCATTATGGTCACATCCACGGAATTGTTGGGGAATATCTCCTCGTAGTCCACATTTGTCCCGTTCCAGTAGGTGGTATTGTTGAGAATGTCCACGTGGCTGGTCCTGAAAGTATGGATACCGGAGCCTCCGTTGTATGCGCTGACATTGTTGGCTATAAGAGCACGGTTTTTCCACACCGGTCTCTCATCTTTTTTCACAGGGGCGGCCGTCTCGGACACTATGGCATCCGCATCGGGATTGGTCAGGGTCTGCCCGTCCTTGTTGGTCACATCCAGCAGGATACCGTTGCCGTCGCTCAGTTTGCCGATCTTTTCCCATGAGACGAAACATTTGTTGTTCCACACCAGATTACGCTGTATGATTATATGATACCCCGGCTCATTGTCATACGCCCAGTTGTTGAGGGTAGTGATTCCCGAACCTCCATATCTCATAAACCAGCAGTTGTTGTACACGATACAGTCCTCAACTGTGAAATAGTCTCCTTCTATCATCGTTATGCCGCCTCCGGGACATTTCGCCACAGTGCAGTTACGGATGATCACATGGTGCGGTTTGCTGTCCGAAGGACACCGGCGGCCTTCCATGAAAATGCCGTTAGTATTGTACCTCGGGTCGGGAGACTTGTTCCCCAGATCCGCTATTGCATATTTCAGGGCTATGGAATCGTTTATGCCTATTACGGATATCCCCTCGATTATCTGGTATGAAGCCCGTATTCTTATACCGCTCCAGCAATCCGATGGCCTCACCACCGGGGTCTGTCCCGGAATGGCTCTCCATGTTATCCATGCATCAGGAGTACCCGAACGGGTGATGTCCACCACTGCCTCGTTGTCGTCCTGTCCTTCCATAGTATAGTCGCCATCCCCTATATTCACCACATCACCCGGGTTTACCACATCAGCTGCACGCTGGAGTGTCCTGAAGGCCGTCGCCTCCGAAAGTCCATCGTTGCTGTCGCTCCCCTGTCCAGTCACATACCAGTCCTTTGCCTGCATAGAGACAGCACAGATGCCGGCAACAACCACGCTCAATAATGTTCTTTTGTCCATTGTCTGATTCTGTTAGGATTTTAATGATTACTCCACATATTGATAAGCACCGGCATCTATCCTGCCTTCTCTTGATATCCCATCCCTGTCTGTCTCCGGCATATATTCCTTGAAGGTGCCTGCCCCTATGGCCGGACTGCCTTCGAGGAGATGGAAATCCGAATTGAGTGATTCCGTCGTCGGAGCGACAAACTTCGGATCTGCCACTTTCCCGTTTATCCCCATAACACGTACCTCTCCGTTGAAATAGAGATTGTTCTCATAAATCTCAGAGTCGGGATTTACAGGCACGGTATTGCAGCAGCCACCATCTTTCGCATACATTATATTGTTCACTATATTGACATTGCGGCACTGGTTGGAAAATATCTCCGCCCAGTTTCCATCATCGAACTTCTGTGAATTGCAGTATGCGGTATTGTTGATTATATCCACATTCTCGGCCTTGAAGGTGTGGATTCCGGAACCTCCGTTGAAGAAAGACACATTGTTGTATATCAGCATCCTGCCCCTGTAAGGTCCGGTTATCTGGTCATCCGCGTTGTTAACATCTACGATAATCCCGTTTCCATCGGAAAGCCTGAAGTTGCTGTTGGCCCAAGGTACCTCGTTGCGGTTATTGTAGCAGGTATTGCCACGGATTATTATCTTGTATTCATCCTCGTTGGCATCGCTGTTGTACAGTCCCATGACGCTTATCCCGCTGCATCCGTACTGGTTACGCCAGCAGTTGTTGTAGACGGTGTTGTTTTCGACAGTAAGGTAATCCACCTCCTGGCTTCCTATGCCGCCTCCGGGGCAATCATGGATGACACAGTTCCTTACAATAACATGGGCTATGCCGCCTGAATCCTGTCCCACGGAGATACCGTTGGTATTGTACAGAGCAGTCTGGATCCAGTCCATGGTGCCGGAGCCTCCGTTGTAGGTGATGTCCCAGTATCTGTAGGCATTGTCGTACGCCTCCTGCAGGGCTATCGCAGAACTGTTGCCGACAACCTCAAGTCCATCCAGAATGATATACGAGGCATTGCACCTGACAATGTTCCATACACCCCTGCCATACCCGTACAGCACCGGCCTGTCATCCTCATCGTACGCCCTGAAGGTTATATATTCCCCGTCCTTGCCTGAGTGGCGTTTCTCGAGGTCGATGACAGGAGCTCCGGATGCCTCGTACCTGCCGGGCATTATGTTGACGACATCACCCGGGCTGATGACAGACAGGACCTTGTCGAATGTCTTGAAGGGGAAGACCGGGGCTGTCCCGTTATTGTCATCGCTCCCATCCGGGGATATGTACCAGTTGCGTACACCGGATGTACTCCCTCCGCCACCGGTACCCGGCACCGGAGCAGGCTCTTTCTCGGCACATGACACGCACAGCGCGATAACTGAAAGTAGAGCCGACATATAATGCAATATACTTTTCATCATAATACAATATCATATAGGAATTCGGGATCGATACATATTACCACGGTGGCGAGCTCCCTGTTGACCTCCACGGCGGAACTTCTGACAGTGACCGCTGTCGCAAGCATTTTCCCTTCATATTCAGGATCAAGCAGGGTGTCAAGGCTTACCCTGAGCTGAAAGGCGGTATATGTGGCATCCTCGTACATCATGACCTGAGAAGGGAAAGAAAAGGCCGATACCGGAAGAGGCAGGGTGGACGGGCCGAGAGAACCATCAAGTATCATTTCATTTACCGCAGAATTGTCAAGTTCGATATCTACCTGAAATGTCTTTCTCTCCACACCGGCCTGGACTACCCCCATATTCACCACCAGCTCCCGCGCAGCCTCATCTATGGAATACTGCTCCGGCTGGCCCGGAGTCGGAGAAAGCGTCCCATCCGATGTCTGGGTATCTATATAGAGCACTCCATCCACTGCAAGCGGCTGGTAGATAGTTGTCTCAGGATAGTCTGCAGGCGCATATTCCCTGTATGAGCAGGATATCGCCGAAAAGAGCGACACGGCCAGCAGACTGAAAAATATAACTGTCTTGTTCATAATGTTACACGTATTTGCAAAATATTAAATCTACCAACCCGGATTCTGCGCCCAGTGCGGCATCTTGTTGATTTCCGACTGTGGAATCGGGTAAAACCACATCTTCGCAGGGTCGAAAGAACGGTGCTCCAGAATATATGGCTTGTACGTGAAGCTCCCATCCGCTGCGTTCCTCGTGATCTCTACAGCCCTCAGGTCGGCACCGAGAGCATCCTCATCCATCCATCGGCGCAGATCGAACCATCTCTTTCCCTCGAAACACAGCTCCACCGCCCTTTCATTGCGGATAAGCCTCCTCACTTCATCCTGGTCGAGCCCTGATGGAAGACCGGGCATATCCGCCCTGTCGCGGATAAGGTCATAATAGATCTTTATGTCGGCATTGTCCGGATCGTATTCGTTCAGAGCCTCTATGTAGTTGAGATAGATCTCCGGAAGACGGTAATATATCCATGTGTGAATGGAGGTCGCGCCGGCCAGAAGATCCAGATCAGGGTTGACATATTTCTTTATGTAATATCCGGTAGGGGTAGCATTCCTGACTCCCGCTCCGTCCAGTCCGCCGGTCCAGCACTGGATGGACGTTCCCTTGAAAGTGGAGTTGTTGGTAACGATGAAGGCTGCAAGACGCGGGTCCCTGTTTGAATACGGATCCGATACCATATCCTGGTTGCTCCAGTCGAAGTCGACTGCCATATCGTCATCAACCTTGACCTGGAACAGATCCACGAGGTTCTGAGACGGACAGTTGCCTCCTGTCACAAGGTCAAAGTGGATAGGCAGGTTGGTCTTCTCGAACGAATTGCCGGCTCCATCCCGTCTGCAGAAGATGATCTCGCTGCTTCTGTATCCGGTCGGTCCGAACAGATTCGAATATTCATCGAGCGCATACCCAGCCTCCGGGATCAGGTTGATTACCGCCTTTGCTGCATCAGCAGCCGCCTTCCACCTTGCAGCCCTGTCGCCCGCAGGCAGAGAGATAAGTTCTGGATGGGCATAGCCTGAAGCCCACGATGAATTGTTCCACAGTTCACTGGCCGCCCATAGCAGCACTTCGCTCTTTAGTGCAAGGGCGGCACCCCTGGTCAGCCGTCCGAGTTCCGCATCCGGCTGTCTCGGCGGAAGAACCGAGGCGGTCTCATCGCACCAGCGGACTATCTCATCCACACAGTCCTCCAGAGAGGCGCGCTGGATGGTGGAATAGTCCACATCCTGGTCAAGTTTTCCGCTTATGATAGGAATGCCGCCAAAACGCTTCACCATCTCGAACATATAGAACGCCCTGAGGAGCATGACTTCGTTCTTGAGCTGCTCTATGTTGGCCAGCCTCTCCTCGTACACACCGGGCTGGGATGGATTGTCCTTGACATCGTCGTGGTTTACCCGTCCGACATTGTCAATGAAATCGTATGCCCTGCGTATTGCCGCATAGTAGTTGGACATCGGATTGTCCGGCAGGTCCGTAGGCCTCCAAGCCCCAGTGTTGAACTTCTGCACGCTATGGGTCTGGTTGGTGAATTCTGCTTCATCGGAGGCCGAGGCCAGCATCGCGGAACCATTCGACCCCCATATCTGGGAGAGCCCCTGAGGAAGGTCCGAATAGGTACCGTATGCCACATTGATGGCCGTCTCGTATGATGAGAACGTGATATCCTCATCCTGTGTCGTCTCCATCTGCCTGTCCAGATAGCCTTCACACGATGTCAGGATGGCGGAGAAGGCGAACGCTGCAAATATGATATTCTTTTTCACTTCTTTTCAGATTTAAATGATACCGGATCAGAACTTGAGTTTAAGCCCGAGACTGACTGTCCTCATTGCCGGAAAGCCGTTCATGTTCTCGGGATCCGCATTGGCTATGCCGCTGACCTTGTCTATACGGAAGAGGTTGGTTCCGTTGACAAAGAATCTGATTGCACTGGCACTTATCGCGCTACTGCATCTTTCCGGAAGGGTATAGCCTATCTCTACATACCTCAGTTTGAGGAAAGACCCGTCCCTCTGCCAGAATGATGAATACTGGGTGTTGTTGCTGTTTCCCTGCGTGGAAAGCCTCGGGTACTGTGCCGTATCCCTGGTGTCCTCGGTCCAGCGTCCGAGAGCGGAAGCCGGAGCGGAATACTGGTTCATGAAACTCCAGTATGTTGCTCCTGACAGATACATTGTCCTGTTGCCTACACCATAGAACATAGCCTCGAAATCGAACCCCCTGAACTTCAGTCCTATTGTGAGACTGCCGCTGAATTCAGGAGTGCCTCCCCTGCCGACAGCGCAGACATCCTGGTTGTCTATCTGTCCGTCATCGTTCATGTCCCTGTATTTTATGTCTCCAGGACGGACTTCACTGAACGTATGCACCGGGGATGACTCTATATCAGCCTCATCGCGGAACAGGCCTTCGGCAACAAGTCCGAACGGCTGACCTATCTGATGGCCTGTACGCACCTGATATGGATAAAGCCGGAGTTCTTCGGCCTGATAGTCTATCACATTCCGCGCGAACCAGAAATTTCCCTTTGCATAATATTCGAATCCTGACGGGCGCCTGTCATAGAAAGACAGGGAAGTCTCGAAACCCTGGTTGGTGGTGCGACCGAGATTCAGTTCCGAGAAGGACATCCCGAGTACGGAAGGTATTGCACCTGTAGGAGGCACAAGGATATCGGAACGCTTGTGCAGGAAATAATCGAAAGTGAAATCCAGTTTGTCCCACAATCCGAGTTCCACCCCGACGTTGAAACGGCGTTCCTTCTCCCAAGTCCTGTTCCTGTCCGCCACCTCATCTTCGGTCATGCCGGAGACAATGGTCTGGTTGTATCCTTTGTAATACCCTCCGTTATATCTGTAGTCCTGGAAATAGGCATACCTCTTCCCGATGACGGAAGCGTGGCCTACAGTTCCGCAGGAAGCCCTCAGCTTGAGCCAGGTCAGTACATCATTGTCCTTCAAAAAACCTTCGTTTGAAGCGATCCAGCCGACAGAGACAGCCGGGAAGAACCCGAACCTCTTGCCTTTCATATACAGGTCCGATCCCTCGTATGAGAATACGAATTCAGCCATATACCTCTGGTCAAAAGAGTATGCCGCACGGCCGCGGACACCGATATATCTGTACGGAAACTGCCAATCTTTAAGATCTGTGTCTGTCATCTTATAGTCCTCATCGCTGAAGAACTCGGCATTGGCCCACACATAATGCTTCTTCGAGAAGGTTCTCTCGAAATTCAGGGATGCAGTGAAGCTCATGTTCCGCCACTGGTCTGCCCCGGAGTCATCTATCTCCATGGAGGTCAGTTCACTGAACTGGTTATAATAGTATTCTCCATCATACATTTCAACCTGGAAATACGGATATGTCCTGCTCTTGTTGCTGTTTCCGATGAAATAGTTGTTGAACGAGAACGCCCCGGCTATGCTCAGGCCCTTTACAAGAGCCGAAAGGTCATAGCTCAGCCTGAGGTTGGTCTGTATGTTTCTGGAATTGTATGAACCCATTCCCGTCTCGAGCAGGTCTCCGACAGGGTTGCTGAACGCGCTGTTTCCTCCGTAGGAATTATCCGGATTATGCACCGGGAATGCATTCGGAGGAGTCAGGGCGGCCTTGTTATAGATGGAATATGCTCCGCCTGCCGGACCTTTCTGGTCAGCTATGTTGGCTGCAAGGGTCATGTTAAGCAAGAGCTTTTTCGTGATGTTGACATCCACATTCGCCCTTATGTTGTAACGGGTGTATTTAGAATTCGAACTGGTCTCGTGAGCAGGGTCAGTCCCTTTGAAGAATCCATTGTTGTCCGACACGTTCAACAGTGCGAAGTACCTGACTGTCCCGTTGCCTCCGCTGAAATTGAGGTTATAGTTCTGGAGGACGGACATCTTCTTGAGCAGTTCATCCTGCCAGTTGACATTCGGGTAAAGGAAAGGGTCGGAACCAGTCCTGTATGCCTCGAGAGCCGCATCATCATATCCTCCCGCAGACAGCCCATCATTCTCCAGAGCCTCGTTGTAAAGAGTGGCGTATGTATATGAATCGACAAACTTCGGTGTCTTGAACGGAGTGTTGAAGCCTACCTGCGCACTGAAGTTTATCTCCAGAGGCTTGATGCTGCCCCTTTTTGTGGTCACATACAGGACACCGTTGGCAGCCCTCATACCATATAGAGCGGCTGCAGTCGCATCCTTCAGCAGATAGACTGATTCTATCTCCTGCACAGACAGGTTGTCAAGGGTGGACTCGAAGCCATCCACAATTATCAGCACCGACCTGTCGGTAGTCTCGAGAGTGTTGTATCCCCTTGCATTGAGTGACGGGGAATCTGCACCGGGCTCTCCGCTGCCCTGCATGACAGTCAGTCCCGGTATCTCTCCGTACAGGGTGTTAAGGACATTCTGAGTGAAAGACTTCTCGAGTTTGGAGCCTTTCGCCGCCGATACCGCCCCTGTCACTGACCAGGAAGGGACAGTCCCGAGCTGGGTCACTGTCAGAGAATCTCTCTGGAGCCATTCAGGCCTGCCATCCCCCCTGGCTTCAGCGGCTCCTGCAGCCAGAAGACAGGCGGACAATACGGAAGACAATGCTATATTATATTTTAATGACATGACAATATGTTTCCTATGTTTAACTTATGACTACCATCCCGGATTCTGGAACATGTATCCTTTGAACACCTCGTTCTCCAGGACGGGATGCAGATACATGTTACGGTGGAATGTCCTCTCCTCATACTGCGATATAACATAATCGCATACCTGGTTCAGACCGGAACCGCTTATCCTCGTTATGACCACTTTGTAGTACGGACCGTCCAGAACTTCTTCCGCATCCATCCAGCGCCTCAAATCCCAGAGCCTGTGGTCTTCAAAACACAGTTCGATTGCTCTTTCGTTCTTGATCCTTTCACGCATCTCGTCCTTGTCCAGTCCTGCAGGAAGATCAGGGAGACCTGCCCTGTCGCGGATGACATTGACTGCATCATAGACTTCCTGCGTCGGTCCTGCATATTCGTTCTGTGCTTCCGCATAATCGAGATAAAGTTCCGCGACCCTGAACAGGATACCGTTCGGTGTCATCTGGTAATTGGTCGAATTTGTCATCGAATACGGGATCAGCTTGTGCATTATCGCCCCTGTGACATTGTTCGAAGGAGTCGGGCTGATACCGGTAGCTCCTTCGTAGAGCTGCATGTCAGGATTCTGGCTGTTCCATGCAGAGCCGTTATAGGCGACAGTCTGCCGGAAACGCGGATCCATCTCGGCGTATTTCTCCATTAGGTCATGCCCGATCAGCCCCGGTTCGTTCCATTGCTGCGGAGTCCCGTCCATCCGCTCGTACAGACGGATGAAATTGTGAGGAATACACACTGCGGACCAGCCGTTCAGCAACAGTCCTGCCGGCAGCATATAGCACCATGGTTCATTCCAGTTGCCCCTGTTGCCATTGTATTTTTCCGCGAGGATGATTTCCTGGTTGTCATAGACCTCCCACATATTATGGTAGTCATTCTCGGGGTCGTCGGTATCGAGAATCGAGAAACCCTGGGCAGCGGCAGCCTCGAGAGCGGCCTTGGCTGCTTCTGCTGCATCGCCCCATCTGTTCTCATCATAGTTGCCGTAGCACACCAGCTCAGGATGCGCATACTCCATATATGGCTGTGCCGCATTGAAAAGCGGACTTGCCGCATACAGCAGCGTCCTGGCCTTCAGGGCAAGAGCCGCAGCATCGGTGACCCGGCCACGCTGCGATGTAGTGTATGTCACGCCCTCAAGCAGTCTCGCGGATTCGTTGCAGTCATCCACGATATGCTGCACGAAATCTGCCAGGGAGGCCCTCGGAATATTCCAATTGTCATCATCCGTAAGCCGGTTCTCCACTATCGGCATACCTCCGTATCTCTTGAGCATCTCGAAATTGTTGAGAGCGCGGATAAAATACGCCTCTCCCATCCAATGGTCTATATCGGTGCTGGAAAAACCGGACTCCGGCAGTCTTTCAAGTATGATATTGCATCTTCTGATAGCTTTCCAGCGCAGATGGAAACGGGAATCCTCCTGACTGATGATATTGTTTGCACGGACTGAACCGGTATTCCATTCCTGGGCACTGTACCAGGTCTCCGCCATTTCGCCCTCATCTGTGATAGGAGCTGTCATGCAATTAGTAGGATTCGGATTCTCTCCTCCGTTGGAATTCGAGCCGTATGGATATATTGAATGTATCCCTATCATATAGGTCCCATAAAGAAAAGCCTCGAAATCCCTCTCTGTCGAGAACACGGTATCCTCGGTCACATCGACTCCCGGCGGCTTGTCAAGGAAGTCGCAGGCATAGACGGATGTCACTGCCGCCAATGACAGAAGAGTCTTTATGATAATGTCTTTCATTTCTCTTAGAATTTTATTGTAAAACCGATATTATAGGTCTTCGTGACAGGATATGCCTCCTGGTTGGTGGCCTGCTGCCCTACCTCGGGGTCGATGCCAGGCAACATATGAGACCATGTGAAAAGGTTGTTGCCGTTTACGAATATCCTCGCCGAAGATATCTTTGCCGCCTTGAGAAGCCTGCCGCTGAAAGTATAGCCTATCTCGAGGTTCTTCAGTCTGATGTAGCTGGCATCCCTTGTCCAGAATGTGGAATTCTGGTAGTTATGCTTGTTTGTGACATCACCCTCGGAAAGATGAGGATAGTTGATGGTCTCGCCGTTCACATATCTCTCCCATGTCCAGCTTTCGTCAAGCAGATATCTCGGAGCGGAAAAATCCTCTCCAAACCCTCTCGTGTAATACCTCGAATACTGGAGGGACACGTTGGCCGCTCCCTGGAACAGTATCGAGAAGTCGAGACCTTTCCATTCGAGGCCGAGAGAGATACCATATACCACTTCAGGGAAGTTGGAATATCCGATAGGCACCTGGTCATTGTCATCTATCACACCATCCCCGTTCACATCCCTGTAGATAAGATCTCCCGGCTGGAGCCTGTCATTCTGCCAGCTGGATTCAGGGCGGTTAGGGTCATTGACCTCCTCCCAGGTATTGTAGATGCCATCGCAAATGAGTCCGTAATACTGTCCAAGGCTTTGTCCCGTCTTGTATTTGTACGGATAAGGGGTAGGAGACTCATCCATGAACTCGATAATGTTGCGGGCGAATGTATAGTTGCCACGCAGCCAGTAGGTAAATGCTCCTGATGTATTTCTGAAAGTCGCGTCTATCTCGAATCCGCTGTTACGCATCCGTCCCATGTTCACGGCGGCAGGAATACCGCCATAGAGGGTAGCGTATGATTTGCGCTCGGTAAGGATGTTGTCCCTGGTTTCGAGGAACCAGTCGGCAGCTACCCTGATACGGCTCTTCCAAAGAGTCATTTCGACACCCACATTTGTCTTCTTCGCCCTCTCCCATGTCAGGGCAGGATTACCTATCTGCCCCTCGTTAAGTACGGCGTATTGCGTATAGGATGACCCCACCTGACCGAAATGATACTGTCCTCCAGACACGTATGCAGTCGGCAGATAAAGGAAACGTGCGCCTCCGATACGGTCATTTCCTACCTCTCCGTACGAAGCCCTGACCTTGAAGAATGTCAGGATATCGTTTTTAGGATAAAACGGTTCCTCTGTCAACACCCAACCCACAGAATATGCAGGGAAAAGCCCGAACCGCTTGCCCTCTGCGAAATTCTCGGTACCGTTGTACCCGACATTGAATTCCAGCAGATATCTGTTCTTGTAGTCGTATGTGATACGCCCCACTATACCCTGGTAACTGTTCGGCACCTTGTACTCAAGGTTGGGATCGACCCTGCGGCTCTGGTTGTAGAGAAGCAGCGCAGTCACATTATGCCCATCGCCAAAAGTATGCGTATAGTTAAGACCTGCCTCAAGATAGGTCCTGCGGTACTTTCCGAACGACTGCGAAAAGCTGAACGGCTTTTCCGTAGTCTGAGGCTGGAAGACCAGATCATAGTCAGAATTGCGGAAGACGCTGTAGGTCATCAGCGGATTCTTGACATATTTCTGGATATTGGTGTAATAGTTTTCATACGAGAATGTAGCGGTCGCATAGAGGCCTTCCACTCCCGGAATATGATATCTGACATTGACAGACCCGTTAAGGTGGTTGCGGTGATCGTTCTTGGAACCGTTCTGGTAGAACTGTTTCATCGGATTGTCCGTCGATGTCCCGAGAGTGACGATCTTTCCATCCACGATTCCCGGAGAAACGACAGGATTTGCCCTGGCGATAGCATCCATCAGGCTGGCCGTATTGCCGGCATTGCCTGTCCTTGTCTCTATCTGCGTGGAGATATTAAGCTTGATAGACAGGCGTTTCGTGACTTCGAAGTCCAGGTTGGAGCGGAAATTGAATCTCTCGTATGCAGACTGGACATCATAGCCCTCCATCAGGCTGGTCTGGTCAAACAGACCCTGCTGGTTATAATAACCGGCAGAGATAAAGTATTTTACGCGCTTTGCCCCCCCTGAAACATTCACATTGTGCTGGGTGGTGAAAGACGACTTCTTCAGCATAAGGTCATACCAGTCCACATCCGGATACAGGACCGGGTCAGCACCTGCCCAGTACATTCTGATGGCATCATCGGTATACCTCGGGGTGTATCCGCCGCTTATATATGCGTCATACCGCCTTGCCTCATTGAAAGATGTAGTGTATTCGTATGCGTTCATCGTCTCTCTGATGTCCGTGAACTGGTTGATGGCGAAATTGGCGGAATACGAGATGACCGGCTTGCCCTCGTTTCCCCTCTTGGTTGTAATCAGAATCACTCCGTTTGCTCCGCGCACTCCATATACAGCAGTCGATGATGCATCCTTGAGGATGGACAGTGACTCGATCTCGTTAGGGTCGATGTTGTTGAAGTTGTCGGTCTCTATACCATCCACCATGACCAGAGGCTCCTGAGACCCCTCTCCTGTCGCGAATGTGCCGACTCCCCTGATACGGAGGGTGGAAGCATCCTCCCCGGGCTCACCGCTTCTCTGCACCGCAAGAAGTCCCGGCAGACGGCCCACAAGCATATTGCTGACATTTGCCTGAGGGGACTGGACAAGTTCCTTGGTCTGCACCATGGAAATCGCCCCTGTGACAGTCTCCTTCTTCTGGGTACCGAACGCTACAATCACCACCTCATCAAGGAATTCGCTGTCTGTTCTCATCACAATCGAATACGAATCCTTGTCTTCAAGGATATTGACCGACTGGTCGGCAAATCCCAGACAGGTCACGCTGACCTTCCTCGTGTCCTCCGGAATCTCCAGTTCGAAGCGTCCGTCGATATCCGACACCGCCCCTATCAGCCTTTCCCCCTCCTGCAAACCCACTGCAGCACCTATCACGGGATTGCCGTCTGAATCGAGAATGACCCCGGAAATCTTCCTGTTCCGGATCTGAGGAATTTCTGCAGAAGAACCTGTAGCAGTCCGCAATGGCTTGTCCGGGCTCACACTGCGCAAATCCGCTACGGGAACGCCACCGGCTGCCGGCCGGCCCGTCTCTGCAGAAACATTCTGCCCGCAGCAGACAGAAACAAGCATCCACACCAGCATACTGACAATGAAGAACCGGCGCGGTCCGCTTTTTCCTAAAAACAGTCTACTCATACATAATGGTTTTGACGAATCCACCTACCATATATGACAGGTGTCGTGATTAGTTATAGTGTTTTACAATATAAAATATAATTTTATAATCTAAATATATGTGAAATTTATTATATTTGAAAAAATTTTTACTAAAATTTCATAATCATGATCCAGGTCATACACAGAGCACTCAATATCCTCGAGCTGCTCGCTTCGGACAAAAGGAAAATCTGGTCGCTGTCAGAGATAGCCGACACGCTTGGACTGAACAGGGGCACCTGCGCCAATATCATCAAGACACTTGCCCAGAGAGGCTACATAGAGCAGGAGGACCGGCATCGCGGATACAGGCTCGGATACAGGATATACAGGCTGGTCAACTCGGAGGAATACATGCTCAGGAGTCTGCAGGCAATGAAGCCGTACGTCAACGCCTTGCGTGACACCCTCAACGAAAACATCATCCTCTCCATCATCAGCAACGACATGCGCGTGCTTGTCTATGAGGCAGAATGTTCACACGAACTGTCTGTCAGGACAGTACCTGAAATGCCGGTCTACCGTGCCACCACGGGCAGGCTGATACTTGCCCATTACCAGGAGAAACAGCTCGATGCATTCATATCAAAGGTAGGACTCCCATCCGATGCCGTATGGCAGGCCGCATCCACACGTGAGGGGCTTCTCTCCGAACTGGAGAAAATCAGAAAGGAAGATGTCTATGTGACCATCAACTCGAACCATGTGGTCGGCCTTGCTGTACCGGTGTTCAAAAAGGACAGGGTGACCGCAAGCCTGGGAATCTACCTCCCGGATGTGCGGTACACCCCGTACAACAAAGATATCATCAAAGCCGAACTGCTCAAGACAGCCTCCGACATAAACGAAGCCCTGAAACAATGATCATTTCTCCGCGAGTTTCACCAGGACACTGACTTTCTCCCCGGCCCTATCAAGGTTGAATCCCTTTTCCACGGTCATCCCCCCGTATGTCACCACGAGAGTGTACTCCCCGAGGTGGCCTATGGAGACGAAAGTCCCCGAGCGGTCCGTCTTCCCCTGCTCACGGGTGTTCCATTGCCCTTTCACCAGTTCCCTCCATACCGCCGCGTTCGGCTTCTCTGACCAGTCCTTGCGGAACATGGCTGCATCCGGTTTCCAGTGATGCCTTTCCCAGAAGCCCCACAGATTGACTCCCGTTACGACAGGATGGCTGTAGGCCGCTATGAGGAAATCCCTCGTATAGTCAGCCTGCAACTGCTCATCTTCCGTATCCACATCGAACTCAGTAATCTGCACAGGCAGACCGGCATCTATAAACATGTCGAGATCCGAAAGCACCTGCTGAGGGCTACGCGGTTGGGCTCCTACATGCCCCTGGATACCTATCGCCTGGACTGGTGCACCCATACTGCACAGAGTATCTATCTTCGCCAGATACTCCCTTATGTTCTGCGGACTCTGGGCACCGTTCAACATACCGTATTCATTAATGAACAACTGGGCATCCGGATCCAGTTCATGGGCCAGACGGAACCATTCGACCACAGATTCGTTTTCCGGCAGATATCTGAAGAAATCCTTCTCATGCATAAGTTCATTGACCACATCCCAGGCAATCACCTTCCCTTCAGTGACAGCCATTCTTTCATAGAACTGCGCCATAAGATAGTTCCTGAAAACTCCAGGGTCTTTTTCCGCCATCATTCTGGTCATCCGCGGATTGAACTTCCAGCCCGGCCACACAAGATTATGCCCCCTCTGTCTGAAACCGTTCTCTTCCAGCCACCAGAAAGCTTTCAATGTATTCATTTTCATTTTCTGGTCCCATGCCCATCCTGCAGCCTTGAAGCCATTCTCTATTACGGCCGTATTGAAATATTCCTTCAGCCTGGCCTTGTATATCATAGATATGGAATCATCGGAAGCGAGAGCAGACTCGTTGACCGCCGTCCCCCACACGAAGGCGGACCTACGCATGGCAATCACAACCTCCGCACCTTTCAGAGGCTTCCCGGCCTCATCCGTCACCACAATCTCCACCGGAGCGGTCCGGATCTTCTCTATCCGCTCCAGAGCATCTTTTCTCCAGCGGGCATCCTGCTCCCTTCCGGCGTATGTGAAAGCCGTCTTCGGAAGATCCTCCACAGACAGTGCCTTCCCATAGTCATACACTTCTATACCTGTCAGTTCCACCGTCTGTGCAAGTGCTCCCAGAGCAAACTCGATGGCAGCCTCACCTATGGAAAAATCCCTGTGCGCCACGAACGGGACATAGAATGTCTTCCATTCAGCCCCTGTACACAGCTGGGTCATAAAACTCTTGGTATACGGCTGGCCGGATTCCTGGAAATAGAAATACACGGCACACTCCTGCGTCTCCTGTCTTGCCTCTAAAGTCCGCAGAGTGACCTTTGCCAGCATCACATCACCTTTCTCCACCGGCGCAGAGTTTCTGAAGGACAGGCCCACAGAATACTGTGAGCTTCCCGAAGAATACACCTTTATGTTGTACACAGGCACTCCATCAGGAGTCTTCTTCATTTCGCATTCAGACTTCTTGACATCCTTGCGGCTGTCATTGAAACGGAAGTCCCCTCCGGAATCATCTGAAGAAAAGACCACTGTACAAGGGATGTCCCCGAGATTCTCCGGCAAAGGTTCCCTCACCTGTGCCGACATCATGATTCCCGCCGCAATCGTCAAGGCGAGAACGACAAACATTCTTCTCGTAATCATATCATCTATCATTTGCACCCGAACGGACCTCCGTACGGTTCGTTATCATATACTATAAGGCCTCCGCAATGCAGGCTGACCCCCTCCATCGGATTTGACCACTCGAGCCTGACATTATGATGGTCTGCGGCAAGACCGTACTGCCAGCAGACCTCCTGACTGCGACGGTTGAAGTTGACCGGATAATCCATGGTCCTGCACAGTTTCCCATCCACATAGACATCGACAAGGGCTGAATAATCATTATCCTCCGCCTTGATACTCCCGCGCAGGACAAAGCCAGTCCCGTCAAATGAAAATTCCACCGGCTTCCCATCCCCGAGAAACCTGTTGACATTTGTCCTTCTGACCGGATACATCCCATCGAAACACTTCTCAAATCTGACGGGCACGGGAGTCTGGCACTTTATCACCACATTGTCCCCATCCGTACTTCCTCCGTTCAGAGTTATCAGTTCCAAGGCCTGTGACATGCTCATCCCGTATGCTTCGTTCAGAGAGATGTCCGTATAGGCGAAGCACATATCCTCGACTGGATAAAGTTCCTTCTTCCACACCTCAGGAATCCGGCTGTAGCCGATCATTGTCCCCAATACCCCTGCAGCAGTGGCCGGGTTGCAGTCCGAATCCTGGCCGCACCTTGTGGCTATGTCCATCGTCCGGAAGAAATCCCCCTCCCCGTAGAGAAGCCCGATGACCACATATGCACTGTTGATCACTGCATCTATATTATATGGTACAAGCACGCCATCTGGACAGCCGATGTCCTCGCTATATTTGCGCTCGCACTCGAACCAAGTCTGTTTCCAGTCATCCGGATACTGACTGTGCCACTTCAACACATCAGCAATGCAGGCGTGGAAACGGCTCTGCTCCGGGATGGTCTTCAGCGCATACATAACCACATCCTCCACATCATCGAGGACAAATGCCAGAGAATACATCGCTCCCGTAAACACACCTCCATACCATCCATCCCCATAATTCATTATGTGTCCTATCCTGTCGGAAATCTCTGATGCGGAATTCGGCATCCCGGGAGCCATAAGTCCAGCATAATCAGCCTCGATTTGATAGTCAAGGTCATCCGCATGGGGATTATTGAGCCAGTGCCCGGACTCCGGAGGCATGATTCCGTGCAGGATATTGTACCTGGCCGCCTGATTTGCATGCCAAAGGGTGTACCCCGCCCTTGCAAAAGCCACGGCAAAGGAATCCGCCGGAGCATCCAGGCCGAGCCTGTCAAACACATCCACGAATGTCAGGTCCATATACACATCATCATAAAGGCCGGGACCGTTGACAAAACAGTTTTCCACACAGCCTTCATTCCACCTGACAGGGACATAGTCCTGGATCATTGTACCCCTGAACTTGAATTCGGTAGGACCGCCGTATGTGCAGCCGATGGTCTGCCCTGCCCATCCGCCCTTGATCCTGTCAAGAAGTTCGTCCTTCGACATGGTAACGGTATCAGGTACAATGTTCTGTGCACACGAAGACAAGACAGCCGCAGCAATCAGAAAACAAAAAACTCGCATCATTTATTTTATAATATAAAATATCACTTTACAATACTAAATTATTATTAAATTCCGATAAAACAAATTTTTCGGAAAATACGGTCAAGTTTCCATATCCACGACGAATCGCAGGACCTGCGGATGCAGCCATCCCCGACTTTTTGCCCACTTTTGCCGAAGCAGGACGATGTTTTCCGGAAAAAGCATTATCTTTGACGGTTCAACCGTTTCCTCTCCGGCCTGAAGCACTGTCCGGCGGGGTAAATTTTGACACTGATGAAAGAATTCTGGCAAATACTCAAGCGTTTCACAGCGCCATATGTAGGATATCTGGGCGGGGCAATCGGCATCAACATCCTTTCGGCGATATTCAACATATTCTCCTTCACTCTGATTATCCCCATCCTCCAGATACTGTTCAAGATGGACACCACAGTCTACGCATTCATACCGTGGGGGACGGAAGGCATGGCGTTCAAGGATGTCCTGATGAACAACATGTACTACTACATCACTATTGTCATCGACAAGTACGGGCCATCCCTGACACTCCTGTTCATAGGACTGTTCTTCGGGGTCATGACCTTACTGAAGACAGGCTGCTATTTCGGAGCTTCAGCCATTATGGTACCGCTCAGGACAGGTATCGTGCGGGACATCAGGACAAGGGTCTACAACAAGCTGCTCAGCCTGCCTCTCGGGTTCTTCTCCCAGGAAAGGAAAGGCGACATCATAGCCAGGATGAGCGGGGATGTGGGAGAGATCGAGTATTCCATCACAAGCTCGCTGGATATGCTCATCAAGAATCCGATACTTATCATATTCTACTTCGCGACCCTCCTGTTCACCAGCTGGGAGCTTACCCTGTTCACAATCCTTGTAGTGCCTCTGATGGCATGGGCGATGAGTGCGATAGGAAAGCAGCTGAAGAGGGAATCCCTCGAGGCACAGGCCAAATGGAGCGACACAATGTCCCAGCTCGAGGAGACTCTCGGAGGGCTGAGGATTATCAAGGCGTTCATTGCCGAGGACAGGATGAAGGAGAGGTTCCTCAACACGAGCAACGAACTGCGCCGCACGACATCCAAGGTTGCCATCCGGCAGTCCCTCGCCCACCCTGTGAGCGAATTTCTCGGATCAGTCATGATAATGGTGGTCCTCTGGTTCGGAGGCACGCTCATCCTTCATGACAACGCCACCATAGATGCCCCTACCTTCATCTTCTTCATGATTATCCTCTACAGCGTGCTCAACCCCCTGAAGGAACTTGCAAGGGCAGGATACAACATTCCCAAGGGAATGGCATCGGTAGAAAGGGTCGACAAGATCATGAAAGCCGAGAACAACATAAAGGAAAAGCCTGATGCGAAAGAGATAAAGTCATTCGACAGGAAGATAGAGTTCAAGGGAGTGCATTTCTCCTACGGCAATGGCAAGGAAGTCATCCACGGCATTGACCTGACTGTTCCGAAAGGCCAGACCATAGCCATCGTCGGCCAGTCGGGCTCCGGCAAATCGACACTGGTAGACCTGATACCGCGCTACCACGATGTCACAAGCGGAGAACTGCTCATCGATGGCATTAATGTCAAAGACCTGAAAATAAAATCTCTGCGCAGCCTTATCGGGAACGTGAACCAGGAAGCTATCCTTTTCAACGACACTATATTCAACAACATAGCGTTCGGGGTTGAAAACGCCACAATGGAACAGGTCGTGGCGGCGGCGAAGATAGCCAACGCACACGATTTCATTATGGAGAAGGAGCAGGGCTACGACACTATGATAGGAGACCGGGGAGGCCGTCTTTCAGGAGGTCAGAGGCAGAGGATAAGCATAGCGAGGGCCATACTGAAGAACCCGCCTATACTGATTCTTGATGAAGCGACATCAGCCCTCGACACCGAATCGGAAAGGCTCGTCCAGGAGGCTCTGGACCGTCTCACATCCACCCGCACCACCATCGCCATAGCCCACCGGCTCTCGACCATCAAGAACGCCAACGAGATATATGTCATGCAGGAGGGAGTGATAGTGGAGCACGGCAGGCACGAGGAACTCATAGCCATGAACGGCTACTACAAAAGGCTCAATGACATGCAGGCTCTATAAACAGTCCGCCGGACACAATTATCCTTACGATTATGCAGACAATGAAGATTCCCCTTATCGAAGGTCTGGAGAAGATGACATACGGTGAGCTTGACCTCACGATGGAGACAGGCGCAGCCAAATCCTTTATAGGCTGCGTCAACTGGAAGGAATATCCATACAGTCCAGATGTAGCGTTCTCCGTGGCCCGTAGCCGGACGCATCTCGCCGTCCTCTACCATGTCAGGGGGCTTGACCTGAGGGCAATTGCGATGGAAGACAACGGCCCTGTATGGGAGGACAGCTGCTGCGAGATGTTCGTGGCCGACCCTTCCGATGGTACATACTACAACTTCGAGATGAACTGCATCGGCACCATCCTGGCCGCCAAGAGGACAGGCAGGGAGGATGCGCATCATTTCTCTGCTGGAGACCTCTCCAGAATCGTAAGGCACTCCACCCTCCAAAGGAAGCAGCATGACCTGTCCGGAAAGATTTTCGGATGGAGTGTAGCAATGTGCATTCCTTTCGACCTCATCGGTACAGACCCGGACAAGCTTCCGCCATTCCTGAGGGCGAACTTCTACAAATGCGGGGACAGGACAGCCCATCCGCATTTTCTCAGCTGGAACCCGATATCCGTACCCGCTCCGGATTTCCACAGGCCGGAATTTTTCGGGGAACTCACATTCTGATATGGACAAGGCACGGACAATATCGAGATATCTGCTCATCCTGTACATTATCGCTGTGGCAATACTCTGCTTCGGCAGGTTCTCGGGAGGCATAGACATGTCATCCGAATGGTTCGGCATCCCCAAAGACAAGATAGCCCATTTCTCGATGTTCCTGCCATACCCTGTCCTGATGTATCTGGCATTCTACCGGCCGGGCAGCATCTCCGGCCTGATACTCTTCCTCGTAGCTGTGATACTGGCCGGAGGGATACTCGCAGGAGGGACAGAACTGGTGCAGGGAATGCTGCAATACAGAAGCGCTGACATAACGGACTTCAGAGCGGACTGCCTCGGCATACTCACCGGATCGGTGATAACCGTGGCTGCCGGTGTACTGCGGCATAGAAAGCAGATGAGATGATGAGGCTGAAGGTCATATTATCCGTTGCCGCCATCCTCACAGGCTGCGCATTATCCGCCCAGAGCCGGATTGTGAAAGACTTCACTCCGGTATGCGACTCCGTCTCGGTGCTGCTGTCGGAAAAGACAGGCGTGGAAGGAGAGCTTAAACTGAAGAACATAATGAGGCGCAAAGGGATACTTGATTTCTACTTTACCGTCAGCCTCAGTGATTTTCCGTGGAGAGAAGCGGACTACAGATGGTTCAGGACCACGCTCCGGTCCATGTTCCCGGAAGGGTACGGCGGATACCGGCTCGGAGAGATATACTGCAAGAGGGAAAAGGCGGAATCACTCATTGTCAATGACCTCGGATATGATGGAGAGCCGGTTGGCACCAGATACAGGACCGCAGATCCGAGAGGCTCAGTCAACCCGATAGCAGTGAACCCTGACAAAGAGAGTTATCCGGAAGGCCTTTCCGGCAGGCACATCGCCATCTGGCCGAGTCACGGTAGGTACTACGACCAGGGACAGGCCAGATGGTGCTGGCAGAGGCCACAGCTGTTCCAGAGCGTGGAAGATATGCTTTCGACAGGATTCGTACACCAGTGGCTGACCCCGATGCTTGAGAATGCGGGGGGATATGTCATGCTGCCGAGGGAGAGGGACACCTGCCCTGTCGAGATAATCATCGACAACGACCCGATGGCCGGAGGCAGGGGAAGCGGGTCCTATTCCGAAACCGGGATCTGGGAAGATGCCGGGACCGGCTTTGCCGACACAGCCAGGATATACACCGCTCTTGCAAACCCCTTCACCGCCGGGACGGCAAGGTCCGCCGTATGCACAGAAAAAGGTGACACCTGCAGGGCGAGGTGGACTCCGGACATTCCAACGAGGGGATACTATGCGGTATATGTCTCATACAGGACTCTTCCCGAGAGCAGCAGTTCGGCACTTTACCGCGTCCGCCATCTCGGAGGCACAAGCAGGTTCATCGTGAACCAGCAGATCGGAGGAGGCACGTGGATCTACCTTGGGACATTCGAATTCGCGGAGGGGAACGAAGGATATGTGGAACTGCTCAGTACGGTTCCAGAAGGAAGGAAGACAGCCAGGGACAGGAAGGTCTGTGCGGATGCAGTGAAGATAGGAGGAGGTATGGGCAATATCGCCAGAAGCGTATATGGCGATTCACTGTCGGTTCCCGAGACATCAGGGCTTCCGAGATATGCCGAAGCGGCAAGATACTGGCTCCAGTGGGCAGGAATGGACTCGACGGTCTTCAGCCACCACGGACTGCAGGATGACTACAGGGATGACCTCTTCTCCAGAGGAGACTGGGTGGACTTTATGAGCGGAGGCTCACACATCAATCCGGGCAAGGAGGGTAAGGGCATTCCGTTCGACCTGACATTCGCTTTCCATACAGATGCCGGTATAGCACAGAACGATTCCATAATAGGGACCCTGGGCATATATACCCGGACCAATGAACGGAAGGACAGGCTTCCTGCAGGGGAAGACAGGCTCACATCCAGGGAATTTGCAGATATCGTCCAGAGTCAGGTCGTCCATGACCTGCAGGCCTGCATAGACACATCCTGGACCAGAAGGCAGATCTGGGACAGGGCATACCGGGAATCAAGGACACCTCCATGCCCGACCATACTGCTCGAGAATTTCTCCCACCAGAACTTTGCGGACATGAGAAACGCAATGGACCCGTCATTCAGGTTCATCCTCGGCAGGGCGATATATAAGGGGATGCTGAAATATCTGTCCAACAGATACGGCTGCAGTTATACGGTGCAGCCGCTCCCGGTATCTTCCTTGTCCGCAGTGTTCATTGACAGCCTCACGGTGGACCTGAGCTGGCTTCCGCGGAAGGACCTGCTTGAACCTACCGCCACGGCAGACGGATATATCCTGTACACGAGAAAGGATGACGGAGGATTCGACAACGGCAGGAAAGCGGACACATGGACCGGAGATGATGGCAGGGTACACTCTTCCGTGACAATAGTCCCGGGACATATATACAGCTACAGGGTGTCTGCCGTGAACAGAGGAGGAGAGAGCTTCCCATCCGAGACCCTTTCGGCCGGACTTCCGGAAGGGAAACTCTTCCGGAGAGACTCCGCCGTGCTCGTAGTCAACAATTTCACCCGAGTCTCCGCTCCGGTATGGTTCGACACGGCTGAAATGGCGGGATTTATGAACTTCTCTGACCCTGGAATGCCGTATATCAGGGACATATCCTATACAGGAGATATGTACGAATTCCGAAAGTCGAGCCAGTTCAGGAGCAACGCCTTCCCGGGATTCGGGGCGTCATACGGAGAAAATGCCGGCAGGCCTGTGACAGGCAATACATTCGACTACACATACATCCACGGCAAGGCCATTATGGAAGCCGGATATGCGTTCTGCTCCACCAGCGCCTGCGCCTTCGCCTCTGACAGCACCCTGTCAGGCCGCTGCACCGCAGACAGCACCGCAACCGGAAGTTTCTTCGCCGCCGACATCATCTGCGGAGAGCAGGTGACCACCCTGACAGGAAAGAAAGGCAGCAAGGAAAAATACAGGATATTCCCTGACGGAATGCAGTCGGCAATCATAAGATTCACCTCCGGAGGAGGAAATATCCTCATATCCGGCTCACACATAGGCACAGACATCTGGGACTCGATCTTCCCTGTCGAGACTGACAGTACATTCAGGGAATCATCGATAAGATTCGCGGAAGACATACTCGGATTCAGATGGGTCACCGGACACGCCTCGAAAAGCAGAACGGCAGCGTTCCTCCCGGCACGCGACAGCTGCACTGTCTCCATACAATGCGGAGAATGCAGTTTCAGCGGCAGAGACGGGATCTACACAGTGACATCACCTGACGGCATCGTGCCTGCATCCGGAGACGGCCGGACAATCTCGGAATACACAGACACAGGAATACCTTGCGGTATATGCCACTCAAGTCCATCCGGTTACAGAACAGTCTGCTTCGGATTCCCTCTCGAAACGCTCTCCTCCGAAGAGAGCCTGCACAGTGTCATCAGTTCAATCCTTAAATATTTCAGACAATGAAAGACCGTCATGCAGAAATCATCGCACTGATCAAAAAGGAAGTCAAGCCGGCTCTGGGCTGCACCGAGCCGATAGCCGTAGCTCTTGCCGTGGCAAAAGCCATCGAGATTATCGAAGACAGATGCCCGTGCTGCAAAGGACATAGCGAATGGAGGATGGAATCTGACTTCAATGTGAACGTAGCTGTCAGCGGCAATATCCTCAAGAACGGCATGGGCGTAGGCATCCCCGGGACAGGGATGGTAGGCCTGTACATCGCCGCCGCTCTTGGAGCTGTATGCGGAAGGTCATGCTATGGTCTGGAAGTGCTGCACGACATAGAGGAAAGATACATTGCAAGAGCCAGGGAACTTGTGGAGGGGAAGAAGGTCAGGATAGAACTTGCCGACACCGACAGGAAGCTCTATGTCAAGGCAAAGGTATGCACCGGTGATGGGCACAACGCCTCTGCGCTTATTGAAAACGACCACGACAATATCGTGGAGACTTGTTTCGATGACAACATACTGGCAAGCTCCGGGAAATCCGATGACGGGAGTGCCAGCCAGAAAGAGACAAAAGATTACGGATTGACAGTCAAGGAAATATACGAATTTGCAAAGACTGTGGATTTCGAAGACATCCGGTTCATCCTCGAATCCCGCGACCTCAACCTGACCCTTGCTGACGAAGGTCTCAAAGGGGACTACGGGCTCAAGGTCGGGAAGACAATATACTGCTCGAAGCACAGGGATGTGTTCGGCAATGACTTCATGAGCTATGCCATGTCCCTGACCGCAGCGGCATCCGATGCCAGGATGGCAGGCTGCACACTGCCGGCAATGAGCAACTCCGGCAGCGGCAACCAGGGCATCACCGTAACCATGCCAGTAATAGCATACGCCATAAAGCACAACACAGGCGATGAGGCTCTTGCCAGGGCACTTGTGCTGAGCCATCTTGTAGCCATCCACATAAAGGGATACCTCGGCAAGCTTTCCGCCCTGTGCGGATGCGTAATCGCATCCACGGGTTCCGCCTGCGGGCTCGTCTATCTGAAAGGAGGCTCCTACGAAGCCGTATGTTCTGCCATCAAGAACATGATCGGAAACATTACAGGTATGGTATGCGACGGAGCCAAGGTAGGATGCGCAATGAAAGTCGCGTCCGGAGTGGCAAGCGCAATCCAGTCTGCCGTACTGGCCCTCGATGGCAGATGCATCTCCGAAAATGATGGCATCATCGAGAAAGACATAGAGAAGACCATCCGCAACCTTGGTCAGATAGGCTCGGTGGGAATGCAGAGCACCGATAACATGATACTCGACATAATGGTCTGCAAATAAAAAGGTCAATGCACTTCCATCAGCTCACTGAAGTCTGTGGAATAGCGTCTGGACCTGTGTTCGCTTCTGATGCCATCCGCAAAATGTCCGAGATGCTGCGAAGCTACCCCGATGACATCGCTTCCGGAGCCGTGCCTGCGTCTTGACAGAGGCCGGCCTCTCCTGCCGTTTCCATTCACAGCATCCATAACTGCAGAAAGGGTATCCTGTTTCCTGCGCATCTCATCATCAAAGTCGAAAATCACTCCCTGTACTGCATCCTGGTCGACAATATCATCCACAATGACACCCGCTTTCTTATAGCGGTACCCCTCCTTGTAGACTGTCCTCAACGCCTTCATTGCAGCCGCCGTGATTTCCTGGGTACTGCTGGCCGCGACAGGAAGAGTCACCGTAGCCTGCGGGAAATACTGCTCCAGATCATCCCTGAAACGGTTCGTCATCAGGAATACGGTCACCTGTCCCGCAGCAGTCCCCTCCTCCCTGAGTTTTCTGGCACAGTGGGCCGCAAAATCTGCAACTTTCACAGCCAGTTCATCCTCCGACTCTATCATCTCCGCGAACGAGCGCGATGTACATATCGACTTCCTCTTTTCAGGCAGTTCTTCAGCCACACACACAATCCCCTGAAGTTCTTTCCACGTACGGACTCCGGGAACCGCAAAATGCCTGTCCACCCATTCTTCCGGCCTTGTCACAAAATCGGCTGCAGTCCTCACGCCGGAATCCTGCATCTTCACCACATTTCTCCTGCCCACGCCCCACACATCGCCTATCGGAGTGAGTTCCAAGGCCTTCCGACGTTTTTCGTCAGTATCTATCATACACACTCCCCTGTACCCCTTGAACATCTTCGCGAAATGGCTTGCAATCTTCGCCAATGTCTTTGTCGGTGCAACCCCGATGCTGACCGGTATCCCGACCCATTTCTTTATCTTTGGCACAAGTTCCCTGCATATCTCCTCCACCTTATCCAGACTCAATCCCTCCATCACGAGGAACGCTTCATCGATGGAATATATCTCGATTTTCGGGACGGCATCCGCAAGAATCGACATGACCCTGTCCGACAGGTCACCATAAAGAATATAATTGGATGACCTCACCTCAAGAAGTCCCTTGTCAGCAAGATGCTTCACCTGATAGAAGGGCGTGCCCATCCTTATCCCCATCGCCTTGCTCTCGTTGCTACGCGCCACCACGCAGCCATCATTGTTGGAAAGCACGACGACCGGCCTGCCCTCCAGCCACGGCTGGAAGACCCTTTCGCACGAGACGAAAAAATTGTTGCAGTCGACTAACGCATACATGCCTTTACCTGACCATCCGCAGCCTACCGGCAATGGACTTTCTTTATAACATAAGTGACCACTCCCCACACCCTCAGGTCTCCTATCGAATCCGCATCATCCCCGGAAATCCTCCTGAGCGCGAACTCCCCATCGACATAACAGACGGCAAGAGCGCCCTCCTCCGGCTCGATGGCCCTGTCAATGACCAGCACATCCCCCTTCTCCACACCTTCGGCACTCATGGCATCGCTCACCACCCTGGCATAGAACGTGGCTGCAGGATGGAGCACAAGCTCGCGGTTGAGATCGATAGACGGGGACATATAGTCCTGTGCCGGTGACGGGAAAGCCATAGTACAAACAGTTGACAATATCCGTCCTCTCTGACGGAATACTGACAGCAAAAATAGGAAAATTCCACGGAAGAGGATATTTTTGCAGGATGAAACTTTCCCTATTTGCCCAGGAAATCGCAGATGCACTGACAGACAACGGCATCGGTCTCCGTATCTCCGGATGCGGTGAGCCAGTTCTGTTCAGTGCATCCGGCAAGGGTGGATACAGGGCGATGTTCCTTGTCTTGGATCCCATCTCGGAGAATCCGGAAGAGGCAGAGCGGCTGTCTGTCGCTATTATGTCGGAACTCAATGAAATACAGACTGCAGAAGGCATCCGTCCTGCCATCATTGTCAGGGATCTTTGGGAAAGGCAGCCACAAATGATGACGGAAAGGATGCTCGCACACTGCGGAATCTTCACCTCCGTGTTCGCCCGCAACTGTGAAGTCCGCAGGATAGACCGCGCCACTGCAAACGCTTTCCTCGACAAGACCCACAGCTACGGCGGAGCATTATGCCGCCACTGTTACGGGCTGTATATCAGAAACGGAGTGTCAGGCCAGACCGCACAAGGACAAGACGGGAACGGTATCCTGTCCATTATTGGAGAAGACAGGCCGGTTGCCGTGGCGGAATTCTCCAACGCCCGGAAGTGGACAAAGGATGGCAGGGAAATCAGGTCCTACGAATGGATCAGATATGCCTCCCTCCCCGGTATGAGGATAACAGGGGGAATGGGAAAGCTGCTGAAACGGTTCATAGATGATATCAGGCCGGATGACATTATGAGCTATGCCGATATGGAATGGTCCGACGGTTCCGTCTACAGACAGCTCGGATTCAATGAAGAGGGATACAGGACACCTGTCTTGTTCTCCATCGACCGCACTTTATGGACCCGCACACCGGCCGGCAGTCCCAGGCACAGGCCAGAAGAACCATTTGCCAATCATACCGGACAGCCCCCCAAAGTATCATACTACCGCAACCTCGGCAGCATCAAGTTCCGCCTCACCACCGGACAGCAGGGCTGAGAAGCACAGGAACAGGGGACATTTTAAGGATAATCCTGATATTTTTTGTATTTTTGACCGGATTTTCAGCGCTGTTGCGGCATTTTCAACCACAAGCTTGATATACAATAATTTACAACATATTTGATTATGGCAGCAATTGTAAAGACCGATTTCAATTTTCCGGGACAGGTCGGCAGATATGTCGGCAAGGTCCGCGATGTCTATGACATCAAGAACGAATACCTTGTAATGGTAGTGTCTGACAGGATTTCTGCATTCGATGTGGTCCTGCCTGAAGGCATCCCTTACAAAGGACAGGTGCTCAACCAGATAGCAGCGAAATTCCTCGATGCCACGACAGACATCCTGCCTAACTGGAAAATCGCCGTCCCTGACCCGATGGTGACCGTCGGACACAAATGCGAGCCGTTCAAGGTGGAGATGGTCATCCGTGGCTACCTCTCCGGACACGCATGGAGGGAATACAAGGCCGGCAGGAGAACCATCTGCGGAATGGAGATGCCGGATGGAATGGTGGAGAACCAGAAATTCCCGGAGCCTCTCATCACCCCGACATCAAAGGCTGCCGAAGGACACGATGAGGATATCTCAAAAGAAGAAATCATAGCGTCGGGACTCGTAAGCCGTGAAGACTACGAAAAGCTCGAGGCATATACAAAAGCACTGTTCCAGAGAGGGACGGAGATAGCTGCAAAGATGGGACTTATCCTTGTGGACACCAAATACGAGTTCGGCAAGAAAGACGGTGTAATCTATCTTATGGACGAGATACACACGCCGGACTCATCAAGGTATTTCTATGCAGACGGATATGAAGAAAGGCTCGCCAAGGGCGAGAGGCAGAGGCAGCTGTCCAAGGAATTCGTAAGAGAATGGCTGATGGCCAACGGCTTCCAGGGTCAGGAAGGGCAGAAAGTCCCGGAAATGACTCCCGAAATTGTGGCCAGCATTACCGAGCGCTATATCGAACTGTACGAGCACATCACAGGAGAGAAGTTCGTCAAGGCTGAAGAAGGTTCAGCCGCAGACATACTCGCCCGCATAGAGAAGAATGTGACTGAATGCATTTCTTCTCTGCAGTAACGGTCCATTAATCACAAATCCGCCCTGTACCGGCTGTCGCTGCCGGAGAATGACAGGCGTAATGGTCAGGAGATTTTACGGAGCCGGGAGATGAGTTCATCTCCCAGCTCCGTTTTTCTTCTTATATGGTCGAGTGTCTCCACTACGAACGGGTTGGACTCGAACTGTCCGCCGCGCACCTCTACAAAATCCAGACTTCTCGTGTCCGCATCCCCGTCTGCACCGAAACTTGTCATGGATGACAGGGAAAACTCCTTCCTTGCATCTTCGTAGACCATCCTGTCCAGGCCTACAACAGCATCCTTCCACTGTTCCACTATCCTTATGACATCTTCTGCAGTTATATCCTCAGGAGAGATGCCATAGAAAGACTGTATCTTGCCGTATGCCCACGTCCACTCATACTCATAATAATGGGAATGTATGTCCACAAAGCGTGAATGGAGCTGCCCCACATCCGAAATCCATCCGTTCTCTATGTCATCCAGCAGAGACTCTATCTCTGACTTCGGGGCTATCATTCCTGAAACATCCACCCAGTCGCCCGTTCCTTTCGCCGTATCAGGCCTGAACCTGTCACGTATCTGGCTATCGCTGCCGAACTGTATCCCTTCGAGCCTCTTGATCACGGAATTCCCGAGGAACTTGTTGATTGCCATATTGTAGTAACGCAACCCTTTCTTCAGTGATGAATTACGGATCTTTGCACCCATATAAGAATACACATCCGACACATCACCGGATGCCGACATTATCTTCCTGAGAATCCTGACAGCATTGAACATCTTCTGTATGGTAAACGGGCTGAGCAGGTTATAGTTGATGCAGTCCAACCTGTCCGGATCCGTCCTGCCATCTCGCTTCGGCCATTTCTTCGCGTCCCTTATTGTTCCCACGCTCTTGAGGTTCACTCCCGGGAAAATATAGGATGTGCTCTGCTGTTCGATAAGATAGGAAAAAGGCAGGTTGGATGTGTCCAGATGCGACACATGCCTTCCCATCACAAGAGAGAATGCCCCTATCTTGGCCGGCCACAGGAGGTATGAGTCCGAGGAAGTCTTGGCTCCCCTCTCCATGATTCCCTGGTGTATCGGCCCGAGCTTGTACATATGGTTGCTCTGGTTGGAGCCTGATCCGGCATTCATGAAAGAGAACATTCCCGCTATCAGGAGGGTGGACTTGTGGTGAGTCACTGTGAAAGGTCCGGCGAATATCGCGCAGGCCTCACCGTTCTCCCCCTGGCAATTGCTGAAAAAGAGGGAGTCGGATGCGGAATATGTATGGCCGAGCCTGCACGCCTGACCGATGAAGCATCTCGAGAACGTCACCCCATCCTCGACTGAAGAGCCGCTGGAAATAATGAAATCATCCCCAATCACACCCACACCGATATGGACAGGAGCCTCACGGTTGCTGTTTATGCTTCCGTTCTTGAGCCGTGCAGTCCCCTCAATCTTGCAGCAGTCCCCTATCCTGACATTCTTTATATATCCTGCATCCGCAATCATCACATCCGAGCCTATGGTGCCTACAGAAGCCGACACAGAAGCGACATAATCCCCTATAATCCGTCTCATTGCCGTCACCAGGGCAGGCCTGTGCCTGTACAGAGCCATAATATATGCCTGCTGGGCCGACAGACGGTCATATATCATAACCTCACGGCCACCGGTCTCGTTCAGGACGGAGACCTCCACCCCGTTGCCGAAACTGCTCTGCCCATCCGTCAGTATTATGTCGACATTCTCTATGAAAGTGCCGCTGCCAATGTCATAATTCGCTATATAGTTCTTGACATTCTCTATACAGCAGTCATTCCCTACAGTGACATTGTGCAGGGTCGCATGATAAAGGCCGGAATGCTTTCTCATGCCTCCGGCCAATATGAATTCCTTTTTGAATGTACCGATGCGTATCCGTCCAGAGAATCTGGTATACAGGACATGTTCGGTACTGAAATCCTCTGCCACCTCTATCTGGGACCAGTCAGATGCCGTACACATCTGGGCTTTGAGCCGGACAATCTCCTCCGGCGCAAGCGGACGATAATCTGCCATCCTATGACAATATTACAAATGACGAAAGAACCAGAGCCACCACCAGGAAAGCCCCGACCCTTTTCCCGAATTCAAGCATCAATTCTTTCATCTCACGACAACTTTAATGAAACACAATATTCTGAAAACACGACATATAGATGCAATGCCGGTCAGAAGTGTTGCACAGGTCGGCGTGATTTTCCGGATATCTGCAGATACATTCGGATGCTACTTCTCTTCCTTGCCGCGGATGTATCTGTCAATGGAGGCCGCAGCCCTGCGGCCGGCCCCCATGGCGAGGATGACGGTAGCAGCACCGGTGACGGCATCCCCTCCGGCGAATACACCCGGACGTGATGTCGCGCCATCCTCATCGGCGGCAATGCAGCCTCTGCGTGTGGTCTCCAGCCCGGCGGTCGTGCCTGCAATCAGAGGATTCGGGGATGTTCCCAGAGCCATGATAACTTCATCTGTCTCTATCTCGAACTCCGAACCCGGGACGGGGACAGGGGAACGTCGGCCGCTCGCATCCGGCTCTCCGAGTTCCATCCTTATGCACCTTATGGAGCGGACCCAGCCTCGTTCATCTCCGAGTATCTCCACGGGATTGGTCAGCATCATGAACCCGACACCCTCATCCTTGGCGTGGTGGACCTCCTCGCGGCGGGCAGGAAGCTCATTCTCTGTCCGCCTGTACACGATGGTGGTTTCGGAACCGAGCCGAAGTGCTGTGCGGGCGGCATCCATTGCCACATTACCGCCTCCGACAACCACGACCCTGTGCCCTTTTATCACCGGAGTCATATAGTCATCCCTGTATGCCTTCATCAGATTGTTCCTCGTAAGGAACTCGTTGGCGGAAAAGACCCCGTTCAGGTTCTCGCCTGGTATCCCCATAAACCTCGGAAGGCCAGCCCCGGACCCGATGAATACGGCAGAAAAACCCTCCCTGTCCAGCAGGGAATCCACTGTGACAGTCCTTCCTGCCACCACATCCGTCACTATCTTCACCCCGAGCGAACGCACATCATCTATCTCCGGCTTCACCACCCTCTCTTTCGGCAGCCTGAACTCCGGTATCCCGTATTCAAGCACCCCGCCCGGCTTGTGGAGAGCCTCGAACACAGTCACATCATAGCCCATCTTCGCAAGGTCGGATGCGCACGCGAGTCCGGCCGGGCCGCTTCCTATCACAGCCACACGGTATCCGTTCGATGGAGAAGGAGATGGCCGGACAGCCATATTCTCCCTGTTCCAGTCAGCCACAAACCGCTCGAGCTGACCTATCGCCACCGGCTCGCCCTTGACCCCGAGGATACAGCTGCCCTCACACTGCGTCTCCTGCGGACACACCCTGCCACATACGGCAGGCAAGGATGAATCCTCCGCAATCACAGCTGCAGCCCGGGCAAAATCCCCGGACGCTACACAGGCAATGAACTGCGGTATCTTTATATTCACCGGACACGATGCCACGCAACGGGGATTCCTGCAATGCAGACACCGCGAAGCCTCCCTCATAGCATCCTTTACATCATATCCCAGGCACACCTCATCAAAATTGGTGGCCCTCACTTTCGGGTCCTGCTCCCTTGCAGGCACCCTGGGTATCCTTTCCGCCATTTCTATATCTCCTGTTTAAAAGTCAGCAAACTGATTTTATCATGATTTGATTCGGATTCCGGCCGGGTATTCATTCCTGCGCCGTACCGCTTCTAAGGTCTATCCTGCAGACATGAGGCTCTGCCGTCTTCTCTTCCTGACGGTACATGCCCTGACGGCGCATCGCCTCATCGAAATCCACCTCATAGCCATCGAATTCCGGCCCCTCGACACAGGCGAACCTTACCTTTCCCCCGACAGTCACCCTGCATGCCCCGCACATCCCAGTTCCATCGACCATCAAGGTATTCAGGCTCACGACTATAGGAAGTCCCAGTCTCCTGGCGGTCAGGGATGCGAACTTCATCATGACCATCGGGCCGATGGCCACCGCCCTGGTGTAACGCTTTCCCTGCTCCAGAACCAGATTCTCGAGCATACCGGTCACCATCCCGTGGAATCCTTCCGAGCCATCATCCGTACATACATAGAGGTTGTCGCAATACCCTGCCATCTCCTCCCTGTATATCAGAAGTTCAGATGTCTTCGCCCCTATTATGACATCCACAGCCACACCTCTCGAATGGAGCCATTTCACCTGAGGATAGACAGGAGCAGTCCCCACACCGCCCGCAATGAACACATATCTCTGGCCTGCAAGTTCGTCTTCCTCCATATCCACAAAATCCGACGGCATTCCGAGAGGCCCCACAACATCGGCGAAGGCCTGGCCTTCCTCAAACGAGCAGATGTCCTCTGTCGATGCCCCGATCTCCTGAGTGACTATAGTCACAGTCCCCTTCAGCGGATCATAGTCGCTTATGGTCAGGGGTACCCTCTCCCCTTTCTCCTCGGTCCTGACAATCAGGAACTGGCCCGGATGCGCAGATGCCGCTATCCTCGGGGCCTCCACCTCCATCCTGTACACTACAGGATTAAGCTTTTCTTTCTTTACAATCCTGAACATATCTCCTGTTTTCTGTCATAAATCATCGCTCCTGCAGGCTGAACCTGACACCTGCATATATCTTCACTCCCATCAGCGGCCCCCATACGGCGCTTGCATCGAATGACGGCTGCCGTGCAGAAACCACACCGGAATCATCCTTCACGCTGCCGAGTATGACATGCTTCTGCCTGAAACCGGTCAGGTTCTCCCCTCCGACATACAGCTCGACCATGCCGAGCCTTCTGGTGATTCTGCAATCCAGCATCGGGTACACCGGAGTCTGCCCGTTCCTGTAGATTAGACTCCCGTCCTCATCCACATCATCCTCCATGAAACTGTACACCCTCGACGGCCCGTTGACAGAGGCCGTGACCCCGAATGTCCATTTGTCCATACGTGTGGCATACTTCAAGTCCAGGACACCCCTGAAGCGGCTTGTCAGAGGCTTCTCCACAGGATACTCATACCCTTTCATCTCAATCATCGCATTCGTGTAGCGGAATGCTGCCTTCACCGAAAAACGCTCGAGCGGCAACACATTGAACACTATGCGGAAAGTGTCGGAATACGACCTCTTCCCATCCAGGGCGTAGAACCATATCTGAGTAGCATTGGCAACGGAATTGCCGTACTCGTAATCAACGACCGACTGCTGCATGAACCGTGTCCTGTAATATCCTATCTTGAGATAGGTGTCAGAAGATGCCCCGAACGGCAGACTGACCGTCATGTCCCCTCCGTATGTCCATGCGTCTTCCAGGATGTGTGACGACCAGTCACCCATAAAGGTCTTACCGGTGAAAAACACTCCCGGATTGTCCATCAGAGGAACTTCATATCCCAGTTTCCTGCCCCCTCCGAGATGTAGGACAAACATTTCATTGGGAGAATATCTCACCTCCAGTTCAGGCGAAACCCTGAAATGCGGCCTGCTGTCACCGGTCCTGCTGTACCAGTCGCCCCTGACGCTGCCTGAAGCCACAAGTTTCTTCCCGTACCTGAAAGTATATTTCCCGAAAATCCCGGCTGACGCATAATCCGTCGCCACAGCCTCACCGGCACCCTGGGTCACCGTGGTCAGAAGCCTGAGGAAACTCTCCTCATAACTGTCGTATGCACCGGAAAGTCCTGCCGCAAAAGAGTGTCTCTCGGAGATGTCGTTCCTGTACATAATGTCCATCCCTGCAGAATGATGCCCCGAGAGGTATTCCGTACCTCCCGCCCAAGAGTCCCTGTCATAATATGTATAGTCAGCCATCACCGTAAAGCCCCCCGCGCCATCGGAAGCCAGAGGCACAGAAGTCTCGACATAGCCGCCGACAGAACGGTCCCTGGTGTACGACCCCCACGGCAGCTGTTGATTCCAGTCCCTGTCGCGCATCATATCCATATATGCATTGCAGTCATAACCCTGCTGGCCGCCTCTCTCCGTATCCTGCATGGCGCCGGCCCCGAACCTCACCTGCACACCGTCGGAGGCACGGAAAGTCCAGCCGTTGGAAAGGTTGAAGCGCAGCATGTCAGGGGCATCCATATACCCATCCCCGTTGAAGTCGAAAGTCCTGAAATTGCCGGAAAAACCGCCGAGAAGCGAAGTGTTCCAGCCCTTACCGACATCCAGCGAAGACGCGACACTGAAATCCAACTCCGTATCGGTCCTGATGGACGCATCCAGAGAAAGAGGCTTCCCATCGGAAGATACTGGATATCCGCCCCCGTCCCCTCCGCACACGGTCCCCTGTGCGGAGATATCCGTATATGACATTGACAGCAACAATGTTACAGTCAGAATATGTAGCCTATTGCCAATCATCGTTTCTTGACGCAAATATGCAAATTTACAAAAAAAGATATACGGCAGGCAGGATATGCCATAAAATCACTACATTTGTAAGAAATGACAATACATGAAAGATTTCGTTAAAATGACTCTTGCAGCCATTCTCGGCTGTCTGGTCACAGGAGCAGTGCTCACATTCATCGCCTTGGGCATAATAGGGTCTCTGGCAGCTCTCGGAAGCCCGCAGCCGGTTATGCCGCGTGAAGGCATCCTTACCATAGACATGTCAAAGATAGTTCTTGCCGAGCAGGCCGCCCCTGCCGACATAAAAGGCATGCTTGAAGGCGAGACGCGGGCATCCGTCGGTATCTGGACAGCTGTACGGGCAATACAGGAGGCAGCCCTCGACCCGGCCGTCAGGTTCATCTACCTCAAGCCGGATGGAACAGCCGGAGAGATGGGAGGCATCGAAGAGCTCAGGACAGCCCTGGAAAGGTTCCGCGCCAGCGGGAAAGCCATCATATCATTCATCGAGACACCATCCAATTCCTCATACTACCTGGCATCTGTATCTGACAAGATATTCATGTCCAGCTATGACGGAGGGATGAACATGCTGACAGGCTTCTCGAGCCGGCAGATGTTCCTGAAGGACATCCTCGACAGGCTGGGTATCAATGTACAGCTTATAAGGCACGGGAAATACAAATCCGCAGGAGAGATGTTCATACGCAACAGCATAAGTCCGGAGAACAGGGAACAGAACCAGGTGATGGTCAACTCTCTGTGGAAAGGCTGGGCCGACAGGATGGCCGCATCCAGGGGGATGTCCACCGAAGAGTTCAATGCCCTCGTGGACAACCTCAGCCTCAACTCCCCTGAGGATTTCCTCGGACACGGCCTCGTCGATGAACTGATGACAAGGGAAGAACTAAGGGAACGGCTTTGCGGTCTGTACGGAGCGGACAGGATTGAAGACATCCATCAGATATCCCTCACCGACTATGCGGCCGCCAAAGTCCTTCCGAACTACAAGGCAGATGACCGGATTGCAATCATCTATGCCAACGGTGACATAATGGATGGGGCAGGAAAGGAACAGGTGGCCGGGGACCGGTTCGCGGCAATGATAGCGGATGCGAGAAGAGACTCCACGGTCAAGGCTGTCGTGCTCAGGGTAAATTCTCCGGGAGGAAGCGTGCTGGCTTCAGCCAAGATAAAGGACGAGATAGACATTACCAGAGAAGTGAAACCGGTGGTAGCTTCATACGGCAGCTATGCAGCCTCGGGCGGATACTGGATATCGAACAGCTGTGACTACATATTCTCGGATGCATCCACTCTGACAGGTTCCATCGGTGTATTCAGTATGATTCCGGACTTCGGCAAGACCGTGGACAAGATCGGTATCCGAATGACAACCATCAGTTCAAACAGGCACGGGGACATGTACTCCGGTATGAGAGCCCTGGACACGGATGAAATTGCATATATGCAGGAATCTGTGGAGGACATCTATGACACCTTCACCTCCATTGTAGCTGAAGGGCGCGGACTTGACAAGGCATATGTAGACGAAATTGCCCAGGGACGCGTATGGGCAGGCACAGATGCCCTCGACAAAGGACTTGTGGACCGGATAGGAGGGCTGGAGGATGCCGTAGCATACGCCATTTCCCTGACCGGCAGTGCAAATACGGACATCAGTTCATGGCAGATAGCCGAATATCCGAAACCTATGACCACTATGGACATGCTGATGGGAATGTTCGGACAGGAAGCAGCCATCTTCAAGGGCACACCGCTTGAAGCCGTAGAGACCGCATTCAGAGACTGGGATGAAAATATGACAGGCCAGGTATATGCCCGTATGCCATACGAAATAGACATCAGATAGTATCAGGGACGGCGACAAGTCACGGAGGATGGTCAGACAATGGTCAGCACCAGCACCTCCGAAGTATCCACAGTGACTTTCAGCGAATCATCAATCCGCACTCCAAGCACTGCCGCTATATGGCTGCCGCGACAATTCCCTCCCACGACAACAGGAGTCGAAGATTTTCTGAACGCATCGAACTTAAGGTCAGTGAAAAGGTCACTGACCTTCTTTCTTCCTCTCATTCCGAAAGGACGGAACCAGTCCCCCGGCTGCCAGCTGCGGCACACGAACGGGAACGGAAGAAGGTCGCTGTCACAGACCAGCATCCCCCCTGGACATTTCAGGGATTCCAGAGATCCGAGGGGTTTCACCTCCACCGCAAAGACGGTACTGCCAACCGCATACCGTCCTGGTCCGCTTATCTCCACAAGACTGTCGGACTCCGCTGCGCGACACAGGTGTGGACTCACTTCATCCAAGGGATTCACGGGCTTGACAATCAACGCATCCGATGCAGAAACGAGAATATGCGTATCAGACCGGAAAACCTTGCCGGAAAGAGTCGTACCGCCTCCGGCAGCAGACCGGATCAGTCTCTCCACAGATGCGATGGATGCACTGTTGAAACCGTATGGCTCAAGATACATATACAGGAGGTAAGGCCAGTGACGGAAAGAAAGCAGTGACCGCAGACTTATCCTGACCTCTCCGGCAGATCCGTCCGGGGCGGAGTCCGCAGACTTGTCAGCCTGGACAGATGGCATCTGCGGCTTCAGCGGAAGAGAGGATGACCGTACAGTCTCATCCAGCAGCCCCGCCGCCTGGGAGAAATATTCCATCTCCCTATTGAATGTCTTTATGAAAGAAGGGTTTATCTTCTCCAGCATTGGGAACACATCATTCCTTATCCTGTTGCGTCTGTACACAGTATCTGCATTGGTGCTGTCCTCCCGGAAAGGCAGTCTTCCTGCCATCATATGGCCCTCTATCTGTTTTCTGGTGAATCCGAGCATCGGCCTGCAGAGCAGCGGCCGGTTTCCGTCTGGCTTTCCGGACTGTCCATCGGCGGATTCCGCATAAGGGATGGCCGAGACCCTCCCCATACCGGCAAGGCCACGGAGCCCGGTACCCCTCAACAGATTCAGCAGCAAGGTCTCCGCATTGTCATTTGCATTGTGCGCCACCAGGACTCCGGCATATACGTATTCAATGCAAAGCTGCCCGAACCACCTGTAACGAAGCTCCCTGGCCGCCATCTCTATGCTCAGGCCGTTTGCTGAAGCGAATCCTGCAGTATCGAAATCGGCTACATGAATCGCCACTCCATTCCCGGCACACCACTCCCTGACAAAAGCCGTATCGGAATCGCTCTCTTCCCCCCTCAGGTGGAAATTGCAATGTGCAACGGCGAAATCAAGCACTGCAGATGAATGCAGGGCAAGGTCAGCCATACACATCGAATCGATACCGCCGCTCACCGCCAGCAGCACTTTGGCATCGCCTGCACTGTCCATTCCGGCCGGACCATTGCCGAAAACATCCTTTATGATGGCATCGAACTGCCTCTGCATCATTTCTTTGTTGCAATGGTATATACAAAACCGAACGAGAGCGACTCCTTGAACTGCACCCTCTGGTGCGTCGCGCCATCCTTCTCGTTGAAAATCATCACCGTATCATCATAGATAAGGTTCGTAGTGAACATAAGTGAAAAGAACCTTGCGAGCTTCCACTCTATCCTGTTGTCCCAGTTCACACGGACATTCTGAGGATTCTTCAGATAGTTGGAGAACAGCAATATCTGGGAGGTATATTTGAAATTGTCATTCACATTCACCTTGATATCCACTTTCAGCTGGGCTCCGAACTCGAACCTCGCCGGACGATAGCGCAGGCCGTTGGCTACCTTATAGTCATCCGTATTCTCGAAAGCAGACTGGTCCGGGGCTTCGGAGTTCTCATCCACGAGCGGCATACTGTAGCTTTCCCTCAGCCTCGGGTCATCCACGAACACTATGCCTCCGGTAAGCGGAGCAAGATTGACGGTCAGCCAGCTGAACGGGTTGTAGTCAAGACCGAGACCGAGAGTCATATTGGCCGGCGAGAAAAAACCCGACTTCAGGTTCCTCACCTTGTTCCAGTCCGCCGTGCTGTATTCCTCACCATCAGGCAGCGGGGAACCGTCCGCCCTTGCCGATGGGGTCGGATATTCGTAGGTATTTGTAAACTGCGACTTCAGGCTGTATTCCGCCGATATGAAAAGCTTGTCCACAGCCTTGTATCCGAACTTGCTCTCAAGATATATACGGTCATCGCTCTTCTGCAGCACAGGCTTGTCCGCAGAATAGAGGAAACCGTAGTCGAGCTGAAGCCTGTTTGTCCACGATATATTGTCCTTCGCATAGTTGGCATTGCCATCTATATATGCCTTCAGAGAATAGCTGTTGTATCCTCCGGCAGCCCAGTTGAACAGGCCCGTATGTCCGAAATCTATCTTGGTCGACAGGGAGTTCGTCCAGTATTTCGGCCTGTCCGCAATCGTATTTGTGTTCTCCGGAGCATTGCTCATGGCAATGGCAGCCTCAGCCGCCGCCTTCTGGGCATCCGTCAGGCCTTCCTGTGCAGATACGGCAAGACAAGTCAACGGCACCAGCGCAAGCGCAAGCAGGGTCTTTTTCATATATCTGTAATTTAATGTCACTCAGGACACGGTTCCTTGCCCGTAAGGTCACTGTGCCATCAGTATGAACGGGCGAACAGCACTCTCCTGCCGGATGGTTTTCCGCTATAGATGCACTTCCCTTCCTCCTCGCATACAGCAGTGTCAATCGGGATGCACCTGATGGTAGCCTTTGTCTCCTCCTTTATCCTCTCCTCGGTCTCGGTAGTACCATCCCAATGGCAGAGAAGGAATCCACCCTGCTCTATCTTCTCCTTGAAATCCTCCCAGGTATCCACCTTAATGATATGCTCATCCCTGAACTTCAGTGCCTTGGCATAGATATTCCTCTGTATTTCATCCAGAAGTTCCTCTATCCTCCTGCCGAGACCCTCCTGAGGCGCGGATGTCTTCTCAAGGGTATCGCGACGGGCAAGTTCCACAGTACCGTTCTCCATATCTCGAGGTCCTATGGCAATCCTCACAGGCACACCCTTGAGCTCCCATTCAGCGAACTTGAATCCCGGCCGGAGAGTGTCCCTGTCATCAATCTTCACAGTATGTCCGTGAGCCTCAAGCTCCTTCTTCAGTTCATCCATCTTGCCAAGTATCGCACTGCGCTCTTCCTGTGACTTGTATATAGGAACCATCACCACCTGGATAGGAGCAAGGGCAGGAGGCAGCACGAGACCGTTGTCATCGCCGTGCGCCATGATAAGGGCTCCCATCAGACGGGTAGAGACACCCCACGAAGTAGCCCAGACATATTCCTGTCTGCCTTCCTTGTTTGTGAACTGCACATCGAAAGCCTTGGCGAAATTCTGCCCGAGGAAATGCGAGGTTCCAGCCTGCAGAGCCTTGCCATCCTGCATCATGGCCTCGATAGTCAACGTGTCGAGCGCACCGGCGAACCTCTCGTTAGGACTCTTGTGTCCTACCACGACAGGCATAGCCATATAGTTACGGGCAAAATCCGCATATACGTTGACCATCCTGGTCGCCTCTGCGACAGCCTCCTCGCTTGTTGCGTGAGCCGTATGCCCCTCCTGCCACAGGAACTCGGCGGTCCGCAGGAAAAGGCGGGTCCTCATCTCCCATCTCACTACATTGGCCCACTGGTTGCACAGGATTGGCAGATCCCTCCATGAAGTCACCCAGTTCTTGTAAGTGTTCCATATAATGGTCTCCGAGGTCGGTCTCACCACAAGTTCTTCCTCCAGCTTTGCAGATGGGTCAACCACCACTCCCGGGCCGTCAGGATTTGCCATAAGCCTGTGGTGAGTCACCACTGCGCACTCCTTGGCGAACCCCTCCACATGCTCAGCCTCCCTGCTAAGGAAAGACTTCGGTATGAACAGAGGGAAATAGGCATTCTGGTGCCCCGTTTCCTTGAACATGGTGTCGAGTATATGCTGCATCTTCTCCCATATCGCATAACCGTACGGTTTAATGACCATACAGCCCCTCACAGCCGAACGTTCTGCAAGATCGGCCTTTACAACCAGGTTGTCATACCACTGGGAATAGTTCTCTGACCTCTTTGTTACCTCTTTTGCCATTATCGCTTTGTTTTATCCGTAAATTATTTTTACATTGTGACGGAATTTGCATCTATATCAGAGGTATAGATATTGCAATATATTCCAAGCCGCAAAGGTATAAATATAATGTCAGAAACCGCCTAATTTTCGGGAAAAATTCAGACCGGTTCCGCGACATTAACAAAAGGAGGACGAATATGGAAAAGAGAGCCACAATCTTAATGTCTGCCGTGCTGGTGCTGTCAGCGTGCGGAACGGCAGCGCAGTATTCATCGTCAGGGCAGAGATTCCATGACGGGATCTACACCAGAACAGACACAGCCAATGAAAGGCAGGTTGCCGCCGCAGATGAAAAAGAGATAGACAGGCTGGTGGTAGAGACAAAGGAATCGGAGATATATCTTCTCGGAGATGAACCGGAATCCATCTCCGTACCTGAAAGCAAATCCACCACGATACACCTGACCAACAACACGGGAGCCACCGTCACCATCAGGGACACTTCGGACCTGACTATCTATTTCGACACCGACCCGGATCCATGGTACTATACATCAGCATACTGGGATCCGTGGTACTGGGACAGCTGGACCTGGAGATATTACAGGCCATGGACATACAGCTCCTGGTACTGGAGAGACAGGTGGTTCTACAGCAGCTGGTACTGGACTTGGGCTTCCCCGTTCTACGACCCGTGGTACTGGGGCGGCTGGTATGATCCGTGGTACTGGGGACCATACCATCACCACTGGGGCTGGTACGGACACCCGATACATCACCATCACGGACCGGTATATGTCACGAACAACAATTACTATTACGGTTCGCGCGCCTCGACTGTAGGCCGGCACAACAGCCCTGGTTTCTCACGTACAAGCAGCGTAGGGAGACGCACGGCTACAGGGAATGTCAGGACAGCATCGTCCAATGTCCGGCGTAGCTCTTCCAGCGCAATGGCTACGCGTTCAGGTTCCGGTTCTGCGACTCCGGTATTGAGAAGAGGGAGCGGCACCGTCACATCCGGACAGTCCGTCACATCAACCGCTGCCAGCAGAAGACGGGGGACTGGATCCGCAGTATCCACAGGGTCGACGACCACCAGGTCCACAGTGAGTCCGGCAAGGACATCATCCACGAATACCAGGACCGCCACATACAGACGGCCGGCAAGCTCGTCATACAACAGGAGCGGTTACTCCTCTTATGACAGGAGCTCTTCAAGCGGCTACAGCAGGAGTTCATCTTCAAGCAGCTACAACAGAAGTTCGTCTTCGAGCTACAACAGAAGCTCGACACCAAGCTACAACAGGAGCTCGTCTTCGAGCTATAACAGAAGCTCGACACCATCGTTCTCCCGCTCATCCGGATATTCCGGAGGGTCAAGGAGCAGCGGGGTGAGCAGAAGTTCATCCGGAGGATCCGGCAGACGCAGGTAGTACATATTATCAAACATCAACGATATGAAAAAGACAGCGATTACATTACTGCTTGTTGTGATGGCGGCAGGTGCAGAGGCGCAGACTATGTATGACGCGCTCAGGTTCAGTGAAAACAACTATGAGGGGACGGCAAGGACCATGGCAATGGGCAATGCGTTCACTGCCCTTGGCGGTGACCTGGGTTCCATATCGATAAACCCGGCAGGCTCCGCAGTCGCCAGATACTCGCAGATCACGATAACTCCCGGTGTCGCGGTTTCGGTAAACACATCAGGAGGGACATCACCGGACTATTTCCAGAGCAAGTACCGCACACCGATGGGGCGGTTCTCCATGCCGAACATTGGTTTCACCATCAATTTCGACACATACCGCACCTCCGGAATCAAGAACTGGACACTCGGATTCGTGGTCAACAGGACAAACACATACAATGACAACATGTATGTCAGGGGCCTCAATTCAAGCACCACATTTGCAGGAGCGCTGGCAACTCTGGCGGCAGGGATAAACTTCAATGATCTTGAACTGGCTTCAGACGGCTCATACGACCCTTATTACGATTCCAACATACCATTTGATGTGATACTCGGTTATGAATCAGGCATCATCAGCAATGTATGGGATGATATGGGGAACGACAATATGGATGATGACATAATATACGGTGCCGACTATGCAGGTGTGACCGAAAACTATTTCCGCAACCCTGAAGGAGGAGGGGTGGACCTGGAAAACATCGGCCTTGCGGGCAACACCATCGAGCAGATATACTCCAGGAGGATACTCGGGAACAAATACGACTATGTGTTCAATTTCGGAGCAAATATCTCCGATGTAGTATATTTCGGGGCGAATCTCGGCATCACCTCCCTGTCCTACAGCCAGGAATATTATATAAGGGAAATGTCCGGAGGGGAAGCCAGCGACTACTCATATTTCCAGACTCAGTTCAACTCATTGAGATACAACAACACATATAATGTAAGCGGAGTGGGAGTCTACGGAAAGTTCGGGATTATTGTCACTCCTTGGAAAGGGCTGAGGTTCGGTGCGGCCATCCAGACACCGACAGGTATGAGCATCAGGGAGACATGGAAGGCATCCGCGGCTGTCTCTACATATTCCTCCAACTACGGGAACGGAGAAGCAGAGACTCCCGACAGCGAATACGAATATGAACTGACATCCCCGTTCAGGTTCAATGTGGGAGCGGCTTACGCCATAGGAAATTTTGCCGTCATCAGCGCAGATTACGAAATGGCGGACTACGGAGGGATGTATATCCATGAAGCCCACACCAATGACAACAGCCAGTTCGATCTTCTGAACGAGGATATCCGTGACCTGATGGGGGCACAGCATATTTTCAGAATCGGTGCTGAAATCAAGCCGGTAAGCAGCTTTGCGATAAGGGCAGGATACGGGGTCACGACATCCCCGGAACAGTACTACGATGAAGGCGGACTGCTGCAGAAAGTCAGGGCAAACACCCACAGGCTCTCGTGCGGACTTGGATACAGCTCCCCCGGCTCATTCTTCGCAGACCTAGCCTTACAGGCGACGAAATATCCGGATGAATACATATATCCGTATGACTATTACGCTAACGATGGCAGTGTCATCAATCCGAATGTAGACACTCCTGAAATACTCAGCAGGAAGTGGCTCATCAACATAGCCCTCACCATCGGATTCCGGTTCTGACAGGCCGGCAGGACATACCTCCTGACAGACAGCATTCGGACCATCGATGTCTTCACCGATGTCAGACAAGATAGGAGATGGAATCCGGTCCTTCGTTAAACAACAGATCCATAATGGAAAGATTCGGGATGAAGCCGTATTTGCAGGAAAAAACCTGGAAGTACGGCTTTTCCTTGCCAAGCCGGCGCAGGATGTCATCCTGACGCTTCGGATGTATCACATTCCTGAGGTCACAGGCACCGTAGCGTACGGAGAACGGCAGGCCGGCCCACACACCATCTCCGCACAGGCCGGATGGCAATGTGAATTCAGATGTCTGCCCTATTTTCACCGGAATGCCTATCTTGTCTATGAAGAAGCGGATGATTGCAAGATTCATCTCCCACAGGGTCTCAGGTCTGCTGTCGAGGATGTCGAACAGCTCATCCCTGTAATATTCGAAAAAGGCGGATGTCCCGTAGGCCGAGACTATGGCCCTCTTGTGCTGCTGGAGCCACGGTCTGGAATAGTCTATTCTGATTTCCGTTATGGGCAAGGATACAGTGCCGTTGCCATGTACCACAGGAAAAGAGAGAGACTGCAGACCGGAGGCGGAATAGAAATGACAGCGGTTCCTGTAGGACTGCTTCTGGTAGTTCTCGCATGCCTCCAGAAAAAAGCACTGTCTGGAAGATGCAGACAGTGCGGCAAAATATTGTACCGGCGGGAAATACGCCGTATCCAGCAAGACTTGCACTATTCGATTTCCCCCTTGGCGTTGAGAGAATTCCCTTTCACGATACCCCTTCTGGAATTCTTGATGAACTCAAGTATGGTATCCCTCTCCTCGCTCTGCGGGAAGCCGGCAGCCACCTTGGCACAGGCATCCGTCACATTCAGTCCGCTGGAATAGATGATATCATACATATCCTTGATATTGCGGATCTGGTCAGACGAGAACCCTCTGCGGCGGAGTCCCACGATATTGACACCGGCATACGATATAGGGTCACGGCCGCACAGAATGTAAGGAGGTATGTCCTTGTTTATCTTGGAGCCGCCTCCTACCATTGCATGTTTGCCAATCTTGGAGAACTGATGCGCCATCGTGCCTCCTCCGAGGATAGCCCAGTCATCGACATCCGTCTCCCCTGCGATACCGACATAGCTCACGAGAATGCAGTGCTCACCCACCGTGCAGTCGTGGGCGACATGGGTATATGACATCAGAAGGGTGTTGCTTCCGATCTTTGTCACTCCCTTTCCGCTCGCCTGCGTACCCCTGTTGATGGTCGCACACTCACGGATATTCACATTGTCACCGATCTCCACATACGTCACCTCCCCGGTAAATTTAAGGTCCTGGGGGATGGCACCGATCACTGCACCCGGAAATACCTGGCAGTTCTTTCCTATTTTGACATAATTGAATATGGTGGCATGGGGAAGTATCCTGCATCCGTCTCCGATTTCCACAAATTCATCAATGAAGGCGTATGGGCCTATCTCTACATTGTCACCGAGCTTTGCGTTCGGATGTACTGTTGCAAGTGGATGGATTCTGTTCATTTTCTATAGGTTATTTAAGCAGCGACCTTATCTGCTTCGCTGCAGTTGTATTTATCGAATGTCCTGACTTGTATGCTGTCACCTTCGCTTTCAGGAAACCTCCTGCAAGCCTAAGGTCTCCTATGAGATCCAGCAGCTTGTGCCGTGCACACTCGTTGGAGAAACGCAGTTCTATATTCGTCAGGTATCCCTTGTCTGAAATCTTGAGCTTCGGCACGTTGAAAAGCTTCGACATATGCTCTATCTGCTCATCCGATACAGGATGCTCGACAATGACTATTGCATTGTCAAGATCCCCGCCCTTGACAAGATTGTTCTTGAAAAGGTATTCTATCTCATGGAAGAAGACAAATGTGCGGCAGATGCCTATCTGCTCTGCATAGACGACACCCGGATTCCATTTGGCCTTCTGTATCCCGAGCACTTTGGAATCGAAATCTATCGTCAGCTCATACTCAGGAGTGTCTGCAGGCTCTATGCGCAGGAAAGCTCCCGTATCCTCCCTCCTGACCTCGACAGTCTCCTTGAGCTCGACATATCGTCTCGGCGCATCCTGCACCGCGAATCCGTCTTTCCATATCGCATCGATATATGGTTTCGCACTGCCATCGAGGATCGGCACCTCGACATTGTCGATCTCTATCCTCGCATTGTCAACACCCATACCTGTCAGTGCGGAAAGCAGATGCTCGATGGTACCGACACTCACATCACCTTCGGTTATGGTCGTGCTTCTGGCGGTACATGAAACATTCTCCGCAAGCGCCCTGACGACCGCATCATTCCCCATATCACTGCGGACGAAACATATCCCATAATCTACAGGGGCAGGTTTGATAGTCATCCTGGCCACTTTTCCCGAATGCAGGCCCTTGCCTTCGAAAGTGTATTCCTTCCTGAGTGTCTGTTGTTGCATCATTCTATCAATCAATCATAAAACGGGGCGCAAAGATACGTAAAAATTTTTATTTTTTACCCTGCTGCCTGAAAATAGTATATGCCCTGAGGAATTCTTTCCAAGGAATTGCCGGAGTGCCCATATAAGCCGTGCCGGGCTCCTTGATATTGCTGAGCAGACCGGCCTGCGCGGAGAATGATGTGCGGTCCGCGATTGTAAGGTGTCCCGCTATCCCGACCTGGCCGCCGAGCATACAGTATTTCCCTATCTTGGTCGAGCCTGCTATACCTGTCTGGGCAGCCATGACGGTATGCTCCCCTATCTCGACATTGTGGGCTATCTGGCAGAGATTGTCTATCTTGACCCCTCTATGGATGACCGTGGACTCTGTCTGGGACTTGTCTATGGTCGTGTTCGCCCCTATCTCGACATCATCTTCAATGACCACATTCCCGGTATGCTCAATCTTCTTGTATGAGCCATCCGGGAGAGGTGCGAAACCGAAACCGTCAGCGCCGATTACAGCGTTGGCGTGGATTATCACATTGTTGCCGATCACCATTCCGCTGTAGATCCGCACTCCGGGATATATTATGCAATGCGAACCGATCTTCACATTGTCACCTATATATACGTGTTCACTTATCTTCGTGAAATCCCCTACAACGGTATGTCTTCCCACGTATGCAAAGTCCCCGACATATACCTTCTTGCCGAATTTCGTCGAAAAATGGTATTTCGCATGCAGACCCCTGTGACGCCTGTACGACCGTCTCTTCTCGGTGACATAGTCAAGCAGCGTCGCGATGGCGGTATATGCGTTGTCGACCCTTATCATAGTGGCCGACACCGGTTTCTGTGGATTGAAAGTCTTGTTGACGAGAATTATGCTCGCCTTGCATTCATAGACATAGTGTTCGTACTTGGGATTGGCAAAAAAGCAGACTGTCCCTGGCTTGCCGTTCTCTATGCGGGCGAAATTGGAGACAGCAGCCTCCGGATCTCCCTCGACCGTACCCTTCAGTATCTCCGCAAGTTCCTTCGCTTTAAATTCCATGATATGTAGCAGTTAATTATCGTTCAAATTTTGTATTTTCGGTAAATTTGTTATACCTTTGCGGCCGTGAGATTGATTATGGGGTCCGGCACGGTCCCCTTTTTTATTGCAACACGACCGCAGCTATGGGTATTTCAGAGATTAGAGATGCAATGGAGAGTGCAATTGTTGCACGCGGATGTTTCATTGTTGACATAAAAATATCAAAAGACAACGAAATCGTGCTTACGGTGGAGTCTGAGCACGGTACCGTGACCCTTGATGACTGTGTGGAACTGAGCAGGATATTCGAGGAGAAGTTCAGCCGGGATGCGGAGGACTATGAGCTGACCGTGACTTCGGCAGGACTCGACCAGCCGTTCATTGTGCTGAAACAGTATCTGAAGGCTGTGGGGACAATGGTCGAGGTGCAGATGAAAGGAGGCAGGAAGCTGGTCGCGATGCTCTCCGAAGCGGATGAGAAGGGCGTGACACTGAAATACACGGTCAGGGAAAGCATCGAAGGGAAGAAGAAAAAGGAGAATGTGGAGCATGTCGAAACCATCCCGTACAACGAGATGAATTCAGTCCGCCCATATATTGAATTTTAACGATAAACAAAAAGCGACAGATAACAGAAATGGAAAAGACAGAACTTAAAGATGCGTTTTCAGAGTTCAAGAACCTGAAGAACATTGACAGGCCTACTATGATGGGAGTGCTGGAGGATGTTTTCCGCACCCAGCTGGCGAAGACATACGGCACAGCCGACAACTTCGATATCATCATCAACATCGACAAGGGAGACTGCGAGATATACTGGAACAGGGAGGTAGTGGAGAATGTAGAGGACCCGAACACCCAGATCGCCCTCTCCGAAGTCAACAAGGATGATGATGAGTACGAGATCGGAGAGACCTACGCCACGAAGGTAGACCTGAAAAGTTTCGGACGCAGGGGGATACTCAACCTGAGACAGAACCTCCAGGGCCGCATCATGGACATAGAGAAGGCAAACCTGTACAACAAATACAGCGGAATGATCGGCGAACTGTTCACGGGAGAGGTGTACCAGACATGGTCCAAGGAGGCCCTTATCCTTGATGAGGACGGAAACGAGCTCAGGCTGCCGAAGTCGGAACAGATCCCGGGCGAGCATTTCAAGAAGAACGACACTGTCAAGGCAATCATCAAGAGCGTGGAGATGAAGAACAACACCACGCCGTACATCGTTCTGTCAAGGACATCCAACGAATTTCTGGAAAAGCTCTTCGAGCAGGAGGTTCCGGAGATCTACGATGGACTGATCACTATCAAGAAAGTGGTCAGGGTGCCGGGAGAGAGGGCGAAGGTTGCCGTAGAATCATACGATGACAGGATCGACCCGATCGGAGCCTGCATCGGGGTGAAGGGGTCCCGCATCATCGGTATCGTAAGGGAACTCCGCAACGAGAACATCGATGTCCTCCAGTGGACAAACAACACCCAGCTGCTCATACAGAGGGCACTCAGCCCTGCCAAGATATCCTCTATCGTGCTCGGAGGCGAGGATGAGAAGATCAAGGTCTACATGCATCCGGACGAGGTCAAGAAAGGTATCGGAAAGGGCGGCTGCAACATCAAGCTCGCAAGTATGCTCGTGGGCAAGGAAATCGAAGTATGGAGAGAGCAGGATGACGAGGAGGATGTGCTTCTGAGTGAGTTCAGCAACGAAATAGACCCGTGGATCATTGAAAGGCTGCAGGCCATCGGATGCGACACGGCGAAGAGTGTGCTTGCATTCTCTCAGGCAGACATCGCCGAGAGGGCGGATCTCGAAGATGAGACCGTGGCTGAGATATTCAAGATTCTCAGCGCAGAATTTGAAGAATAATTTAATCGGTAAATATGGCAGAAATCAGACTAAGCAAACTAACTAGACAATTCAACATCGGGCTTTCTACCCTTGTAGATTTCCTGACCGGCAAGGGGGTCACGGTGAATATGGATCCGAACGCGAAGATTTCGGACGAATATCTGCCGATGATAGAGACCAAGTTCGGTGAAGAGCAGAAACTGAAACAGGACTCGGAGAAAGTGGCCATCAAGCTCAAGGAGATCATCGAAAGAGGGTCGAAGAAGAAAAGCACGGACACTGAGGAAGAGGATGAGCCAGTGCAGGAAATCATAATAAAGAGCACAAGCATCGCACCTGAGACTTCTGCCCCAAAACCGGAGACACCTGCCATCCAGCAGCCTGCGAGTGAGACTGATGACAATAAAGGACCGGTCCAGGAAGAGGCTGCCGAACCGGAAAAGGAGCAGGCAGCGCGGAGCGGGCCGGGATTTCCGCAGTTCAAGGTCGTGGACAAGATCGATCTCTCAAAGTTCGAGAAACACCCGAAAAAGGAGGAGAATGGCGAAGCGGAGAAGCCTCAGACTGCAGCCGAAGAAAAGCCAGCCGCAGAGGATAAACCTGCGGAGAAGCCTTCAGAGGCAGCGCCTGCCATTGAAGAGCCTGCCACTGAAGCGCCTGTCCAGACGGCTGAAGACAAACCTGAGGAGGAAAAACCTGCACAACCGGCAGAACCGAAGGAAGTCAAGATAGAAGTGGAGAAGCTTGCAGGCCCCAAGGTCGTCGGCAAGATAGAGCTGTCACAGTTCGAGACCCGCCGGAGCGGGAAGAAGAGGGAAAGGATAGCCAAGGGCGGCAGTCAGAAAGTGGATGTGTCGAAAGTGCAGGCGGACAACAGCGGAGGACGCAAGGACAAGAAGAAAGACGGAGGGAAGAAGGACTCCCGGGAGGACAGGAAGAACCGCAGGAACAAAGGGAACGACCGTTTCAGGCCGTCGATGACAGAGGCGGAGACCGAGGAGATGCAGAAGGAGATCCAGAAGCAGATCAAGGAGACATACGCCCGAATGAACGAGGGGAAAGGAAAGAACAATTTCGGGGCAAAGCACAGGAAAGAGAAGAGAGAACTCGCATCCCAGAAACTGCAGGAGGAGATGGAGATGCAGGAACTCGAAAAGAAGGTGCTGAAAGTCACCGAATTCGTGACAGTGAACGACCTTGCAACCCTTATGAACACTCCTGTGACAAAGGTCATTGGTGCCTGCATGAACCTCGGGCTGATGGTGTCCATCAACCAGAGACTCGATGCCGAGACACTCGTGCTTGTCGCAGAGGAGTTCGGCTATGAGATAGAATTCGTGACAGCGGAAATGAACGAGGCCATCGCCCAGGAAAACGAGGCCGAGGATGATGGCAATCTTGTGCCGAGACCTCCGGTCGTGACAGTGATGGGACACGTGGACCACGGAAAGACCTCGCTGCTTGACTATATCAGGAAAGCGAACGTGATTGCTGGAGAGGCAGGAGGAATCACACAGCACATCGGTGCATACAATGTGATACTTCCGGACGGGCAGAGGATCACTTTCCTCGACACGCCTGGACATGAGGCGTTTACCGCTATGCGTGCCCGAGGTGCAAAAATGACCGACATCGCCATCATCATCATTGCAGCAGATGACGCGATAATGCCGCAGACAGTCGAGGCCATCAACCACGCCCAGGCTGCCGGAGTCCCGATGATATTTGCTATCAACAAGATAGACAAACCGGGAGCCAATCCGGACAAAATCAGGGAACAGCTTGCCAATATGAACATTCTCGTGGAGGAATGGGGTGGCAAATACCAGTGCCAGGAGATTTCCGCCAAGAAAGGCATCAATGTGGACAAGCTTCTGGACAAGGTCCTGCTTGAGGCGGAGCTTCTCGAACTCAAGGCCAATCCGGACCGCCGCGCCACAGGAGCCATAATAGAATCATCCCTGGACAAGGGACGCGGATACCTCGCGACAATCCTTGTGCAGAACGGTACTCTCCATATCGGAGACATAATGCTGAGCGGCTGCTACACCGGAAAGGTCAAGGCGATGTTCAACGAACGCGGACAGAAAGTCGACGAGGCAGGGCCATCGACACCGGTTTCAGTGCTCGGTCTGAACGGAGCCCCTACCGCTGGCGAGAAATTCAATGTGATGGGAGATGAAAAGGAGGCGAAGGACATAGCAAACCGCAGGGAACAGCTGCTGCGTATCCAGGGCATCAAGACCCAGAAGCACATGACCCTCGAAGAGATAGGACGCCGTATCGCAATCGGCAACTTCAAGGAACTCAACATTATCGTCAAGGGCGATGTGGACGGTTCCATCGAAGCGCTCTCCGACTCCCTGCTCAAACTCTCGACAGAGGAAGTGCGCGTGAATGTAATCCACAAGGCCGTAGGAGCAATCTCCGAATCGGATGTCCTGCTTGCTGCCGCATCCGATGCCATCATCATCGGCTTCCAGGTACGTCCATCCGTGAATGCACGCAAGCTCGCTGAAAAAGAGCAGATCGAGATAAGGCTGTACTCTGTCATCTACGATGCCATCAACGAAGTCAAGAGCGGTATCGAAGGAATGCTTGCGCCTGAAGAGAAAGAGGAGGTCACCGCCACTGCTGAAGTCCAGGAGACCTTCAAGATATCCAAGGTCGGCACCATCGCCGGATGTATCGTCAAGGAGGGCAGGCTCACAAAGACTTCCAAGGTACGCGTTATCCGTGATGGAATTGTGGTCTACACAGGGGAACTCGGTTCGCTGAGACGCTTCAAGGATGATGTCAAGGAAGTGTCGGCAGGCATGGACTGCGGACTGAACATTTCCGGATACAACGATGTCAAGGTCGGAGATATAATAGAGGCCTACAACATCGTAGAAATCAAGAGGACTCTGTAAGCATAGGAATGAGGACCCAAAGGCGGATGATCAGGCGTAACGCAGAAAGTACCCTTTGAGCCGTCCTCATCTCGCTGTTTTGGCCTCGGAGCATACACTCCGGGGCTTTTTCAGCCTGCTGCTGCCAGGACGGAAACAGCAGACGATACTTGACATTTTCAATCGGATGGGAAAGGTAAGGGAGATACTGAAGATAGGTGTGCCGATAATGCTCGGACAGGCATGTACGGTAATCCTGAGTTTTGCAGACAACATAATGATCGGATGGTACGGAGTGAATGACCTCGCAGCCGCATCATTTGTGAACGGGCTTATCAACCTGTTCATTATCACCGAAATGGGCTTTTCCAACGGTATGACTCCGGTAATCGGCTCACAGTTCGGTGTCGGAGACAGGACGGGAATCGGCAGGACACTGAAAAACAGCATTGTACTCAACGGGGCCGTAGCCATTGCAGGGCTGCTGATAATGGCTGCCATATATGTTTTTCTGGACAGGTTCGGCCAGGAGGAGCAATTGCTGCCTCTGATACGCCCGTATTATATCGTGGTCGCCATCTCTACGCTATTCGCCATGGGGTTCAACACTCTGAAACAGTTCACTGACGGGACATGCCAGCCGGTGATTTCCATGACGGTGCTCATTGGAGGCAACATCCTCAACATCACAGGCAACTGGGTGCTCATCTACGGCAAGGCCGGATTTCCCGAACTCGGGCTGCTCGGAGCCGGGATAAGCACGCTTGCCTCCAGAATCATTATGTTCGCCGCATTCCTGCTGTACATCCTCAGATCTCCAAGGTTCAGAGAATACTCCGCGGCATTCAAGGCCGCCAGGGTCAGCCGGACGAATATCCGCAGGCTCTTCAATCTCGGATTTCCACTTGCCCTGCAGACAGGGATGGAGACCTCCACATTCACGGCCAGCGCAATCATGGTCGGCTGGATAGGAGCGACAGCCCTCGCTGCACACCAGATAGCCCTGACCATTTCGCAGATATGCTTCCTGCTGATGCTCGGGCTGACATCGGCCGTCTCTATCCTTGTCAGCAACGCATACGGGAGACAGGACATGGCCGGGGTCAAGCAATATGCCACGAAAGGCTATCTTCTCACATTGGGAGTTTCTGTACTGTTCTGTCTGATCATATTCACATTCAGGCACAGCATTATCGGCCTGTTCACGGATTCTGCCGAAGTGACCGCGACAGCACTGTCCCTGCTGTTCGTGCTGTTCTCCTATCAGCTTGGAGACGGGCTCCAGCTCTGCTTCTGCAATGCACTGCGCGGGATACAGGATGTCAAGCCGATTATGCTGATGGCATTCATAAGCTACTATGTCATCGCCATCCCCGCATCATGGCTTCTCGGATTCAAGGCAGGCCTCGGGGCTGTCGGTGTATGGCTCGGCTTCCCTATCGGCCTGACCATCGCCGGCATCTTCTATTTGCTGCGCTTCCGGTCCCGCATCGACGGATGAATGTTCCGATGCCTTACAGCAAACCGGGGTCGGCCGACATCTCGTGGCGGAAGTATGCGGGAACAGCCTGTCGAGTATCATCAGCACGAATGGATTGGGTGAGGCATACCGGCCGTCCACATTATTCGCTTCAATGCCACATCTGACCTGCAGCCAGTCCTTAAGCCATTTGGATACAGCGCCGCTCCGGCTTACTCCAGCGCTGCAATGGACAATCCAGACTGCTGCATTTCTGTTTTCCCGACAAATTCAGCTATCTGCCTGGCCATATCATCATCAAACAGGATATACTGATCGTATTTTGACAGATTCTTCCATTCATCCGAAGCCGCAATGTCATCAAAATCCAGATTCAGGACATTCCTGTGCCGGAGGTTGAACCAATGGGAAGACGGACCGTTTGCGAAGATGTCACCCTCAAGTCCATTCTCAAAAGAATTTCCTGTTGTTCCGCATCGTATGCTTAAAATCAGCGACAGACAGAGTATGAATTTCCACCATATTATTTAAATCAATTTTTTGCAAAATAATCCGAAGGTATGCCAAAACATAACTCAATATAAATTTTAATGCTTATCCGCAAAAATACCCCTGTCAGTTGTCAGATTATGGGACATTTTTGCGGATAAACCGGTATTGTCAAGTCAGAATTGCCGGATCTTTCAGAGTTTC
>CALVAC010000004.1 GCA_944325435.1 uncultured Bacteroidales bacterium | reverse complement strand
AAGTCATTACCTCGTTTTTTGAGAAATGCTTATAAGTAGCTTATTTTTAATATATTCCTATTTCAATATCGTTTTTTCGACAAAATAATAGGAGGAAATCTGATAAAATCCAGCATCAGAAATAATAGGCCAGACCTGCGTATATGCCGGAATTACCGGAAGTTCCCGGATTGAAGCCCGGGAAAAACACGCTTCCGGATCCTGCCCACGAAGTAAATCCCCCGATACCGGAAACACCGGCCGCCCCGCCAGATGTGAAAGTAAGCGACTGAAGATTGACACCGACACTTACAGAGAAACGCCTGATATCTACCCCTATTGTCGGGCGTAGCACGAAACCTGCTCCACTGGCGAAACCATCGGATGACAGGTCGAACATCGCTCCTGCCCTCAATGCCACGAACGGACTGGCTTTCCTGTCAAGAAAACTGTATTTCACTTCAGCCAACACGGGTATCATCTGCGCTCTTCCTCCATCAGATGAGACAGCGCCGAACACAAGCCCGGTCACACCTCCGAGATACAGGCCGTTACCGAAACAATATCCTTGGGATGTCATAGCCGATGCAACCGCTGACGCGCTGTTCAGCACCACACCGGCCTCGACAGATGGATGGTATCCGATGTCGTAGCTTGCGTTGTTCTGTGAAAAAAGTGTCACCGGCAACAGCAGCGCTACCAGGACACTTGACAGGCACATTTTCATACAACTTTCATTAATCAACACACCATATATGATGCCATCTGTCCGGAAATGTTGCAGGAGGCTCCCGTCATCCGCTCTCTATGTCTTGTCCGTGTCGGAATAGAACCTGTATTCCGTTACCGAACGGTACCTTTCTCCGGGACGGAGGACCGTAGACGGGAATCTGGACTGGTTCGGGGAATCCGCAAAATGGATAGTCTCCAGCAGCATTCCGCCGAATTTCTCTATAGGTCCGTACTTGCCATCGGGATATTTTTCGGCACTGAAACTGCGTCCTGTCACTGTCAACAAAGCAGGCTCGGTGGTCCAGGTCTCTACTCCTCTGCCTGTATGAGGATCATAGAGGTCTGCGGCCCGGCGCAGACTTCCATCCCAGCCGCGGATTTTCCAGCAGGCGGACATTCCGCGCATGATACGCAGCTGCTCATCCGGCTGGTCTATCCTGTAGTCCACCCTGTGCGGTTCCCTGAAATCAAACGGTGTTCCATCAACAGGCAGCACAAGGTCAGGACAGAACTGCATGTTGTTCCTTATACATGAATCCGCCTCTACGGTAAGGATATGCTCCATCACATAGCCTCCCCTGCTGCCCTTGAGGTTGAAATATGTATGGTTTGACAGGTTGACTACCGTCGGCTTGTCGGTCACGGCCTCATATTCAATGCGGACAGTATTGTCATCCGTAAGCCAATATGTCACGACAGTCTGCAAATTGCCCGGGAAACCCTGCTCCCCATCAGGACTGAGACGGATGAACCTCACCCCCACCCTGCCAGACTCCTCGACAGGCTTCCCGTCCCACACGAACCTGTCGAAACCGTCAGTACCTCCGTGGCACTGTACCGGCACCCTGTCCAGAATCTCATTGGCATCCAGACGGTATTCCTTACCATCAAGGATGAAGGCTGCTCCAGATATCCGGTTCGCGTAACGACCTATCACAGGGCCTATGAACCTGTCCCCGTCTTCAAACGAATCAAGAGTCCCATAACCGGCCACCACATCATCCATCCGCCCATCCCTGTCCGGCATGGATATCCGGACTATCCTGCAGCCATAGTCCGTCACATCCATAGATGCACCGGCCGCATTCTCCAGATGCCACAAGGTCACCTCCTCTCCTGTAGACAGGGTACCGAAACCGGAGGCCGTTATTGAGGACTGAGGTTCTCCGCATGACAAGACACTGATGGACACGACAACAGCCAGCACCGGCATTGCTGCAATCCCATATGATCTGATTACTGTCATAATTCAAGACTGTCTATGGATTATAGCCCGGCAAGCCTTATACGCTGCCATGAATCCGGATTCTCCTGATCCGAAAGGGAGAATGTTGCCGTACTTCCTGAAGTCACTGCCTTCGCAAAGAAACGGATGTAGTCGCCATCTCCTGCTTCCAGCACGGAAAGCGGGATGCCCAGCTCGGTCACGATGCCGTCCCGTCCATCCTTGGCGACTGCTTTTGAAGATGCCCAGCCTATTTCCGCTCCGGAGGCTGTCACCTCACCTGAAGGTGTTATCCTTACCGTAACTGTACCGGATTTGGAAGAATTGTTGAATTTGAGATACAGTTCATGGACCTGATTATCTGATGGACATGCCGTCTCTACGGCCAGATATAGGTTATCGGCATCCCGTGCAGACCTGAAAATAGTCTCTGTCCCTGATTCCGATGCCAGATACAGAGCCTGGGATGTTCCCCATTCCGATGCATTGCCATCTACCGTGACATCTTCTGAAGCGGCATCTATCCTGTGGTTCAGCCAGAAACGTTCGATCTGTATCCCCGTGTCATCATGCATAGCCCCTACAAGTGTCACCGGAGAGTCGGTCTCTACGGATCCCCAGAACCCCTTTCCCGGGAAAGGATACATCCAATCCTCTATCCAGATGGAACCATACGGGCATTCCGCGTTCCTGTCAAGAACCTTCAGCATGAAACGGCTGTCAGAGTTGCAGGATATCACGACTTCTCCGGAAGGGAAAGTCGCCATATATCCAGACCCTCCCTTCATGAAATTGGTCACCCTCTTCTCCGGACCGGCACTTTCCTCTCCAAGGTCTTTCCATTCCAGCCCATCATTCCACACCATCGACATTTTGCAGTAGCTCGCCCCAGTCACGCTCAACGGAGTCTCAAGCCTTGCCTCGAGAAAACCGGCTATCGTCTTGCCATCATTGAGCACTCTGAAGCACGGCATCTGGTCAGTGTATATCTTCTGTCCGGTATATTCCGTATTCGGACCATCATAATCGTATTTATACTGTCTGCATACCCTTATCTTCCGGCTCCATGTATAGCCTCCGTCTTCCGAAACAATAAGGGATGTCCCTGAATTTCTTGTCTGCGGAATCGGATCTGTGAAATAGCATTGTATCCTGCCATCCGGAAGTTCAAGCAGATATGCCTCCCAGTTGACGCCATCGTAGATTTTCTGAGGTTCCGTCCATGTCTTTCCGTTATCGGAGCTTCTGATAAGCATGAGTCCCCCATCCTTGCCCTCTCCATAATGTCCTGCCGCCCTGTAGGAGCACACGGCAAGTATATCCCCGCTTCTGAGGACTACGGCATCCATATTGACGAAACGCCTCCAGTCATCCTCCCCATCCACAGTGACCCTGACCGGAGAATAATGCATGACCGGAGTGGACCAGGTCTTCAGGTCGGGACTGGTGACAGACCATATTCTGGAGCCGTATTGGCCTCCATGATAGAACATTATATATTTTCCATCCGCCATTTTCTTGATACGGGGATAGTTCGCGAAATTCTGGTCTTCAGGGACATCCCCGAGCAGCCACTTGTGAGGAAGAACAATATAGGTCCCATACATCGGCTGCAGCCTGCTCCACTGTTCCTCTTCTGCATGAGAGTTGAGGGAAGATGCGGCAGACTGCATCATTTCCGATGCCACATTGAGCCGTACGGTACCGTCTCCATCAGCAGCAGGAACTGTTTCCGCCGTACAAGAAATGGAGGGGATAGCCAACAAAACACATATTATGAGATGACTTTTCATTTTCGGGTCCATACTTATCTGATTTTAATGTGTTGCCATGTGTCCATATCCGATTTTTTCGACAAGGAGAATGTAGAGACAGCACCTCCATCCGACATTGCGGAATAAAGGCACAGGAAATCACCCCTCGAAAGACCGAGGCTTTCGAGAGGAATGGCTATTTCGACTGCAAACCCTGATTCCCCTTTGTCGGATGTCCCGTAGCGGAAAGAGGATGAGATGTCTGCATCCGATGCGAGTACCGAACCTGAAGAACTGATCTTCACTGTCTTCACATCTTTGCCGGAAGGATTGCCCAGAAGCATGTCTACCCGGGTCCTACCGGACCTGTCATCCGACAGGGTCTCCACAAGGAGATAAAGGTTCCTGTCATCCTTTGCTGTCCGGAAAATGGACTCCGCCCCATCCCTGCATCCGAGATACAGGGCATCTTCCGACATCCATTCTCCACCATCGCCATCCGCCACAATCCGGGCATCTGATGCATCTATACGGTGGTTCAGATAGAATCTTCCGAATTCAATCCCTTTATCACAATGCATTGCAGCTACAAGCGACAGCGGAGAATCCACCTCGGTACATGACCAGTAGCCCATACCCGAAAACGGAGACAACCATCCATCATCCCACACCGTACCGCCGTTGCGGCAGCCGGAACTGTCCAGTATCTTCATCCGGAAGCGTCCGCCTATATGTCCTGATATGACAACTTCCCCGGATGGGAAAACCGCGACATATCCGCCACCGCCCTCTATGACATTGGACAGTCTGGTTGAAGGGCCTTCGGAATCTTCCCCGAGATCCTTCCATTCCAGAGAATCATTCCAGATGACAGAAAGGGCATAATAGCTCTTCCCGTTTACACCAGGTGTCCGCTCCAGCCTTGACTCTATGAACCCGAACAGGGTCTTGCCATCGTTGAGGACGCGAAAACACGGCATCTGGTCAGTGTATATCTTCTGTCCGGCAAAATCTCCATCCGGACCATCATATCTGTACTTGTACTGACGGCACACCCTCTTCCTGAGACTCCATGTGATTCCGTTGTCGGAAGATTCAATCAGGGACGTACCCGAATTCCTCGTCTGCGGAGTGGCATCGGTAAAATAACATTGTAATTTTCCGTCAGGAAGAGCAAGAAGATACGGCTCCCAGTTCGGTCCCTCGTAGATCTGTACAGGCGAAGTCCATGTCCTCCCGTTATCCTTGCTGCGGATAAGCATGATTCCGCACCCGAGACCTTCCCTGTAATGTTCTGTAGCCCTGAATGAACAGACAGCAAGTATCTCCCCATCAGGCAAGACCGCCGCATCCATATTGACATAGCGTCTCCAGTCACCCGTACCGTTGACAGTGACATGTTCCGGGCCGAAAAGCAGGACAGGCTCCGACCATTCCTTGAAATCCCCGCTTATGGAAGACCATATACGCGAACCGGTCGGACTACCGTGCCAGAACATTATATATTCCCCATTGCCCATCTTCTTGATGCGCGGATACATAGCCATTCTCTGGTCTTCCGGTGCTCCGGCTGTGAGCATGTCATGAGGGAGGATGTATGAATAGCCTGACATCGGCTGCATCGCACTCCAGCATTCCTCTCCTGTATGAGAATCCCTCTCCGGCCTTGCCGCATCTATAACCTGCGACACCGTATGCAGCCTTACCGGCTCATCTTCAGGAGCGGGCAGCCGGTCAGCCATACAGCCGATGCCGGACAAGATGGCAGCGAACGCCACCGATGTTATCTTAAACATATTCTTTGCCATGTCTCTGTCTTTGAACTGTTGGAACCGGTGAATGTATCTTTAGTCCTGCCACAGGCAGTCTCTGCCCAGAAGCACAGTTCATCCGCACTTCCTACATACTTCCTCGGGACACTTATTTCAGCCACATATCCGGGCTTTCCGGCAACCGTCTTGCCTCTACGGCTGCATACCGTAATACCATCAGCAGAGCCATTCCTGCCAGAAGTCCCGCTGCCGACCAGTCCGGATGCCCCTACCGAAAAAGAGATTGTCGAGCCGGGAGCCATTTTCTTCGCCGATGCATCATGCAAGGACATAGATATGACAGGCTCCTCTCCCTGGACATATCCCGTGACTTCTGCCAGGACATACACATAGTCTTCATCGTGACTTGCCCTGAATATAGCCTGCACCGGGGATTCGGAGCCTATGAACAACGCATCTTCCGCTTCCCACTCTCTGCCATCCCCATCAATATCCACAGTCTGCCTTACCGCATCTATACGATGGTTGAGATACCCTACCCCGAACAGCAATCCATCCTGGCAGTCCATTGCCCATACCAAATGATGAGGATCCACGGTCTCTATGGTTCCCCATGTCCCAGGCCTGTCAAAAGGCTGAAGCCAGTCCGAATACCAGTTCCGGCCGTTGAAACTGCCGGCCGTTGCATCTCCGATCTTGACGGAAAGCAGGCCTCCGATACCGGCCGATATAGCCACCTCACCAGAGGGGAATACGGCCACATATCCCCCGTTGCCCCTGAATATGTTCGTTTTCCTGGTCTGCGGGCCTTCCCCATCTTCTCCAAGATCCTCCCAGGCGTATGCATCGTTCCAGATGGCAGACATCATATATGAACTCTGCGTACCCGGACCTCCGGACTCCAGCCTGGCTTCCAGAATCCCGAAAAGAGTCTTTCCATCTGCCAGCAGTCTGAAACAGGGCATCTGGTCAGTGAAAATCTTTTGCTGCCGGTCATAATATTTGAACTGACGGCAGACCCTCTTCCGGGATGACCACGTGAATCCGCCATCGAATGACTCTATCATCGATGTCCCTGAATTCTTTGTTGCCGGATCGGCATCCGTGAAATAGCACTGCAGCCGTCCATCCGGCAGCTCTATCAGATATGGCTCCCAGTTCGGTCCTTCGTAGATGACCCTCGGCCTGTCCCACCAGTCTCCATTGTAACGGCTTCTTCTGATGACAATCCCGCATCCGAGCCCTTCCGCATAGCGGTCGCTGCGGAACGAGGCCGCCATCACTATCTCCCCGCTTCCGAGGACCACTGCATCCGCTGTCATATACCTTATCCAGGTCTTCTTGCCTGCCACCATCTTCTGCTCTGGACCGAAAAGGCGTACCCTTTCATCCCAGTTGCGCAGATCGGCAGTCCTGGCGCAGTATATCCTGCTTGAATGCTGCCCTCCCTGCCAGAACATGACTGTACGGCCATCCCGCATCCTCTTTACCCTCGGGTAAAAAGGGGCAGACTGCTCGGCAGGAATATCCTCCGGAAGCAGATACCGTGTCCTGAGCAAAGTGTCGTATGTATATACAGGTTCTATAGAACTGTATGCCTCTACCCCTATATGCGAGCCGGACACAGTCCTGCCGCGGTTCATCTGGTCCTCCGTATGGACAAGCACGCCCTGGGCAGACAGCAGGACCGGAAATACCGAGAAAACCAATATCGGCAATATCCTTTTCATCATTCTGTCATTTTAAGGCATCTCACAGAAAGCATCTGTCCTCTGAGATCGTTGCCAATCTGGGCATACTGCTGTCCATCTATCCTGAAGAGATGGGTATTGGACAACCCGGATGCGCTGGTCCAGTACAAGCCCCAATAGGTCTCATAACACAGGGCTGTGGCATCTTCAAACCTGGACGAGACATAACCTGCCGCAGGGAAGAAGACTTCTGAGTCGCTGTCACCTGTCCGGAAATAATATCCGTAGTAAGTATCCCTGCCTGAAAGGGAGCTTCCATTCAGGGAGAGCAGACCGTAAAGGTGTTTCAGATCCGCTATCCTGTAACCTTCCGGACACGGGTCATAGACAGTCTTGACTCCCGATACCGTCATATTTTCTGCCACTATCCTGTCCGGGTCAGTCGCGGAATACGGAAATCCCCACAGTTCGTTGATATATGACATCAGCCAGTTGCATCCGCTGCCGTTGTCCAGCCAGATTCTTTTCTCCGGATTGCGGACCGTATAGCCGATATTCCCTATAGTCCTGTCATCTCTTGTCACGGAATTGGTGAAAGCATTCTCTGCCCTGTACGATGTCACTCTGGCACTTCTGGAAAGGACTCTCGGGAACGGGTCTTTCCTGCCCCACTGGTAGAAAAGGCCGAAAGAATTGCGTATGGTCTCCTCAGTGCACTGAGATCTGTCAAGGACCGATGTAGCCCCGAGATTCCGGTCCATAAGCACATAATCCCCTCCTTCCGGATTGCTGCATCCGACATCTTCTACTTCTCCCACCCATATATGGAAAGACCACAGCACAGTGCCTTCGGAATCCTTTATGGCAACGACAGCATTTCCCGCAGTTCCAGTGAGAGGGACATCAATATAGGTATGTCCATCCTCCTCGGAGACAGGGATGGATGCACCTGCAGGTATTACTGTCCCTCTGCCGGAAGAAGCCGAGAGGTCAGTCTCCGGACAGCCGTGTTCCTGTTGCCAGACGACAGATACCCCAGCAATCGCACCGGAAGCGCCTTTAACCGGTATCCCATCCGGCTCGAAACTTTCGGAAAAACTGCAGTACGGGGTGACATCCACCCTGACTGAGGTCGTCCCGGGCTCTGCACGCACACAGTTGGCCGTACCATAATACACTGTCAACGGCATATACGGGAGTCTCGTGACCGCCGCCGGTCTCACTGTCAGAGGCTCCGTGACAAAACTGTATTCCATCCCGTCCGAATCGACAAGAGTGACCTCAAGCCCTTCTGCATAGTCCATAGCCGGGAGCCATACAAGAAAACAACGGGCGTTGTTGCCGAATGTGGATGCAGAATTGACGCTCCATGAGGTCCAGCCGCCGGTTTCAATGGAGACAGGATTGTCGAGGACATACTGGAGATGCGTCTTGTCTCCGGCCATTGCGGTAATCCGTCCTTCCCGCATGTCCACTGTAGCAGTACCTCCGAGTGCAGAGCCGTCCGCCGACCCTATCCTGATTGCAGCCAGCTCAATTCCCGTCGTCTGGTAATCGTACGGCCGGATCTGCACTGCCCCGCAAAGACTTTTGAAGTCGAAAATATTACCTTCAGCACAGGCTACCATAGGGACTTCCGACACATCAGCATCTTCCGGAAGGACGGTGTCTTCGGCATAACCATATACAAGCCCGGACGCATCAAGTGCTGAAAAGTCCACCTCTGCGACAGGGGAATCACCTACAATGGCCCGGCCTGAAGCAGATGCCGGGTACACCGCATAACGGGGAACACCGGCCACCGCATCATCAGGAGCCTCCGGAGCAAATATCGCGGCAGTGCCATCGGAACTCAATTCAGTGATGCAGTACACCGCACCTGTCAGGTTATCAGCGCTCATCACCTTTATTGCGTCCCCGGCATCCCATACTACCTTCAATCTGTCATCAAGTCCCGTTTTCGTAGCGAAGCCGGTCTTTCCGACAATCTCATACCCTTCCGCCGCAAGATCATCTGACGGCCGTGAAACGGTAGCATCCGGTTCCAGTCCTGTGCATCCGGCAACAGCCAGGGATGCCATGATCATATCCAGCCTTCTCATAACGTGCCCTCCCTTTTGTAATACAGCAGATTTTCCTCTTCCATAACATCATATATCCTGTCAGACATATATGCCGCACCGTAACTGTCCGGATGGACTCCATCGAATGTCTCCAGAGGAGACTCGAACTTCACTACCGGGAATCCATAATGTCCGGCAATCTCCTCTATCGAATCCGCGAGAGACACATATTCCTCCTGATAGAGGCAGTCGCCTATCACACAGACAATCTTCACCCCCGGCCATGCCTCGGTTATCTTTTTCACCATGCAGATGTAGGCGGGACGGAAACAGTATCTATCCAGTTCATCGGCAGGAGTATCATAGTCGTATTCTCCGAGCGGAGCCGGATGCCCGAGAGAAATCCCCCTGTCGTTGGTACCTCCATGTATGACCACGATGTCGGGATTGTCGAAACCTGTGCATCTGGTGACAAAGTCGTTCCGGTCATACAGGGACTCCGAGCCGGTCTTGGCTACACAGGTTGCAGAGAACGACAGGTTCATGTCCAGCTCCGCATCCGGCATAAGCGTATATATAAGCCTGTGCCACCATGTCTGGCTGACATCGGTAAGGTCTGAGACGGATCCAGCAGAATGAGGATAATAGGCGACATACCCGTTCGGTACCCACCCGCTGAAAGTGGATATGGAATCACCGATTATGCCTACCCTGACCGGTATTCCTCCCCATTGCGGAGTAGAGCCTGTCCCATCCTGATGTCGGTCCACATATTCCGTCTCTTCAATGACAGTGACCTTTTCCTCGGTCACGGTCTGGATCCGGGTCGAATCGCACGACCCGAATATCACAATGGCCGGCCATAGCAGCAGCCTTAAGCAAGTCCATTTCATATCTCGTTTCTTTATCCGTTATTTGACATATCTGATGGAAAAATAATCAATAGAGGAATGACATGCAGGGACAACAGCATTGCCATCGTACGAACCTGTGGAGCCGGCATTGCTCCCATCCGGGCGGAGCCTGACATACACTGTCTCTTTCCCGAGAATCGCAGGGTCTTCAGGCAGATTGAAGCTGAAATACTTATAACCTGGACACTGCCATGACCGCTTCTGGAATATGACCGTGAAGTCCGGAACCGTATATTCCGTCACCTCCGTCCATACGGTATTGTCCAGGGAATATTCCAGTACCCAGTGTCTCGGGGCACCGACCGTCTCACCGAGCCCGTTCTCTGCACCGAAATTCACGGAAAGGGGGAAATTGGCCGCAGTGATGTCTTCCGTACTGAAAGTCACCAGCCAGTACTGTTCCGGTGTCCACTGGGTACAATACCATGCCGGACCGTTGGTATCATAGATAAGTCCGGATGATGCAGTGGCCGAATGTACCGACCAGTGTGCGGAACGGCCATAATAATCATAGACACCGTTACCACCGGATGGGTCGGTGACCACCCCGTTCTCCACAGGGCCGAGATGGGACCAGTCCCTCCACGTAAGGAACATCTCCTGGTGTCCATCTTTCCACCTTATGAATCTGGATTTCAGCGATGTGTCATCCGTAGGGGATGGGACTGCAGGCCAGGTAGGATACATGGTATAATCCTCATCGACATTCTTCACTATATTGTCATAGTTCCGGTTGAAATACCTGTATTCCGCTATCATGCCAGAGAACCCATCCTCGAAATCCTCGGCTATCGCAATCTCTTCCCTTGTCACAGGCCTGATCTGGTAACGGGATATGGTCCCTATCCCGGTGATATAGTCAAGAGTCATCCCCGTAGCCAGAAGACGGGTTGCCTCGGCATTGTCCCATTCAAAATTGTCGCACTTCTCGTGCACAATGACACCGGAGACCTCGCCGGAACCTTGAGGCATACCTCTGCCATCCCTTGCCCAGCTGCAGTCAAGGTTGGACATGAGGTATGTGGTGGCGCCATCCCTGTCCCTCAATGGCATAGGATATTTGTTCATGGCATCGGTATACCTCAAGTCCACAGGGACGAAAGGTCCTTTGCGGATAGGTATCTCGCAATCAGTCAGAGTGACGTATGTGTAAACATCATCATCCGTCAGTTCGGAAATGCGCCTCTTCTTGACAGGCAGGTCAGAGATGCTTCCGGACTCCGACTCCAGTACATTTGCTGCAGTAGCCCCTGTCAGTTCATATCTCAACGGTTCCTCAGAATCCCCGCCCTTGCATGTAAGCGTCAATCCGCTGAGCAGCAATCTTATCCTGTCAAACCGGGAAGTCGTGTTGTCTTCAGCTGCCTCGAACTCCACAAGAACTCCGTCCATAGCGGAATCATCCTGCAGATATATGACCCTGGAAGACCTCCCGCTGTCTTTCAATGTGGAAGATATGTTGACATCCTCTCCCCCGTTACCCTGCAAGTCATCATTTATGACCCTTCCGGTAAGCACCAGGTTTTCCTCTATCAGGACAGAGGATGAGGAAAGCCCTTTCAGCAGGCTGAAATCCACATCCGTGAACACCATTGAATTCCCTTCCTGATTGATATGCAATTCATCTTCAATGGCAGGATCCTCTGATGACCGCACAGTCACGACTGCACTCCTCATCAGAGAGGTATTGTTCGCCAGGACATCAAAAATCAGGAAATTGTTCTCTTTCACGATATTCGATATCCAGCCCTGAGCCCCATCATACCTGACATCCATCTCCATCTCATCCTCCGCGAGCCTTGTCATCAGCTTTGCCGATGCCTGACCTCCATCAGCCCCCACAAGCATATTGGCATTCTCGAAATACAGGCCGGATGAAATTATGCCTTCCTGCACGATTGAGACAGTACAGGTCCGGCTACCCCTGCTCAACACGACTTCTGCAGCCCTGTCCTTTCCCCTGTTCATCTGATATCCGATGACGAGCCTGCTGTCACCGTTCCCTGAAATCCCCGGGGAAGAGCCGTCCTTGAACAGCAGCCAGTCCCCTCCTGTGATCGAGGCGGACCATTCGCCATCCGCATACACTTCCATGGTATATTCCCCGGGCATGCATCCAAGCTCCACATTCTTTTCACCTGCCCCTATCTCCACGACATCTATAAGCCCATCCTGTGGTGTACAGGAGAAGACAAGGGAAACTGTGCACAATATATACAGATATCTTTTCATAATCGACACTATTCAATATAATCAATATCCGATGCGCTCTGTTCAAGTCCTGACTGCACTGCAGAGACCGTAATCTCTTTACCGGAATCCGCCTTGAGCACGAACCTGGCCACTCTGGCATTGTCATCCATGTTGGCAGTGTACGAGAACCTGACATGCTGCCGTCCGTATGCTTCGGACATGTCAGGGAAAAGCCATTCACCTCCCGATATGACCGTCAGGGTCCAGCGGCTGTCTTCGGCGGCGAAGACCGTGAACCAGAACTCGCCTTCATAGACATTATCTATGTCCACTCTGTCAGTATTGACACCCAGCTCTATGGATGACACCCATTCCTTGCTGCAGGAGGACAGGGCCGCGGCAAGGGAAAGCATTATGATATAAATACACCTTTTCATACTGTCACTGTTCATATTCATTGTTGTCAAGCGCACCTCCGGAATAGGTTATCTGCTCTGCAGGTATAGGCAGATATCGGTGATAAGGTCTGATATAGCCGGGAAGGTACATGCCGTCGTTGTACTGCAGTGTGCGCTCGTACCATATCCCCCAGCGGACGAGGTCAAACTTCCTCTGGAACTCACCGAAAAGTTCACGCGCCCGTTCCAGGCGGATTTCCTCCATAAAAGCGTCCGGATTGCCTCCGACAGACGACAAGGTCAGGGGTTCTATACCTGCCCTGGTACGTGTAATGTTCAGATAATCCGCCGCCTTGTCGGTATCTCCGAGCATCAGGTAGGCCTCCGCAGCCATCAGCAGGGCATCAGCGAAACGGAAGAATTTGTAATTGTTGTGATCAAGGGTGTAATACATGTCATAACACCAGAACTTGTTTCCGAGCCACGGTCTGTCTATAGGACGGGTGCAGCTTGAAAACCACATTACTGAAGCATCCTCCGGATTGCGTTCCTTGTCCTCCGGGGCATAGCCTTTCCATCTCCATGCAAGGTTTCCGGAACCGTTCCTTGCCTCAGTCTCATCAGCGGAATACTCCCCGCTCCTGAGGTCGCCCGAACCGTATGGCAAGACAGTCCTGAAATAATACGATGTGGGTCTTGCCGGAGTTGATGTCCGGCTGTTGGCCCCGAGTTCAGGAATGGCAATCCCGTTGAAGACATCAGTCCTGCGGAATTCATCCTCCGATCCCTCATCACCTTCGACATTGCTCTGGTACGGTGTAGAATAGGCCGCTATGCTTCCCGTAACCTGCAGTCCGTATTCCTCGTATGTATTGGATATCTCAAAGATGGACTCCGGCACATATTTTTTCGAGAACGGGATATCACTCAGCGGATACTGCATGGCAAACGCGACGGGATCATCGGCAAAATGTCCGTAGATGTCCTCCAGGACCCCTATCACCTCTATCGCATCCTCCCACCTTCCGTTCCACAGGCAGAACTTGGCCGCAATCATAAGGCCGGCAGCAGCTCCGAGCCTGTTCTCCTGAGTGCCATCGTAAGATCTCTTGAGCTCCAGGGATTCCAGTCCTCCCATAGACTCGGGATACAGCCAGTGACAAAGCTCATCTATGAGGGCATTCCTCGTGTCATCCGCCGGCATCCTCGGCAATGAAGCTATCCTCGCCCTGTTCTCCTGGGTCACCTCTTCAGTATAATAAGGGACATCCCCGAAAGTGCAGGTAAGCATATAATAGAAAAAGGCTCTCAACACTATGGTCTCCCCTTTGAGGGGCAGAGCCTCATCTTCTGTAAAATTGCCGGCAGCCACTGAACGGTCAATTGCCGCAAGCAGACCGTTGGTCCTCATCACCCCCTGATAACAGTTCTGCCAAATGGTCGATGCCACGGCCGGCTTGGTCGGAGAGATGTCCAGGGTCGCATTGTAGTTCATGGAATGGTTCAGGAACATCAGGTCGGTGGTACACTCTGTCGCCACCCAGAAATTATAGCCTCCCAGCTGGTTTCTGATGGGATTGTAGCACGCATTAATGCCTGTTCTGCATTCCTGGGGCGTCTCGAACCAGTCCTCGGTACGCGAATCGCTTATCAGCTGCTCCTTGAGGCTGCAGCCGGCAAAGAGCAGCAGAGAGACTGCAGCGATATGTCCATATATGATCTTCATGGTCATCTGCATTTAGAATTTAAGTTCAAGATTGAGAGTGAATGTCCTTGGCCTCGGGAACGAGCCATCGTCAAGCCTTCTCACGGTACTGCTGGTGGAGACATCCGGATCAAAGCCGTTGTAGTATTTCAGCAGAAAAAGATTCTCTGCGCTGATGCCGACATTGAGGGTCTTGAAGACCTTGGACCATCTGCTCAGGAGAAATGTATAGCTGATGGAAGCAGATTTCAGCCTGAAGAAGGAAGCATCGTGCACGAACCGGTCAGAAGCAAGCCCGTCATCGTATTGTGGCATAGGGATATCCGAATCCGGATTCCTCACGGCATCCCAGGCATCGAGCACATACCTGTATTTATTGTACGATGCTATCGAGGAGCCCATATAGAGTTCGGAAAGGTTGTAAATCTTCCCTCCTATGGAATAGGTGAAATACAGGTTGAGGTTAAGTTTCCCGAAAAATTTGAAATTGCTCTGGAAACCTCCGTACAGCAGGGGATCCGAATTGCCGAGATATACCATGTCATCCTGGTTGAGATTTCCATCCCCGTTGACATCCACATACTTGGCACGCCCGACATTGCTTCCGTTTGCCCCATCCTTGATATTGGACACGTATGTGTTGGTGTGTGCGTTCCTGTCAATCTCCTCCTGGTTGTGCCATACACCTGCATACTGATAGCCCCACAGGGCATTTACCGGATATCCTGTCCTGTATCCGTACATATACTGGGTGGAAGAACGCGGATTCATATATGTCGGAACGACCTCATCCCCGGCTCCGGAATCAGTGACTTTCTGATCGTTGTGGCTGAGAGTCAGCGTGGTCTCCCACTCGAAATGCGGAGTCCTCACATTCTTCGTGTTTATGGACAGCTCGACTCCGATGTTCCGTGTATTCCCGAGATTTGCGAAATAGGTGTTGTATCCTGTTGTCTGGGAATTTCTGACACTCAGGAGAAGGTCCCTTGTCACGGAAAGATATGCATCCGCCTCTATGTTAACCCTCGACTGCCATGCTGAAAAATTAAGGCCGAGATTATATGAATCCGTAGTCTCCCACGTCAGGGAATCGTTAGCCAGACGGTCCGGGAGGCTTGACAGCAAAGTGTCATCACCGAATAGCCAGGAACTCTGAGACAGTCTTATAGTATTCATAGACAAGTAGCTGGATATGGCATCATTGCCGGAACGGCCGGCACTGACCCTGACAGAAAGGTCGTTCAGCCACCATACATCCCTCATGAACGGTTCGTTGGACACGGACCATCTGAAGGCGGCAGCCGGGAAAAAGCCCCACTTCCTCGCCATAGAAAAATTGGATGCCCCGTCCGCCCTGAATGTAAATGTCAGGTAATATCTCCTGGCGTAATTGTAGTTCACCCTGCCAAGAGCAGACATTGTCGTCTTGAGATACCTGTACGAAGACATGGAATAGTCTGATGGGGACATGGCGCCGCCCATGTTGTAATATCCCGTATCATCATTCATGAAACCCGTCCCCCTGTATGTCGAATTGTCCTGTGTCCTCCTGCTGGCGGTAAATCCCACCAGAGCCTCTATATCATGTCCGCCACGGATAGATTTCCTGTAGTTCAGCGTAGTCTCACTCAGGAGTTTCTGCTGGTCCCAGTATGCCCTCTGGGCTGTACCTCCGGTCTTTCTCGCCTCGGCGACGGGGAGATATGAAGGAGAATAGTAGTTAGTGAGATGGTTGTCCCTCGTAAATGACAGGTTTGAATTCAGTGTGAACCCCTTGCCGAAATCGACCTTGATCCACGGGACGATGTTCATCTCCCATTTGTCCACATCGTTGTCAATGTTCATTGCACTGATATAAGGATTGTTGAACACCTGCCCCTGACTGTCTTCATATCCATACTGGTTCCAGGTGCTCTCCGTGTCGAGCAGAGGACTGAGATATATTGCCGCGTTGGTGTTTGTTCCGCTGATCATGGCAGGAGTCCTCTCGACATCATAATATGTGAGACTGAACCTCGCCCCGACCGTTATGCGTCTGCCTATCCTTGTGTCCACATTCGCTCTTCCGGTATATCTGTGATACGAGGACCCCAGTACCACGCCCCTGTAGTATGTGTACCCGAAAGCTCCCCATATATGATAGTTGTCATTGCCGGACCACACCGCAGCATACTGGTTGTTGTAAACACCTGTCTGGGACAGAGCCTTTACCCAGTCCGTCCCTTCGCCGAGAAGGGCGGGATTATAATATGCCCAGGAGGAGCCGGATGCCTGGGGTTCTGTTCTGACGGCAGTGCCTCTCTGTATCCTGATCATATTCTGCCATGTAGCATATTCTTCAGCATCCATAAGGTCAAGGGAACCGGCTATGTTCGAGAAGCCCGTACTTGAACGCAGTGTCACCGCATAGCTGGAATTGCCTTCAGGTTTCCTGTCTGTGGTGACTATAATCACGCCGTTGGCTCCCCGCGATCCGTATATGGCAGTGGAACTCACATCTTTCAGCACTGATATGCTCACGATGTCGGATGGATTGATCGCATTGAGGTCAGAGACTGCATCAACAACCCCGTCAACGACTATAAGCGGCTCATTGCCTGCCGCTATTGATCTGGCTCCACGAATCTGGATACTCGTCCCCTCCCCGACTTCTCCCGTCCCCGAGACGATATCCACACCTGCCACCCTTCCCTGGAGAGCCTCCGCCACAGATGTCACCGGATTGTCCCTGACATCATCCATCTCCACCACGGCCACCGCTCCGGTCAGGTCCTGTTTCTTCGATGTACCATAGCCGATTACGACCGTCTGGTCCAGCAGCGTGCTCTCCGGTTCGAGCGTCACATCTATTCTTGACCTGCCCCTGACAGGCTCCTCGACTGTCATGTATCCGAGAAAAGAGAATTCGAGAGTGTCGCCCCTGTCCACCGTGATGGACCACGCTCCGTCACGGTCGCTCACCGTCCCGTTCGCAGGCCGTGACAAATCTATGATACCTACTCCGGGCATGGCATCACCGTTCTCATCCAGGACTTTCCCTGTCACCCTGATGTCCTGCGCGGAGACAGGGATTACAAATATTAGAAATATGATAAAAGTCAATATCCTGTACATTGCGGTCAATATTTTAGGGTGAATCTTACCGGTGTATGTGACAGATGGTCCATATCCGTCATAAGGGTGACATCCGTCATTGAATTCCATACTGTTCCTGAAGCATACACATAATCAGCCCGCCATTCTCCCTGCGCGTCAGAATATGTCGGAGTCCAGCCACGGTTCACCATCCAGATACAGTCCACAAGGTTGTTGTCCCACGCATAGAGATCTGCGGCGAATGCATCATCATGGAGACTCGCCGGATACCACGAAGGTGTATCGGGATATCCCGCTTCCATCACGCTGGCGTAATAGAACGACCCTCCAATGACCCATCTTGCGGAAGCCCCCGGAACATTATACCCGCTGTCCAGGAGAGCCCGTATCTGTGCCAGCCTGTCAGCCGGGTCTTTTCCGAAGTCTGCAAGGACATAGTTCACTCCATCCATTGAAACGGCAAGTGACATCGGGTCATCAGACGAGGACACCGGCTCCACATCCCTGGACATTGACAGGAAAAGCAGCCTGCCCTCAAATGCAGACTTGCCGGGATAAGCTGTTGCAAGCATTGATGCGGTGGAAACGTCCGGACAGATTACAGCGGCCAGGTCAACTTCTTCCGCCATACCGGCAATCTCTTCCATTGACATGCCTTCCGCATTGAGATATAGGGCATCCACCCGTTCCTGGGAAATATCAGGTATCCCGATATAGCCGCCGGAAAGCCTCGTAACATAATCATGTCCGTCCGGAGTCCCCTGCTGACGGATGTACAGGGTATCAGAGCGCATATCCGGGATGCTCTGTATCACGATATGTCCTAGACGGGTCACGCGGCTTTCCGAAAAATCGGATTCATTGGATGACCAGGAGAACGTGAAGGCTCCATAACCATCCCTGCCGTTGACATCCAGAGAAATCCAGTCCTCTTCGGCCCATACCCTCCAGAGACCATCCAGCTCCACAGATACAGACATGGAGCCAGCCGGAGCCGTGAGATATATCTCACCGAGACCTGTTCCAGGCCCGGGCTGCTCCAGCTTTGCCTCACAGGCTGCCAGCAGGCATACTGAGAGAAAAAACATTGAATATCTTTCCATATCCGACATCATTCAAAATAACCATCTTCAACATCAAGCGCCGGGATACCGGAAGTCGCCACAACCACATCCGCCACCATGAAATCAGAGGCAGACACCTTCGGGACATCCACTTCTCCCAGACTCACCTGTATCTTCTCCCCTCCTGTCAGAGAAAGGGAAACAGAGAGACTTCCTGCCGCATATCTTGCCGCAGGAAGGACAAACAGCAGGGAGGCATTGCCGTTGCCATCCGCACTTTCCACCACATTTCCCGAAAAATCGAGAGTTATGGTTCCGGAGGAGACATCCGTAGGGACGGCCATACCATCAGGGCTGACCTCCATTCTTCCGGCAATCCCGGTATCTGACTCAAGACAGGCTCCTGTCATATATACAGGTTCATCCAGAGCCACTGTTACCCTCAATATGCCGAAAGGATAGCAAAATGCCAGCATCCCATCCACATCCATCCTTGCAAACGCCATATCAGAATACAGGAGGAACTGTGATACCGGGGATACATCCGTACTATAGGTCTGGACATGTGCAAGGTCCACCGGCATCCTGTCCACTTCAGCCTCGTATGTGGATGACCACGGATAATATGCAGTTATAAGCTCCCCTCTGACAACAGGGCCGTAAAATTCAGCCACCGTCTTCCCCTCGCCAGATTCCTTGAGCCAGAATCCGGCATTGTCGCCGGACTCAGAGCCATACACACCTATCCTGTCCCCTTCCTTCCACGGGAGCTGATATGGAGATGCCGTATCCAGAAGGAGATCATCCATAGACACTTCAAACAGGGTATACCCTGAAGTGTCTATGTCAGCACCTGTATCCTCCCTTGTACAGGAAAGGGATACAAGAGCAAGCAGCATTATCATAAAATATCTTTCCATAGCATTATTCTGTCTGTCCATCCCACCATGAATTGCCATCTATGACGACTTCTCCCGCACCGTACGAAAGAGAATGTATATAGCCGGAGAACGATGATGCCGTGAAATCCGACCTGATTATCGTTCCGAAAGCAGTACCTGTATAGCTGAATGTCACCGGAGTTTCATTGACCGATATCGACCCTCCGAAACTGCAGTCCGTGACAGAAGACCCCGCAAGCACGGCATTGGCAGTGTTGCCATCTTCGCTTGCAGTCGGCAATGTAAACCCGAGGCTGTAGTTGTTCTCGGTATAGGTTGCGGAACGTATCATGCTGATATCCGCATATATCCTGCATCCTGTCATCGAGAATGGCCTGAATGCGATACCTATCCCGGCACTGGCCGCAAAAGACTGTCGCATGAGATTGCCTACCTGAGGGCTTACGGCCGTGCAGCCGGAGATATCTATATCGGCAGCCATTCCCAGCAGACCGCCATAGACAGTCCCGAGGGAGGAGCGGCTGTATGCGCCTTGGTAACCGGGAACGGAACAGTATGATTCACATCCGGACATGACGCTCCTGGCTCCTGCCGTTCCTGCAATCACTCCAGCTATTCCTCCGGAAAATGCCTTGTGTACACCGGTAGATCCATCCGAACTCACCAGGCCGTTGGATATGTCTCCATAATTCACACAATCATAAAGCTCCATACGGCAGTTGTCTCCGCTGCCATCCGCATCGCTGTATCCTGCACCTGTGGTAGTGAATGTGGTGCAAAGCCCTACAATGCCTCCGCATCCTGACATCAGGGAATTGAAACTTGTCGGATCCTGAGTGCAGGATACAGACACATCACCATAGTTGATACATTTCTCGAGAGTCAGAAAGTTCTCTGCATCACCGGATATCACATTGCTGACAATACCGGCATAACCGGCATTTACAGGTCTGACATTGGACCCAGCTGTCCCCCTGTCTATCATAACGGATATGTCGCCCTCATTGACACAATCAGAAATCACGGCAGGAGATGCAAGTGCACTCGTCATCGCCACTATCCCGGCCACTGCCACCGCCCTGTCCTGGGTCAGGGATATCGTGACTATGATGTCTCCGGAATTTGTGCAACCTGTTATCTTTCCTCCGCGGAATGTCCTAGCGAATGCAGCAGATACATATTTGGCGGCATCGCCGGACACATATATGTCAGTGTCGCTGGTACATCCGGAAAATTCCCCTCCATCTATCACGCTTGCAAATACTGCAGCTCCCTGAACATTAGGGTCTTCCGCCTCCATTGTCCCTGCAAGGACAAGATTCCTGACTGTCCCGCGCAGTGTACCGACAAGCGGAAGCGCTGCCCTTGTCTGGGTGACTGTATGTCCGCATCCATCAAGGATATGGGAGAATTCAGCTATCTGGCTGAGCTTTTCAGAGGAAAAGTCCGCCCCTATCCTGACAGCTCCATCCTTGCCGAGCCATTCCTCCTCCCATCCGTCTGCTCCTGAATTGTACGCCGAGACGAATTCCTCCCAGTCTTCCGCAGAGACGATCTCACGGGAATCCGGCTCGTATTCGCTTGAAGCGAACGAGACGAGAGTGCCGGAGGCAACCGTCACACCAGGCTCTGCTCCCTCCGCCTCCCTGAGCCATAAAAGCCTGAGAACATGCTTCCTTTCATCTTCAAACCTGAGTTCAAAACCCTCCGGATAAGTCCCCGCAGGGATTGTGAAATAGAAATCCTTGTCCTCCGCACCGAGGGTGACACCCTCATCCGGTATTTCCAGAGAGACTTCATTCATATTCTCCCCTGCTGCAGACAACTCACCTGAAGCGATATCAAGAGTGAACATTCCGGCTATCGGAGCATCATCTCCGATACTTCTAAGGACAAGGCTTCTTATTGTATTGGACAAGTCATCCGTCAGCCTCACCCTGATTGTTCCGCAGAGATGGCTTACAGCCACGATGTCCTCCTCATCAGAAGTTCCGTAAAGTATGTCGGCCCCTGCACCGAACGAATCGGGGCTATATGGCTGGGCGGAAGGTATCGAGACCGATACAAGTCCATCATCTCCGGTACCTGCGTATGCTGAAGCCGGATAAATGACAGTATACGGGGGCTCTACATTCCTGACCTTGAATTCTGCTGAAGAAGAACCGGAAGAAGCCTCGAGAGGAGAGGAAGTCACCCCGTTCACTGAGATACGGTCCCCTTCCGACCAGTAGACAGGTATCTTCCCATCTGACTCTTCTCCCATCACAGTCCTCGTATCCGTATCTGCCGTGACGATACGGATTGTACGCCCTGCCTGCCCTCCATCCGGAGACAGTTCCTGCTCAAGGCTGCAAGACAGAGCCAGGAATGCAGGCAAGACGGCAAGCAATACGGTTATCAGCTGTTTTATCTTATCGGTCATAGTCTTGGTCTGTTTATCTGATTTTATTTGTCTGAAGTCATTCCTTTCAGAAAATCGATTTCAGCAGGATCATACGGAGTATAGTCGGACCTGAATATGTCATGGAACCATATCTCAGGTTCCGGGTCGCCTGCCTTGTGATCCCATGGATAATGGAAATTGCATTTGTTGTTCACCAGTCCCCAGTTTATCGCCCCGATACGGTTTTCCTTGAGGACAGGAAGGATATTGAAGAAGGTATTGCCGTAATTACGTGCAAGATATTCCTGGCATACCATCGGCCTGTCAAAGCGTGAAAGCATCCCTATCATGGTTTTCAGCTCCTGCGGCGATGAATAATGGTGGAAAGTGATGATATCCGACTTTATGCAGACCCATGCCACCATATCCAGTTTTGTCGCCGTGCCGTTTTTTCCGGGACGCTGCCATACGGGCGATGTGAGCGGCTGCGAAGGCCTCACCTCCCACGCCCACCGATACACCGCCGGCATGAACTCTTTCACATCACATCCTCCTTTCATATTTTCCGGCTCGTTGCACAGACACCAGTACAGTATCCTGTCATCATCGCCATAGCTTCTCAGGATATCCTGCACGTATGCTTTCAGACGCGGCCACTGTGACGGATCATCTATGACCTGCCTGCCGGGACTCGGTATCCAGCTCGAATTGTGCTGTCCAGGAGCCGGCTGCGGCTGAGGTCCAATGGAAAAGCTGATGTCATGGTTGCCTCCGTTAGTGAAGAATGTGACAACCACACGTATCCCGTGACTGTCCGCAATGTCGAGGAAGCGGTCAATCCTGCTCTTGAACCCCTCGGCATCATCATACCAGAGACCTTCATGAAGATATATCCTCACAGTGTTGAAGCCGATGCTTTCGGCAAGAGCAAGCTCCCTGTCTATCACTTCCGGACTGAAACTGTCTGCCTGCCAGAATTCATACTGGTTTATGGCGTATGATGGCACATAATTGCACCCCACAGGCCATTCCTGCCCTGAATACCATTCCTTCGCCTGCTGCGGAGTCCATTGTCCATCCGATGCCGTCTGTCCGCAAGACGCCAGACAGGACAGCAGGATTGCATATATCAATAAATGTTTCATGACCATATTATAAAATTGTTCAACATTTTCATCTCTTTCCGGGTTCCATATCAAGCCCGCACCATTCCAGGAATTCATCCACAGGGCAGACGGCTATCCCTATCTGCGAATGCCCCGGACGGAAATATTTCCTGTCTCTGTCAGGGACATGGCCTTCGCGTCCCCAGCCTTCATAATAAAGATACAGGTTGCCATCATATTCAAATACAGCCGGAGCCCATATCGCCCCCTGGTCCCATTCGCCTCTTGCCCCCCTCGTGAAGAACGGTCTTCCGTTGTCTACCTTGTCCCAATGTATGAGATCATCCGACACGGCTATGTGGAACCTGTCAGGGAAATCCGGATTGCATGTACCGCACTGATATGCCATAAACCATTTGTCAGAACCGGAGACACGGAATATCTTCTGCCCGTTAATGGAATACCAGTCGCAGTTCGACGGGCCTGTCCCTTTCTCCAGAGTCCAATACATCTCCGCATCTCTGCCATCCAACGGATTGTCGGACACATAGACTCTGCGTGACACATAAAGATAATACTTCCCCTCCGACTTGACCACATCCGCCACTCCGCAATCCTCTTTCCACGGAGAATCCTGTCTGGTGTATGCAAGGCCATCATCCGAGACTGCCACCAGGACCGTATTTTTCCTGTCCCTGCTTATCCCTTTGTAAAACAGATAGAGCCTGCCATCATCGCCCATTACCGGACACTGGTCAATAGCCTGCTGCCAATCCTCCTCCCCGTACCAGCCGGCCGGTATGACAGGATTGCCCTCATAATAAGTCCATGGCCCTGCAGGATTGAAGTCTGCCGTATCCTGGGTATATATGCCAAGATGCGAACGTGAGCCATCCCCTCCCCGTACGAACAGCCACCAGTTCCCATCCGGGGACTCTTCTGGCGTAAGGAAATCAGGGTTGGCGATGGAATTGCTCATCCAAGGCACAGAAGGGTCAGGCAACATCGGTTCGGCTATCCTCCTGAACAGGGAAAGTCCGGACAGGTCATCATCCGGAATCATCAGGTCATCAAAATACCAGTCCTTCCTTTTGCCCGAACCGGAACCGAAGGTTACAGTAAGTCTCTGATAATAATTGCAACCTGTTTCAGCGACCTCGGAGCAGTCAAAGACAAGTTCTTCCCATACCTTGCCAGATGAAGTCTCGCACGACAATGTCACAGGTGCCGCCTGCGGACGCGGCCTTGACGGAGACAGGGACAGGAACACTTTCTCTCCTGCATCAGGAGAAATCACTTTGAGGCGGATTTCCGTACTCCGCGTGAAATCCACAGGTCTTGTCAGGGAACAGGATACCGCAGCCGCCCTCCGCCTGGACGATACGGCTTTGCCGCATATTCCTGATGTATTGACCGTATCCTTTACAGGATTCAAGGTCACGCAATATGTCTCCTCTCCATCGAAATCCACAACTGTACGGTCAAAATCCGATATAGTGTACATACCTTCCGGTGCAGTTACGGTGCTGTCCTCCTCCGCGTATATGTCCTGCCCATAGACCATTTCCAAAACCTTTTCTGCATACCGCTCGCCAAGCAAGGTCACACCCTGACGGCTGAAATGGATACTGTCCCTGTTGGCATTGCAACCTTCCGCACTTACCCATCCGCTGTCAGGCACCACATATGATATGTCACGAATATAAGGGTTGATGACGGCTGAATTCGGGATATGGTAGCTCACCTCTCCGACAATGAACGGGACATCGGCCCCAAGGTCCTTTCTCAGCGATTCTGCGATATCAGCCACCTTTCCCGGCCACTGCGGAGCATATTTCGGATAGGCATCCGCCTCTCCCTGATGGAAAAGGATAGCCTTCAGCTGTCCATAGCGGCAGGCTTTCCTGGTACGTCTGACAGCCTCATCGTACAACGGAGGGAATTTCTGCCCGTCCATGAGAAGATCATCATCTCCCTCTTTGGCCGTTATCCCCGGAGCTCCCGGTCTCCACAGACGGGCAGATGTCCCGCTCCGTGCATTCACGACAAGCAGGACCTTCCTGCCGGTATGCTTATGTATCGACCTTCCGAACGACCCGCCGATATTCATCTTCTGCAGCGAGAGTCTCTTCCTGACCGAGGAAAATCTGTTCAGCGGTTCGGTAGCGGGGACGACCTCATCCCTGTCATTAAGAATGAATACGCCCTCCATCACCGCAGTGTCATCAGGGAAGAGCCAGCCCCTTCCAGCCATGTTCGACTGCCCTATCAGGAGGAATACATCGAACTCATCGTTTTCAGGAGCCTGTCTATCCACTGCATACGACACGGGCCCCGCAGAAAGCGACAGGACCGCCATCATCCAGACCTTCAGGCACAGATATGAAAGATCTTTTCCCATTACCTGCAATAATCATCCGCATTGAATATATCGAACCTTATCTCTCCCGGACCGAGAGTCACTCCACAGTATTCCGATATTGTCCTGCCGGTGGAATTGTACAGAACCCTCATAACCTTGCTGCCATCCTTGCTATACCATTCCGTGCGTTTGATATTGTATGGCAGTTCGGACCGGTCTATCACGGTAAATTTCCCATCATAGAAGAATTCCCCGTACCTGTCAAGCAGGGCCGTGTACTCACCTACAGCCTTTGCGTATGCCGGATCCCTGCTTATATCCGCCCTGCATACCCACAGTTGGGCATCGAGCCTCATACCCATTGTCAGGGCATTCCTGAACTGACGCTCATAGTCGCCCTGAGATGAGTATATGTTCCTCACGGTCGTGATTACCTCCGGGAATGTATAACGGAACATCTGCGGATATGCATTGCTCTTTATCTTGAAATCAGCACCGATATTCCCATGAAGGAACTGGTTGTATGCTCCGGCAAGATCCGTGACACCCTCCGTGGCAAGCACCCGGCCATTATCATTGCAGAACCGCACTGCATCATTGAAAAAAATCCTATGGTACTTCCATTCTTCATCCACCCTGTAGCCATGTTCATGGCTGTGGTTAAAACAAGGCTGGTACGGACAGAATCCATAACAGTCTATGAACAGGCAGTCAGGCCCCATGCTGTCCATAAGCCTGAGCTGGCTCATCAACTGGTTTCTCCATCTCTGAGTCCCCGCACACGCAAGATAGAACAGTTTCGCTCCCAGTTTCTCCCTCAATTCGCCCCGGCCTTGATAGACAAAACTTTTCGGGACAGGATCCCCGTTTATGTCAAGAATCTCCACTTCATGGCCGAACTTGCTGTAATAATCCACCTGCGGATCGAGGAAATGGCAGTTGCATTCCAGTATCACTCTCCCGCCCATTTCCTGCACCTTGCGGATATTGTCCCCAAGCTCCTTGAACGCTCCGGGATACGGTTCATCGTAATACGGATAATCCCGGTCCATCCCTCCTTTCCACCAGCCGAACAGGAAAAGCGTGCGGATACCATATTTCGCCCCAGCTTCATACATTGCCGGCAGATCCTCTGCCTTATAATAGTCCAGGCCGTACTGTGAACGCATTATGATTCTCTGGAACCCCGTCATTCTTCTGACCCATGGAGCCACTTCCGGTGCCTTGTAGAAACTCGAATCAGCCCATGCCCTGTAGATGTCCGCCCCATCTCTCCAATCTCCATCTATCACTCCAATGACTGAAGCCGGAACATCTACCTTTTCTCCAGACCTCGCCATCGGGAAATGGTCCACCGTAAATGTCAGATTGGTATCGTCTATCCGGTGTCTTATGCTGAGAAGACACTGTCTCATATCCTTGTCATATCTGGCAAAATACAGAAACTTGTCACCTGACTCGACACCATACCAGCTCATCGATGCACGGGGATATACAAGATTCATATAAGTCTCATATTCATCATGGGCATAATAATACGGGGCCTTGTCTTCAAGCAGTTTCCACGGATTGACATAGCGTTCGCCCGGTCCCTGAGGCCAATACAGCACATCTTCTGACTTGTCTCCAGATATGGCGTTGAAATCAGCCATCGGGCAGAAGCATTCGTTGACCCTGACATTTTCCGTATTGTTTTCAATTTCTGCAGAGAATTTCAAAAGACCATCCTCCTTACGTACATTGACCGTAAACGAAACGGGATATGTATCTCCATATTCGGACACAAGGCTCCCGTACCTGATGACCAGTCCATCTCCTTCCATACTTACCTTTCCGGTCTGGTCCGTAGAGATGACAGGTATCTCCCTGCGCAAGCCATCATCAAGGATAAGTCTCCAGAATTCAGAATCCTCCGATGCGTCAGACTCATGTCCCTTGACGGCAAATGAGGCACCTGTCGCGTCTTGTCCGATTGCAAAGACAAGATTCCCCGCTTCCTGCCTGAAAATCTTCGCATCCACACCGGCCGACAGCAGGAGAGCCAGGCCTGACAATATTATATGCCGCTTGAACATAGACATTGCATTTTTATGATTTTCAATCCATCGGTATATTCCCGAGATAATAGTTGGCCCAGAGGTTACCGTTACGTTCTTCGAGAGCCTCCATAAAGCATTGCCCTGCCTTGCGCTCCTTGCCTAAAGCCTTGTAGACTATACCCTGTGTGTACCATGCCCTGGTATTGATGTCTTCGGGCCACGGGCCATAGTCAAAGCTCTCGAAAAACCGGTCCACACTGTCCGTGACACTGGCCTGTGCATACTCAAGCGTAGATTCAAGGATAGTGCGTATCTCGCTCTCATCTGCCCCGAGCCTGCGCATGGCCAGAGTCTTTTCGTAGTTATACATTCCGTCTGCAGGTTTCACCTCAACTCCGGCAGCCTTCCTGTAATATTCCATGGCACTGTCCATATCACCTGTCTTCTCGTATGCAAGCCCGATATTATAATAGACCTGCGCATCCCGCGCATAATACTCAAGATGTGCATATCCCTGGTTTTCAGGATAATCATTCATCATAAGCATATACCTGAGAGCTTTTGCATCATCTCCGTCGGACCAGGCTTTCAATCCGGACAGCAGGCAGGCATCCACATAGATGTCATGCAGGTCCTCGATATGTTCCCGTCTCGGATAGAACCGTGTCAGAAGAGGTTCCAGTACCTGTTCGTACTCTCCGAGCAGAATTCTGAGCCTTATCGCCCTGGTCTCGGAATCGTAGCGCCTTCCGTAAAGGCCCTCCCGTCCTTCAAAAAGACTGTACCTGTCTTCAAGAGGAGCATTGACCTGTTCGAGAATCTCATCGCATTCGGCCAGGAAAATGGCATTGCCATCCTTGTCCGCAGCTATGGCTTTCCTGTAGAAGTCCGCTGCCCTGATGTAGTCCTCCATATCCTTGTTCCCGGTGTATTCATCCTTGAATCTCCAGTACCAGCCTATGTTCCGGAGTGCCATTGCGAAATCCGGCTCAAGCTCCACCGCTTTCATCCACGAATCAAGAGCCTTGTCCGGCCGTCTGTGATAATACAGATTGCCCAGATAATACCATGTGACCGCACTCTGCGGATTGTACTCCAGGGCTTTCTCATAGACTTTCACGGTCTCGGACCTGAACGGGAATACATAGCCGGTATCTCCGGCTTGAGCCTTTGCAAACCATTTCTCCGCTTCTGTTCTGTCTCCGGCAGCATCTGCCAGATAACCGAGATAATATTCTGCCGTCGGATAAGGAGAGACTGCTTCTGATGCCAGAAGGACAGATTCCGCATCCCCGGCAAAACCATTGTTGAGATAATACAGCGCAAGCTCGATATATGACTCGCTGTCGCCTCTGAGGAGCTCGGCAAGACTGTCCTGCGACTCCCTGCCGAGCAGGACAAGCTCACGCATCGCATAATAGTTCAGAGGGTCGAGGGAAAGCACCTCGGATGCCTGCCCCACAGCTTCATCATTCCTGCCGGAATATCTCAACAGGGTGGTATGCAGATTCATGGCATCTATATTCATCCCGTTATAGGAAATGGACATCTCAACCTGCTGCATGGCCTTGTTACGGTCTCCTGCAATGGAAGATATCTGCGCCAGCTGGAAATATGAGGCTGAAGCATATTCATAGTCCCATGCGGCCCTGTAGAGAGTATCAACTGCCGCATCATAACATCCTTCCGCCTTGAGCACAAGTCCGAGATTGTACATGGACTCCCCGTCTTCCGGTCTGGTATAGCTGGCCGTCTGCCTTTCGAGCGCTTTCCGGAGATGCATTTTAGCCCTTTCAAAGTCCCCGTTCCTACGGTAATATATCCCGAGCTGTGTATTGGAGCGGACATCACCAGGATCGCGCCTGAGGACTTCACTGAAATAGATGTTCGGATCAACATGGGCCTGATGGAACTGCAGGTTTCTCATACCGAGATAATAAAGTTCCTCGATATTGTCTATACTTCCCGGATCCGGATCGAGAGGGACTACCGGTTCCGGTACAGGCGCCGTCCTGTCAAGGCTGTACGGATGATAACTGATAAGTTCCTCCCCGTCAGCAGAGCAGAGGGTCATCGTCACCTCTGATGGTTCCGCGACATCTTCGGCAGAGACCTTGAAACTGTCAGAGAAAGGTCGGTCCGGGGCCATATCCGCACTCCTGTCATACAGCACTTTCCCATCCTTTCCGGACACCATAACCCTTGCGCCGTTCCGCACTGAAGTCACATTGGCGGCTATATGTATCGTTCCATCCGGAAATATGTCCATATTGACCGTAGCCTCCCTGTTACCCCTGTTGACATTGTCCAGATCCCGTATGCCGTACCACCATGCGGTGAACTCCTTCGTCTCGTACGGGTTGATCCAGCAGTAGTCGGGCTGGTTGTCCGAATATGCACCTGTCATCAGCTCCACATACGGTCCATCTGAATCAGTCAGGGTCTCGCAGTCCCAGGCATGTCCATAGTTCATATTGCCCCAGGTCCAGAACTTCCCGCCTTTGTTTATGTGATGGTCTGCCGCCAGCATCGTGCCCGCATCCCGTCCGTAGTCATATCCTCCGATAAAGTCATCCTTGAGGTCATATACGAACACGGAACCTCCGGTGAGAGCAGGGAGATTCTTCCACCAGCTCACATCCTTGCCTTCATAGTCCGGATTGCCGCAATACGGGCCGTCAGCGACAGGCCACCTCAGGAAACTGTTCTTGTGATGGTAGGTGCCGAACTCCGTGTTCTCCGGGAATATTATCCTGTAGTCCTCGTTGGCGTGCGTGGCCACATTGTTCCAGTGGAGCATTGAATTACGGTCAGGAGTATTGTTGAAAAAGCGTCCGGTAACTTCAATATATGACCTGTCAGGATACAGGGTCATGCCTATCGCCCAGCTCATCCTGTGTCTTCTCTCCACTTCACCCACCCATACGGTCTTGCTGCCATCCCCGTTGTCCACCATACGGTAATCTATAGGATACTGGCTCGTGGCCCTGTGATGATGGAACACATTCCATTCCACACCGCCACTTATCCACGCCCCGAGCATCCCGACATTGGCTGGCTTTATAACATGCTGGCGATAGAATATCTCGTATCCGTTGGTCTTGTCGGTCGCATAGAAAAGTCTCCCTCCTATGTCCGGAAGAATACATACCTTCAACCAGTCATTCTCGAGAAACACGGCTCTGTGCAGAGAATCCACCCTGACATCCGTTGGATTGTCATTCATAGGATATGGATAGACACTTCTCTTCGCCCTCTGATAAGCGAAATCCCTTTCAAACAATGGAGCCTTCTCCGGTGCGTTCACCCTGTAGGTCGGGAGTTCCACTGTCCCTTCCCACATCTTCACCGGCCCGTGCTGTACACCGGTAGTGTCTTCCGCTGTATTGTCAGCCCAAAGGCATACCTGGGCAGCCAGGGCTGCCGATACGATGGTCAACGCCAATCTCAATTTCATCTCGTCTCAGTGTTATCTTCAGCCTGCAATTCCTCCACAGGCCTTTGCGGTTAAACAATCCGGTTCTCTGTCCGGCTTCTAAGACAAATGTAACACTTGTCCCGGCGAATACAGCAATGTTTCCAAGCGGCAGATTAGTTTGTATCATCTTTTGGCGAGATGCTTTTGTCATCGCCTTCAACAGCATCCGGTCCGGATGTCTCCGCATATTCTCCAGGCAGCTTGCCATACATTGCCCTGAAACATTTTGCAAAATAGGACGGGGAGGCGAACCCCACCGCATAGCATACTTCATTTATATGGTATTTGCCCGACTTGAGCATTTCTGCCGCAACCGACAGCCGCCGTGCACGCAGATATTCCACCGGCGTTGTGTTCAGCAGACCTTTCATCTTCCTCGTCAGAGAACTCCGGCTCATATACATCGCATCCTCGAGCCGGGCCACCGAGAAGGAAGAATTGGACATGTTCTCGCCCACAACAGCCTCCAGCCGTTTCAGAAAAGCCTCATCACGGCTCACTAGATTGAACGGAGCCATATCCACGACCGAGGCCGGCTCGTTTCTCAATGCCTCCTTGAGCTGCCTGCGCTTGTCCAGCACTCCGGAGATACACGCCATAAGATAATCCATCGTAAAAGGCTTCTCTATATAGTTGACAGCCCCGCTCTCCATCGCCCTTACCTTGACATCCACAGATGATATCGCGGAAAGCACTATCACGGGAATATGCGATGTCTCCATATCCCTGCTCACCCTACGGCACAGCTCCACCCCATCCATACCCTGCAGCACTATATCGGTCAGTATCATATCCACCTTATGCTTCCCTATGAGCGACAGTGCCTTCTCTCCCGAATCCGCAGTGATGACATTGTACCTGACGGAAAGTTTTCTTTTCAGATATGCCTGGAGATCATAGTTGTCTTCCACAAGAAGCAGCAGAGGCAGGCTCCTGTCAGCATCATCCGGTAGGGTCCCCTCCTCTGGCTGCTCCGGCTGCCTGTCCCGGAGACTCTTGAGCGGAAGCGTAAGTACAAAGGCTGTCTTCCTGCCATCGGCAAGGACAAGAGATCCGCCGTGAAGCTCCGCGAGCATCCTCGCGAAAGAAAGCCCGATGCCGAAACTTCCGGAATATCCCGGATCCTCGCTGAACTGTACGAACGGCTTGAAAATCTCGGTACGCCGCTCCTGGGGAATCGGCTTTCCATCATTGGCGACAGTCACTGTCATGTTACCTCCAGCGGCCTCCACTGTCAGGGATATCCAGGAACCGGCATATTTGACAGCATTGTGCAGGAGATTGTTGAGAATCTTGTCAAGCGCCTTTGGATCCACTGCGACCTCCAGCCTGTCCATACCATGCGAGAATGTCATCCTGAGGTTACGGTTCTTCACGGTCTCCGAAAAGTTGAATAACATGTAGTTTATCCTGTCAATGACATCGATGTTCCTGTACTCCAGCACATAGCCGTGCTTCTCGATTCTGATGAAGTCCAGAAGCTCCTTCACCAGCCTGTCGAGACAGTCGGTGCTGTTAGCGATTATGGCAAGCTCCTCCTTCATGTATGCAGGAACCCCTGATGCCATGATGTTCTGGAGCGGGGTGCGGATCAGGGTAAGCGGAGTCTTGATTTCATGCACTATGTTGGAAAAGAATGACATCTTCTCCTGAAGCATCTCCTTTTCCTTCCTCCTCTCCATCTCTTCCTGCGCCGAACGGTGCCTCTGCTCCATCCTCATATATATCATAATGAACACTGCCACGCATACGGCAATCGACATGGCGACAATAAGCGCAATCCCGGTACGGGACTGCCAGAACTCCGGAAGAATCTCGACCCGTATATCCTTATGCGCTGCCGTAGTCAGACCGTTCTGTCCTGATGAAACGACTTTGAATACATAGTCTCCGGGAGGGATATTGTACCAGTACACCTCCATGTTCGATGGGACATCCACCATGAGACTGTCATACCCTGCAAGCATACATTTGACAGAACCTCCGGCAAGGGAACCGGATATATGCGAAGCCAGACGAAAACCGAAAGAATTACTGTCAGCCTCCAGTCTCACATGGCCGGCTATGTCTATGTTACGGTCCACCGGGCCTGACTCCGACGGGACAACCGCCATGTCACCTACAAGAAAATCCGTCACAGACACTTCCACAGGCTGCAGGTCTGTCCGGAAATCACCGGGAGAGAAGCGGATGAAACCATCGGATGAGCCGAAAAGCATCGACCCATCTCCAAGACGGATACAAGACTTCCTGAAATCATCATCCAGAATCCCGGACAGGACATTGTAGACCGCTACAGAACCTGTATTCCTGTCGAATCTCACCAGCCCCCTGTCCGAAGACAGCCATAGATTGCCGTTGTCATCAGGAAGCGCAGAGAAGAATATGTCCGTAGGCAGTGCGGGATAGCCCGCCCTGTCGTAAGCATCGAAATCCTTTTTCTTCTGGTCATACCTGAAGAAACCTGAGCCGAACCCGACAATCCACACCTGACCATCCTCATCTATGCAGACCGATGAGGTCATCTCCGGAATGCTGCCATCTCCATCGCGGACACACCAGTGCCCTGCGACCCGGTCCGCGAACCTGTCATACGCATACACACCCGAACTGTAGGAAGCCACCCAGATGGTGCCTCTGCCATCCTCGAGGACATGTTCTATAGCACCATCTCCGAGACACTCCACCTTGCAGAACGAATCCAGCGCAGAATCGTATTTCATCATCCCTATCGATGTACACACATACAGCAGCCCATCGGAAGACATGAATATGTCCAGCACTCTGTTGTCGACATCTACATCCGAGACGCTGAAATGCGGATATGACACCACAGACCTGTCACGCCGATTCATCCGGCAGATACCGTTGTGATAGCCCAGCCATAACCAGTCCCCATCGCAGTAGAGGGCATTTATATGGTCCAGACGGATCGGCAGCCTGTATGCCGTCAGCCGGTCTGTCTCAGGGCAATACAGAAACAGGCCCTTGCGCTCGGTGGCAATCCACACATTGCCATCCCCATCCTGGGCGAAATCGCACACTTCGCTGCCTTCCAGACTCTCCCCATCATCTGTCCTGTAGAATTTGCCGAAAAGATCCTGATGCACACCATGATAGTTGACCCCGTGGTATGCAGTCCCCACCCACAGCCCATCCCTGTCATCGATGAGCACGCAGTTGACATAGTCATCCGACAGGGAAAACCTGTCATTGCTGTCCTGCCTCAGGGCAGAGCAGCTGCCAACTGCAATATCGTACCGGACCAGCCCGGATGTGGTGGAAAGCCAAAGGTCCTTCCCCCCGATATCCAGTCCGACAGGTCTCGAGTCCGCCGATATGGCGTGGAGCATCTTCACCTTCCCGGTCATAGTATTCACCTCGCACAGCCCGTGGCGTTTGCTGGCCACATATACCAGATAATCGGCCCTCGGACTGACACACAGCCCCTCCACATCATCCCCTTCAAAAAAATCAGGACATTCGACCACGAGCCTCACCGGCGCACTGACCGCACCGATATCCATACAGTATATATTGTCGCAATACGAGGCCATATACATCCTGTCGTTGCTGTCTATGGCAATCCTGTAGACATTGTCCAGAACAGAGCCATCCTCCCGGATGACAGTCGCCGCAGACAGCTCATCCGTCCCGGAATCATATCTGAACAGACCCTGTGAACGCGAGCCTATCCACATTGTCCCGTCCGAATCCATACAGATGTCATACACCCTGTCGTCCAGAATGTCCGATCCGGCAGGTCTGCGGAAATCATCCAATACATAGTCATATATGACAATGCCGTTGTCAGTCCCTATGAGGATATTTCCGGCCGAATCCTCGGCAAGCACATTGATATAGTCAGAATCCACTCCCATATCCAGCCTGTCGTAGCTCTTGATCCTGACCCCATCATACCTGTTCAGGCCCTTGTAGGTACCTATCCAGACAAATCCCCTGCTGTCTTGCGCCATACATTTCACTGCATTGTATGACAGCCCCCAGGAACGGTCTATATGGGTGAACCTGTACCGGTCGCCATAAGAGGCCGGAGCTGCGTGGAGAGAGACTGACAGCGCAAGAGACAGACTTGCCGCCAGAATGGTCAGTGGATGTTTCATCTGTATTATGGTTATTCCGCAAATATAGTCAGAACGGAAGACAACACCATAACACATTCTTGTCATACAATAACACAAACTGACCAGAACTTTCAGGGACAGGAAAGGACATCGCGGAACCGGCAGGGCATAGGGACGGACAAGGATGCCGATTCGTCAGATAAATTTCAAAACAATTCCTATATTTGCAGACGGATTAAACGGAGGGCCGGATTCCGGCAGAAAACAATGGAGACAAAGAAACAGTTATACCCACTGAAATTCATTCCTATACCATCAAAGAGAGTATGGGGAGGCTCGAACCTTATCAAGAAACTCGGAAAGGAATTCTACGAGGCCGGAGAAGACGGCAGCGAAAGGAAGCTCACCGCAGATGAAGCCATCGGAGAAAGCTGGGAAATCGCTGATATGGGCGTACAGGATTCCGTGGTTGCCAACGGGTGGCTGGCAGGGAACACCATAAGCGAGCTGATGGAGACATACCTGGACAGGATCGTCGGAGAAGATGTCTACAACCGGTACGGAAGACAGTTCCCTCTGCTGATCAAGTTCCTCGACATCCAGAACAAACTGTCCGTGCAGGTGCATCCGGATGATGAGGTCGCGGAACAGAGATACGACTCCCTCGGCAAGAGCGAGATATGGTATGTGCTCGATGCTGCCGAAGACGCGAAGGTATATGCCGGATTCAACAGGGAGATTTCCGCACAGGAGCTCTACGACCGCTGTCATAACGGGACTGTAGAGGAAGTACTCAATGTACTTCACCCTAAGAAAGGTGATGCCATCCGCATTGTGCCGGGCACGATACATGCCGCTGATGGAGGACTTCTCATAGCCGAAATACAGGAATCTTCAGACCTCACTTTCAGGCTCTATGACTGGGGACGGGAATTCAACCCAAAGACAGCGAGGAAAATGCATCTTGATGAGGCAATCGACCTGATCAACTACAGCAAATTCGATGAGAGCCTTTTCATAAAAGGCCCGCTCTGGGGAGATGAATACAGAAACGACAGTCCTGTGCGTGAACTTGCGAAATGTCCCCAGTTCACGGTAAACGAGATGAAGGTCAGCACCCCTCTCCAGATTTCCAAAGAGAAGTTCAACGGATTTCTCATCTATATGTGCATAGAAGGAGGCGCCTCCATCCAGGTGTCCGTCCCTGACGGGAAAGGAGGCAGGACTACAGAATCCACAGAGGTACACAAAGGCGACACTGTCCTTGTTCCTGCAGACATGCCGGACTTCACAATTGTCCCTACAGAAAGGGACACCCTGCTGGTCGAAGCCATGGTGGAAAGGCAGGAAGAGGTCGACAGCTACATCAACCCGGAGACAGAACCTTATCTCGAAGGAGAGGACTACGAGGGTATCGACAGGGAAGATCCGGCAGAATAGTCATATCATCCCTGCTCCGGACGGCATTTCCCTCACGGGGCAGTGATATCATTATAAGTCATGGCAGACGAGACAAGGATAGACAAATATCTGTGGGCGATCAGGGTCTACAAGACACGCAGTGACGCGACAGATGCCTGCAAAGGAGGCAAGGTGAGGCTTAACGGCAATGATGTCAAGCCATCTAAGACCGTAAAGCCCGGAGATGTCGTCTCTGCGAGGAAAGGCGCGGTGCAGTACAGCTATAAAGTCATAGCCCTGACTGAAAAGAGGGTCGGGGCCAGACTGGTGTCCCAATATGCAGAGAACATTACCCCGCAGGAGGAGCTGGACAAGCTCAGGCATCCTGTAGAGACATTCTTCCTAAAGAGGGATCCAGGCAGCGGAAGACCTACCAAAAAGGACAGGCGGCAGATGGAGTCGCTGTGGGATTCCCTGGATTTCGATGTGCCGGATGATGTAGCAGATGACTTTGCGGATGAATTCGGGCTGGAGGACGAATGATTCCCTTCAGCCCTCCTGCTCAGAATGACATCACTTCTTCGACGGATGCGGTCTTGAGCTCCTGCCTCAGGTCCATCGGTCTGTCGGTGGTGATGCAGTCCACACCAAGTCCTGCCATATTCTGCATATCCTTGACTTCATTGACAGTCCAGCAGTTGACAGACATTCCGAGATTTCTTGCCTGTTCCAGCCATTGGGTATGGGAATAGAATACACTGAAATGGTAATCGACTCCGTTTATACCATCTTCATAAAGACTTTCAGGGCAACGGTCATCCCCCAGATACTGGCATACGAACCCAGGCATCTCCGCCGCTATCTTGTCGCATATAAACTTGCTGAATGAAATGAAAATGACCTTGTCAGGATCGTACAGGCCGTATTCCCTGAGCTTGTCAGCCGTCCTTCCGACAAGTCTCGACTCTATGTCAGGAGAGGAATGCGTCTTAAGTTCATACACAAGGACGGTCCCGGGATGTTTCAGGGCCTGCTTCAGGTAGTCATCGACCAGAGGTATTTTCTCCCCGTTCTCGAGCCTCACATCCTTGAATTCCGAATAGGGGGTCCTGTCAATGGGCTTTCCGCCGATTGTGCTGTCATGGTACACAAGCAGATATCCATCCGATGTCATATTCACATCGAACTCGCTGCCCCAGAAACCTGCCTTCTGGGCACATTTCAATGCTGCCACTGAATTTCTGGCATATCCGGCCTCTTCGCAGTTCCAGTAGCCCCTGTGGGCTACAATCCTGATTCTGCCATCATTCCAGCCGCCGGGTGCATCGGCAGATACTGACTTTTCCTGTACGGCCTTCTCCTGTGCCATCCCTGACACCAAAGACACGGACAACGCGGCAAAAAGCACGCATATTCCGAAAATAAACCTTTTCATCGTGATATCAACCATTAACAAGACTTCAAACCAGTCAACGACGGCAGCAGGCAGCTGTCATCCGGCACATATATCAGAAACAGCTGGAACCATCGAAGCAATGGGTACATACCTTGCATTTCGGAAGCCCTATCGCTTTGACCAGCGTCTCTATCGTATTGAATTTCAAGGAAGTCAATCCGAACCTTTGCCTTATCTCATCCACAAGCCGCTGATATTCAGGCGAGCCTGTCGTCGCATATTTCTCAAGATTCCTGTCCGGATCCCCTTCGAAATCCTTGATTATCCGTCTGGATATCAGTTCCAGATCAGTCTTGGACGCGGAGAAGCCAATAAACGGACAGCCATAGATAAGAGGAGGACAGCCTATCCTCATGTGCACCTCCCTGGCACCGTAGTCGAACAATATCCTGACATTGTCCCTGAGCTGGGTACCCCTCACAATTGAATCATCGCAGAACAGGATGCGCTTGCCCTGGAGCATTGCCCTGTTAGGGATCAGTTTCATCTTGGCCACCAGCGACCTCAGTTCCTGGTTGCTCGGGGTGAAGCTGCGCGGCCACGTCGGGGTATATTTGGTGACCGCCCTGTGGTACGGCACTCCCTTGCCTTCAGCATAGCCAAGCGCCTGCCCGACACCGGAATCAGGGATACCGCAGATACAGTCCACCTCGGAAGTGTCCTGCCGTCCCATCTCCAGCCCGCTGGTGAACCTGACCTCCTCCACATTCCGGCCCTCGTAGCTTGAGGTCGGGAATCCGTAATATACCCACAGGAAAGAACATACCTGCATTTTCTCCTCGGGTTTGCGGAGCTGCTCCACATGGTCCGGACATATTTTTACGATTTCTCCCGGCCCCAGATACCTGTCTATCTCGTAATCAAGGTTCGGGAAACTGCAGGACTCGCTAGTGGCGGCATACGCGCCCTCTTTCCGTCCGATCACAATCGGGGTTCTGCCCAGCCTGTCCCTTGCAGCTATTATTCCGTCCTCGGTGAGCAGAAGCATTGAACAGGAACCCTTGACTGTCCTGAACACATTCTCGATGCCATCCACAAAATCCTTTCCCTGCGTTATCAGAAGGGCTATCAGTTCCGTCTGGTTGGTGTCACCGGAACTCAGTTCTGCAAAATGCATGTTCTTCGAAAGGAGATCATCCACAATCTCCTGCATGTTCACGACCTTTGCCACTGTGACTATGGCGAATTTCCCGAGATGGGAATTGATCACTATAGGCTGGGGGTCCGTATCGCTGATCACCCCTATTCCCGAAGTCCCCTTGCTGAACTTGTCAAGCTCGTCCTCGAACTTGCTCCTGAAATATGCGCTTTGCAGATTGTGTATGGACCTCTGGAAACCGTCCTCCTTGCTGTAGGTTGCAAGACCTCCGCGCTTGGTACCCATATGTGAGTTATAGTCAGTGCCGTAGAACAGATCGTTCACGCATTTCTCTTTTGAAATTGTTCCGAAGAAACCACCCATTGTGAATAAATTTAAGTTTACCTGAATGCGGCTGCATCAGCTTCGCGGCGCAAAAGTACAAATATTTTGTTAATTTTGTACGGATGTATACATCCGCCACTGGAGAAAAGATAACATGAGAAAACTGCCGATAACCATCTTGTTGCTGACCGCGCTCCTGACATGCTCCTGTTCGGAAAGGAAAACCGATTATATAATAGGTGTGTCGCAATGCAGCGATGACGATACGAAGGCGAGGACGGCAAATGGCATATGCTCGTCTCCACATACCAGAACGGGAAAGGCACGATAGCCGAATTCATCTCCGACAACCTGAAAGAATGGACAAGTGCAGGAGTGTTCATGACAATGATGTGGGACCGCTTCTACGAATGTCCTGACCTCTTCAAGATGGGAGGCTGGTGGTATCTAGTTTATTCCGAAAAACATGCGGCTATCCGCAAGGTGCAGTATTTCAAGGGCAAGACCCTCGATGAGCTGAAAGCCTGCACGGCGAATGACGCAGGGATATGGCCTGACAGCCATGAAGGTTTCCTCGACGCAAGGGCATTCTATGCCGGCAAGACCGCTTCGGACGGAGAGAACAGGTACATCTGGGGATGGTGCCCTAACCGCCCTGGACAGAACAACACCGATGTAGGAGCTTCTCCTGCAGAGCCGTCATGGGGAGGCAACCTGGTTGCGCAGAAGATTATCCAGCATGAAGACGGCACACTCACCCTCGGTCCTGTCGCTGCCATAGAAGCCAAATACACATCATCACAGGAAGTGAAAGTGATGGCTCTCAGTGCTGAGGACGCAGGGGCTGTGACATCTGACAGCAAGGCAGTGACCGTCGGGACTGATGTCTCAGGGAAGACTTTCAAACTTTCAGGTAATTCATATATGCTTCTCAGCAGGCTGAATGTCCACAACCATCTCAAATTCACTGTCACCACTGCATCAGCTTCCGACAAGTTCGGCTTCTCTTTCGCCAGAGGAACTGATTCTGAAAAATTCTACTCGATGGTGATGAATCCCGAATCAGATACAAAAAGAAAGCTTAACTTTGCGGAAGAAGGTGGAATCGGCTTTGTCAACGGTATCGACAGCTATGTTTTCGACACTCCGGCAGACTATGTCTACAATGTGACAGTATGCACCGACAATTCCGTCTGCACAGTGTATGTAAACGATGTACTCGCCTACACCAACCGTATCTACGGCACCCAGAAGAACTGCTGGTCCATCAACTGCTACGGCGGCAACATCACTGTCAGCGACATTGAAGTCAAATACTATTGATTATGGGAAAGCATTTCTCGAATATCCTGAAGGCGGCATGTCTCGGCATGGCATGCCTCCTTTTCCCGGCTCTCTCTGACGCGGAGCCAGGGCTGAAGGTGAAGCATCTTGCCAATGAGCAGAACATCATTGACATCCCATGTGCCGGGAAATATCTTCTGCTCCCTGTGCAGGACAATGCTCCTGAAGGGAAAATCTACATTGTAAAAGACAATGAATATGTTTCCAGCCAGCCTGTAAATATCAGGCTGGCAAGGGAACAGGTGGACTATTATGTGCCGCTCGACCTTTCCGCATTTGCTGGGGAAAGCGTCAGAATCGATGTCCAGGGCATGCCCGCACCTTCCATCTGCTGGAAACACATTTCCCTGTCGGACGAATTCGACTCTTCCAACAGAGAGAAATGGAGACCTGCAATCCACCATACCCCTGCCTACGGATGGATGAACGACCCGAACGGGATGTTCTACAAGGACGGGGTATATCACCTCTACTACCAGCACAATCCGTACGGAAGCACCTGGGGCAACATGCACTGGGGACATTCCACCAGCACCGACCTCATCCACTGGAAAAATGAACCCATAGCAATCGCTCCTGACGCATGGGGCACGATATTCAGCGGTTCGTGCGTCGTGGACAAGGACAACACGGCAGGATTCGGAGAGGGAGCGGTCGTGGCCCTGTACACTTCTGCCAAACCGACCCCTTGGGGAGACGCACAGAGCCAGAGCATTGCCTACAGCACTGACGGAGGATATACTTTCACCAAATATGAAGGCAACCCTGTCCTGACATCCGAAGCAAGGGATTTCAGAGACCCTAAAGTGTTCTGGTACGCTCCGGGAAAACATTGGGTGATGATGCTGGCAGTGGGACAGGAGATGAAGATATTCTCGTCATCCAATCTGAAAGAATGGAAGGAAGAAAGCAGTTTCGGCCTCAGGCAGGGGGCCCACGGAGGAGTGTGGGAATGCCCCGACCTCGTGGAACTTCCTGTAGAAGGCACTGACATGAAGAAATGGGTGCTCATCTGCAACATCAATCCGGGAGGTCCTTTCGGAGGCAGCGCGACACAGTATTTTGTGGGCAGTTTCGACGGGAAGAAATTCGTGAACGAGTCTCCGACCATGACAAAATGGATGGACTGGGGCAAGGACAACTACGCCACTGTAACATGGTCAAATGTGGAAGGGCGCACCCTTGCAATCGGATGGATGAGCAACTGGCAGTACCAGAATGTGCTTCCGGTGTCCCAGTTCCGCGGAGCCAACACCGCAGTCAGGGAACTCAGTCTCTATGTCGAGGACGGGGATACATGGCTCAAATCGTCACCTGTGCGTGAAATCGAGCAGAACCGCAAACCTTTCCTCCATAAGGACAGGTTCCAGGCTGCAGGCGAGGATGTGACCGTCAGTCTCGCTGAAAAGCGCAAGATGCCGGACGCATATGAGATCTGCATGACAGTCAAGAGCGTACGGGACGGGCTTACAGGATTCTGCCTCTCCAATGCAGACGGGGAGAAGACCGATTTCTGGTTCGACCCTGAAAAGAGCCAGTTCATCATGGACCGCACCTGCAGCGGAAAGGCCGATTTCAGTGTAGATTTCCCTGCAGTGACAGTAGCGCCTTGCCAGCAGGGCAATTCAGTCGAACTCAGGATCATTGTAGACAGGTCCAGCATCGAAGTGTTTGGCAACGGAGGCAAGTTCGTCATGACCAATGTGGTATTCCCAGAAAAGCCATACGACACCATCTGTTTCTACGGCTCGCGGAGCAATATTTCAATACCGTCTCTCGACATATATGAACTTTAAACACAATAACAGAATGTCTGACAACAAATCATATCTCGCGAAGCTCGTTCCCGTAATGCTGTGCTTCTTCGCCATGGGATTCGTGGACCTTGTGGGCATCGCTTCCAACTATGTCAAGGAAGACCTCGGCCTCAGAGATTCGCTCGCCAACCTCTTCCCGTCACTGGTATTTTTCTGGTTCCTCATTTTCTCGGTGCCTACAGGGGTGCTGATGAACAAGATAGGCAGGAAAAAGACTGTACTGCTCAGTCTGGCAGTGACTTTTGTCTCCCTGCTGCTGCCGATTTTCGGAGACGGGTTCGCCCTGATGCTCTGTTCATTCTCATTGCTCGGCATAGGCAACGCCCTGATGCAGACATCGCTCAATCCCCTGCTGAGCAATGTGATCAAAGGGGACAAGCTTGCCAGTTCATTGACTTTCGGACAGTTCGTGAAGGCAATCGCGTCATTCCTCGCGCCTTACATAGCCATGTGGGGAGCAACCCAGGCCATTCCGTCCTTCGGACTCGGATGGAGGGTGCTCTTCCCTATCTACATGACCATAGCCGTTATCGCCATCATCTGGCTCGGCTCCACTTCCATTGAAGAAGAGAAACAGGACAAGGCATCAGGATTCGCAGACTGCTTCAAGCTGCTTGGCAATCCATTCATCCTGCTATGCTTCCTCGGCATCATGTGCCATGTGGGGATAGATGTGGGGACAAACACCACTGCACCGAAACTCTTGATGGAAAGGCTCGGGATGACTCTGGACGCGGCGTCATTCTCCACAAGCCTCTACTTCATCTTCCGTACTGCCGGATGTCTTGCAGGGGCATTCATCCTCCAGAAAGTGTCTTCAAAATCTTTCTTCGGAGTAAGTGTGGCTTGCATGCTGGTTGCGATGATAGCGCTCCTGGTATCCGATGCCGAATATGTGGCATATGCTGCGATAGCCCTCATCGGATTCGGGAACAGCAATGTGTTCTCCATCATTTTCTCCCAGGCGCTTCTTGCCATGCCTGACAAGAAAAACGAAATCTCCGGACTCATGATCATGGGCCTTTTCGGAGGTACCGTTTTCCCTCTGCTCATGGGATTTGCAAGCGACGCTGCCGGACAGGGAGGAGCAGTTGCAGTGATGACAGCAGGCGTGATATATCTGTGCTTCTACCTTTTCAAAATCAGAAAGGAGGCCTGATGCCGGCAGGATATTTCGAAACATGTAATAAAACATACAGCAAATGGAGAATTTAGTAGTCGGAATGGGAGAAGCCCTGTGGGACATGCTCCCTGAAGGAAAGAAAATCGGAGGCGCACCGGCCAATTTCGCATACCATGTGTCCCAGTTCGGGCTCAAAAGCATGGTTGTCAGCGCTGTAGGTGACGATGTCCTCGGGAATGAGATTCTCGACAGCTTCTCTTCCAAGGGAGTGGACGGGATAATCGAAAAAGTCCCTTATCCCACAGGGACCGTGCAGGTCGAGCTGGACGGCGACGGCGTCCCTTGCTATGACATCAAGGAAGGGGTCGCATGGGACAACATACCGTACACCCCCGAGCTCGACAAACTGGCGTCGGAAACCAAGGCAGTATGTTTCGGCTCCCTCGCACAGAGAAGCATAGTGTCACGCACCACTATCAACAGATTCCTCGACGCGATGCCTTCCTCTGAGGACACGCTCAAGATTTTCGACATCAACCTCAGACAGAACTTCTATACCAAGGAAACAATATGCAACTCTTTGGAGAAATGCAATATCCTGAAAATAAACGATGAAGAACTTGTTACGGTAAGCCGTCTGTTCGGTTTCCCGGGAATTGACCTGAAGGACAAGTGCTGGATCCTGCTCGCGAAATACGGGCTGAAGATGCTGATACTTACCTGCGGAGTAAACGGAAGCTATGTGTTCACTCCGGGGAATGTGTCCTTCGTCGAGACCCCGAAAGTGAAAGTCACCGACACGGTAGGAGCGGGAGATTCGTTTACCGGAACATTCGTGGCATCCATCCTGAAAGGACTGCCAGTGTGTGAAGCGCACAGGCTTGCCGTGAATGTTTCGGCATTCGTCTGCACCCAGGCAGGAGCAATGCCTGTCATCCCTGCAGAATACACTTCCAAAATAAAGTAGACGGAAGGGTTCCTGCAGATTACCAACATTATCAGTAGAAACTGTTTTGGATTTATTGACAAAAACCAAAACAGTTTCTATTTTTGCATTCAATAAAACTTAAAGCAATGGTCAAGGTAAATTTAGGAGGATGCAGCTCCTTTGTAAAAGATGCAGAATACAATGAATATGTAGAAAAAGCCTTAGCGGCTTTAGACACTGTAGAAAATGAAAACGGCGCAGGAAACGATTTTCTCGGCTGGAAGCATCTTCCTTCTGAAACTCCCGATTCCCTCATCTCCGAGTGCGAGGCCATCAGGGACGAATGGAAAAACAAAGGGATTGACCTTGTGGTCGTTATAGGCATCGGTGGCTCATATCTTGGTGCCAAATGTGCAATAGAGGCGCTGTCGCACTCTTTCGCAAAGCAGCTTTCCCACAAAGACGGGCTTGAAGTCGTGTTCGCCGGGCACACCCTCTCCGAGGAATATATCAGCGAGCTGATGGACCTGATGCAGGAAAGGAACGCTGCCGCTGTAGTCATTTCCAAGTCAGGCACTACGACAGAGCCGGCAGTGGCATTCAGACTTATCAAGCAGCATATCGAGGAGAAATACGGAAGAGAGGAGGCTGCAAGCCGTATCGTGGCAGTGACAGATGCAAAGAAAGGCGCACTCCGCTCGCTCTCCACACAGGAAGGATACAGGACATTCGTCATCGAGGACAATGTCGGCGGAAGATTCTCAGTATTGACCCCTGTCGGCATCCTGCCTATCGTACTTGCAGGTTTTGACATGAGGGCAATGCTCGCCGGAGCAAAGGAAATGGAGAAGGTCTGCGCAGAGCGCAATGCCCAGAATCCTGCCGTGGAATATGCAGCCATGAGGAACCTGCTCTACGACCATGGCAAAGCAATAGAGATCCTTGTCAGCTTCAGCCCTAAACTCCAGTATCTCGGAGAATGGTGGAAACAGCTCTACGGAGAGTCTGAGGGCAAGGACGGGAAAGGTATCTTCCCTGCATCCGTAATCTTCACGACAGACCTCCATTCGATGGGCCAGTACATCCAGGAAGGGAAACGGATCCTCATGGAGACTGTGGTGTCAGTGGAAAAGAGCAACCGCAGCACGGTGATCAACAATGACCCTCAGAATCTCGACGGTCTCAATTTCCTTTCAGGGAAACATGTGGAAGAATGCAATGCAATGGCCGAGCTCGGCACAAGGCTCGCGCATATCGATGGCGGAGTACCTCAGCTCAATGTAAGCATAGAAAAAATAGACGAATACAACCTTGGCGGACTGTTCTACTTCTTCGAGAAAGCCTGCGGAATCAGCGGCTACATCCTCGGGGTCAATCCGTTCAACCAGCCTGGAGTGGAAGCGTACAAGAAAAACATGTTCGCCCTGCTCGGCAAGCCGGGATATGAGGAGCAGGCCAAGGTTCTTCAGGAAAGATTGAAATAAAATGGCGCAGAAACCATCCATCCCTAAAGGGACAAGAGATTTCGGACCTGTCGAGATGGCAGGGAGAAACTATATTTTCGACACGATACGCAGCGTATTCAAGCTTTACGGCTATGCTCCCATAGAGACTCCTTCCATGGAGAATCTGAGCACCCTCCTCGGGAAATACGGGGATGAAGGCGACAAGCTGCTTTTCAGGATACTCAATTCCGGGGACGCATTCTCCGGGATCGATTTCTCGCAGTTCCATGTGGAAGGGGGAGCTCCAGACGAGTATAACAGCAAGGCCCTTTCTCTCAAAGTATGCGAGAAAGGATTGAGGTATGACCTTACCGTGCCTTTCGCAAGATATGTCGTGCAACACCAAAACGACATCGCCTTCCCGTTCAAGCGCTACCAGATCCAGCCGGTCTGGAGGGCTGACAGGCCTCAGAAAGGGCGCTACAGGGAATTCTATCAGTGCGATGTTGATGTCATCGGGTCGAAGTCCCTGCTCAACGAACTGGAGCTTGTCCAGATAGTGGACAAGGTATTCTCCATATTCGGGATATCTGTCTGCATCAAGATCAACAACAGGAAGGTCCTGACCGGACTTGCCGAGATCTGCGGTTTCCCTGACAAGGTGGTAGACATCACAGTCGCAATCGACAAGATAGACAAGATCGGTCTGGAAGCCGTGGAAGCGGAGATGAAAGAGGCAGGACTGCCTGAATCCGCGGTAGAGGTCATCCGCCCTGTGCTGCTGCTTAAAGGAGATGTGCAGGAGAAACTTTCGGTGATGAGAGGACTGATGTCAGGAGGTTCTGCATCAGGAGCCGTTTCCGAAACAGGTCTGAAAGGACTCGATGAACTCGATGAACTGTTCGGGCTCATAGCCGGAGCAAGCGTAGGCCAGGAGACAGAGCTCGACCTTTCCCTCGCAAGGGGGCTCAACTATTACACCGGTGCCATCTTCGAGGTCAAGGCGAAAGACTTTGCCATCGGAAGCATCTGCGGAGGAGGACGGTACGACAACCTTACAGGTATCTTCGGTCTCCCGGGCATGTCTGGCGTTGGTATCTCATTCGGGGCTGACAGGATATATGATGTCCTGACAGGGCTTGACAAATTCCCGTCAGGGATGAAGTCCTCGGCGAAGATACTGTTCGCCAACATGGGAGACAGCGAGGTCAGATATCTGGTACCTGTCGTGAAGGCCTTGAGGGATGCCGGAGTGTCATGCGAGATATATCCCGACACTGCCAAGCTCAAGAAACAGTTCGACTATGCGGACAGGAAGGCCATTCCATTCATCTCGATCGTAGGAGAAGATGAAATGGCAAGGTCCGAGGTGAACATCAAGAACCTGGCATCCGGTGAACAGAGAAGTTTTGCAAAAGATGCCATCGGGGAGATAATGGATTTTATAAGGTAGAACTCCTGCCATACGGAGTTCCGGAACCGGCAAGGCCAGACTCTGCTTTGCACAGATACGACAGATAACAACAAGCCACATAGTGGACAGGCTTCGGAAGCCTGTCCACAAATTTTATCAGCAGATGAAAAACAACCAGATCGCCGGATATGCAGCCGGAATAATCACGGGAGTCACATACGGGCTCAATCCCCTCTTTGCCGTACCTTTGATGAAGAATGGTGTAAATGTGGAAAGCATCCTTTTCTTCAGATATTTCCTGGCAGTGATACTGCTCGGGCTATGGCTCGTCATACGGAGGCAGAATTTCCGCGTATCCGGCAAACAGGCCATAAGGCTGGTCATTCTCGGACTGCTCTTCACGGCCAGCAGCCTCTGCCTGTTCGAGGCATACAACTTCATTCCGTCGGGGCTTGCCACGACCATCGTGTTCCTGTACCCGGTCCTTGTAGCCATTATCATGGTGTTTCTCAAGGTATATCCGACATGGCAGGTATGGCTGTCCATCATAGTGACATTCATAGGCGTGATTATACTCTGCAAAGGGGACAGCTCCACACAGTTGCAATGGACCGGACTCCTGCTTTCAGGGACATCCGCACTTGCGTATGCCATGTTCATTGTAGTTGTCAACCGGAGCACCAGGATAAGGACAATCCCGGGTACAATGCTCACTTTTTACGCCCTGCTGGTAGGATCTGCGGTATTTTTCGCCATGGCACTGGCCGAAGGGCACTCCCTGCTTGCCGGTCTTGACAACATCGCGGCATGGGGCAGTCTGACAGGGCTTGCCGTCCTGCCGACGATAGTGTCCACAGCCACCCTTGCAGTGGCAACCCGTCTCATCGGGGCCACCAAAGCATCTGTACTCGGAGTGTTCGAGCCGGTCACCGCCATCCTTGTCGGTGCCATCGCATTCGGAGAGCCAGTCACTACCAATGTGATAATCGGGATCGTCCTTACCATGGCGGCCATCACTTTTATGGTCATTTCATCCGCGCACAAGGCAGAAAGATAAATACGCCATCCAGTCTGCACCAGCAGGGACAGGCAAAAAAGCTGAAAAAGTGAAAAAGCGAAAAACATTTTGTATTTTAAAAAAATGTTCTTACCTTTGCAGTCCAATATCGCGGGGTAGAGCAGTTGGTAGCTCGTCGGGCTCATAACCCGGAGGCCGGAGGTTCGAGTCCTCCCCCCGCTACCAAACGGGACAACTCATTCGGGTTGTCCTTTTTTCTTATCCCCAAATCCCCAATAGAACGCACTGCAAGGGCGATTTTGGCAAAGAAGGGGTTCATATTTTCGGTTCGAGCGACCCTGTTTTCATTGTCCCATATAACACCCTCCGGAAAGGCTAATTTCTGTATCTTCTGACAAGTGTCGAAATTGAATTTTTCCCACTCTGAACCCAATGCAGAGGCGATTTCCAAAGTTTTTCCCGTGTAATCCGAAAGGTTCGAGCAGGCTGCGGAACACCTTTTCAATTCTGCCTCGGTTTCGCGTATTTTTTGCTCCAAATCCGTTTTCACTTCATTGTAATCCTCCTCTGATATGCAGTTCTCCGATACATACCTCAACTTCGCATTTTTCAATTTAGTCTTTAGGGTGTTGAGGTTCTTTGACAGCAATGCAGACCGTTCCATGAAGTCCCCTTCCTTTTCCTGAAATTTATGCTTGATTACCATTTCAAAAAGCGGCCGGTACTCCTCCGGAATTGACAGCGAATTCAGGACTTCGGCAAATTTCGCATGTACCTCTTTCGCTGATATATTAGTCCGGCATCCTTTGACATTGCACTTATAATAGTCAAGGTTCTTTTTCTTGACTGTGTACCCAGTCATGGTATGACCGTCTTTTGCACACTTTATATAACCTTTTAACGGGAATCGTGGTGTAGTCTGTGCATGTTGATAACGACTATTGTTGCCGTTGAGGATGTCTTGCACACGCCAAAACATTGATGTGCTTATCAATGGCTCTTGACAGCCCTTTATTCTTTCTCCTTTCAAATATTCGTGCTCAATCAGACCACAGTAAAAGCAATTATGCAGGCACTGCGATAGTGTCTGTTTTCTTATGGTCAATCCCAAAGTCGCAAGCCGTCTGATTATTTCCGATTGCGTGATTTCCGGCTCATTGGCAATCCATTCAAAAGCATTTTTGAGAACTTTCCCCTGCTCATTGACTGTTATTATATGTCGTTTGCCTACCTTTCTTGAATCATATCCAAGAGGGGGACGGGAATACCATTCCCCTCTGTTTATGCAGGCAACCATTCCCTCATGGCATTTGTGCCTGCGCATTGCATTGTCTATGTTGGCAAGCACTATGAAGATGTTTTCTAATTGTTCCGCAAGTATATTATTTTCATCTATCGGCTGATTTACCGATTTAACGGTTATACCACTGTTCTTTGCTTTCGCCTTATAAATAATACCGTCTGTAGCTGACCGAGAAAATCTGTCGAAATCATACACTACAATATAGTTATATTCAGGGTCTGCAAGTACCTCTCCAATCATATCAAGGAAGAGTTCTCCGGCCTTTGAGCCGGACTCATTCTCTCCCCCGAAGTATTTCTTGACACGAATGCCGTTCCGTTGGCAATAATCCTCGCAGGCCGCTAATTGAGTTGCGATAGAGTTATTATGTTTGTATTGGTCTGCCGATGATACTCTTGTCCATATTGCCGCTACCTTTTCTTTCTTTGCAAGTTCATTTCTGCGTCTGATTATCCGCTCCTCTCTGCTGGGATTGTCGGTGTTTTTCTTCTTAATCATAGTCTGATTGCTGTGTCTGATTGTTCTTGTATGCCATGTAACCTATCTCTGCAAGATAGTCAAGCCCGTTGAGGATTGTAAGCATATCTCCTGTATCCGTTATGTTCAGTTTTGCGAATTCAGTCCTGTAATCATCTGTAATATCCGTTTCGATAAACACCGTGCGACATTGTATTGCTATCGCTCTGACGCTGCGACCGCTTATTAGTGCCGGACAGTGTGGCAATGGCGTGCAGGATGCAGCCATTCAAATTTTTGGCCATATATAGTTTAATTTATAAATGCCCGAACGGGCTTATTCAAAGTCAAAGCCTATGCGACTTTGACAGGGCAGTAACATATCATCACCCCTCAACGCAAATATATGGAAATGATTTTTATTTTCCAACCTGGAGTGACTTGCTTCTATTATGAAATAATTGCTATCTTTGCGCTGTTGAACACAGTGTTCATCATACATATTTTTGGAAAAGCGTATTTGCTATGTCCTGGTAGGAAAACTTCGACAACTTTCTTTAACACGGGGATATGCAGCGAAACGCTCTCTCATTTTGTATTCATTCGATTCAATCGAAATACAGGTGAGCGGAGTTTTTGTTTAGCATTGCCTGTGTTTTGGGAGTCGAAGCCCACCTACCAGCATACAAATAAAGGCTTCGCTCTTTCCGTACATCATAACCATCTCATTAGAGCCTATGAGAACAACTATCACTACAATGAAAAAGTATTTATTGATGCTTGTTGCGCTTGTATGCGCATTCTCGGTTTCATCCTGTAAAAAGGAAGATTCCTCAATCGACATTGTCGGGAATTGGACATACACAGGAACTGAATTTCATTTTGACGGAAGCAAAATTCAATTTGAGTCCAATTCAGATGCTATTATAGGTCTTATGCCTACAATGGATTATACTATCATTTATTCGCCACTGACGGGTGCAGTGTCCGGGCTTGTGGATTTCAATTTTGAACAGGACGGCACAGTATCCATTATGGGATTAAATGCAAATTGGCAATATGAAAATGGGAATCTTGCTATCTCCGGAGGCATGATAAATCTTAATGGATACATATCCGGAGGACTGTTATATCTTTATAATAATACAGTCAAAACAGTACTAGGGTATCAGGTCATCAGAAATTATCAGAGCAGCGCAACTCCAACCGGTGAATGGATAGGGCTGGATGGTGCTCCCCATGAAATTAAAGAACTTCGTGTTTATTCGAAATAAAATGATAAGGTGATACATTCCACGCATGGAGTATCACCTTTTTTAATGTGTCTGTTTCTATCGTTTTGTGTTCTCTAAAAATATTCCTGATTTTTGGTTTATTATCAGCCGTTTAAGTCGGATTTTCAGAGGCTGGCAGGGGTGTTTATTATATCCTCACTGTACCCTATCAGCATAGGTCAATGATGTTTACGATACCTCCTGTCGAGCGGTCGTAAAAGTGCAGCACTCTCCGGCAACAATGTAGCCACAAGTTTGCTCGCCAATCGTCATTGAAGAGCCAAAACAGGGCTTCTCCTTTGTCCTTGCCTGTACGGGTGCAAAAATCAGCAATATCCTCATTACGCACGGTTACTTCAGCCCTGTAAATGGGTGTTGTCGTGATGTCGTTCCAATCCGGTATGTATGCTGCCTTGCTTGGGCTTGCATCCTCTATTTCCTTTGTTTTATTGTATATTTTTAGCCTCAACCCCTCATCTTTCTTCTGTCTGAAATAAAGCATTGGAGGAGTTACAAGCCTTTCGCGGCTACCTCCGTAGACTTCGCAATATCCGGCTATCTTTTCCCTCGAAGTTTTCACTTGCTTCATATTGACGACCATATCATATTTATCACAATTTTTGATTGCTTTACGGACTCTCGCCAACACATTTATGTTGGTGTCAAGTGCAAGTTCAACAAGTGTGATGTTGTTAAATTGCAAGCCCATATCGGCAGCGATGTCCTCCAACATTATCGCAATGCTGCTTTTTCGTCCCTCGTAATTCATAAAGAGGGTATAAAGTGCCCTGTTTTCAAAACAGAAAAATACATACTTGGCATATTTACCGTTGAGGGGAAAAGTAAAGAATCCGAATCTATGCGATGCTCCGTCCATATCCATATCAAGGGCGACCAACATAGAATCCTCGTCCTGTTCTACGAGGACTAATCGGTAGTCCACAAGGTCGAGGACTTTATTTGTCTTGAACTCCTCTATTAAATTGTCAAGGAGTACAGGATTTGCCCGAAAGCATACTTTTAATTTATCTACATTTATTTGTCCTTTTGGCGTTCTCATTCTTCGTTGAGGTTAGTGGTGTTATTATTCGCCCCGTCATCGGTTACGGGTTTCATCGGCAGGCTTGCCCAATAGTCCTGCATGGACTTGCTTATCTTCTGCTTGGTATCCTGCGATAGCTTCCTGCCGGATAATTTTTGTGAAATTGCCTGTCTCTGTGATAGCGGCATATCGTTCCTGTACTGTCGTTTACTTGGCTGCATCGTTAAAATATTTTTTATTTGTGTTATTTGGGAATCCCGAAATCAATCGGTATATTTGCATTGAAAACATAGTGATACCTGCCATGTAAGGAATCACAACGAGTCTGTTCGCGCGAAAAATCAACTTTATTGTTGAATTCGTAGAACGCTTATTCAATGATATTAATGCGTTAAGCAATCCCAACATCATTTACAAAAATGATATTAATTCTGCATGGCATTAGGGTGTTACTATGTTTTTCTTTATATAAATAGTAGCTGAAGTCGAAAAAGTCAATATAAAAAGTGTAGTTTCTTTTTTTCTGTTGTAAAAATCCGGAAAAATTATCGCAAGCAACTGTTTGCCCCCTATTTCACGGACTACTACGACCACGAAAATAGTTGGCTTGGTCGGCTGCTGTATTTATCTAATCGGTTGTGTTATCGCCATGTAGTATCCTAAAGTATCAAAATAAAATCGTATCAAATAAATCTTATATTTGACACTTGCAGCATAGAAAAATCGTATCAAATAAAACAAAGAATTATTTGCAACTTTAAGACATATTCACTACCTTTGTAATACTAAAGAACAAGGGATATATGAAAGCAATAATTTACGCAAGGGTGTCAAGCACCACAGACAGACAGAGTACCGACAGGCAGGTTGCTGACCTCAACAAGTACGCGCAGGCAAATGGGATTGAAGTAGCAGAGACATTCGAGGAACATATATCCGGAGGTAAACGGAATTCAGACAGACCAATTTTAATGCAGGCTATTGAATACGCCAAAGCCAATGCAATAGATATTGTGTTGCTCTCGGAACTTTCAAGGCTCGGCAGGTCAGTATATGAATTGCAGGAAGTCGTAAAAGAGTTAAGAGACAACAAAATAAATGCTTTCTTTCAAAAGGAAGGAATAACCCTGTTTAATACAGACGGTAGCGAAAATATTGTGACTCCAATCCTGATTACTGTGTTGGGGGTTTGTGCCCAAATTGAGAGGGAAAATATTGCTTATCGGCTCAATTCCGGCAGGAAACAAGCCATAGAAAAAGGCGTTAAAATGGGACGCAAAGAGGGAACGACAATGAGTGTTGCCGACAAAAAAGCCAAATATCCCGAAGTCATTAAGATGCTCGAAAAGGGACAAAAGATGACAGACATAGCCGCTTGGTGCAAGGGGAAAGGCATCAAATGCAGCATTGCCACGATTAAGAGGCTGAAGAAAGATTTAGGGCTTTAGTTTTCCCTTGAAAATTCCACAACTTTCATAAATCCCTCTATGACAGGGTTAGATAATTCGATTATATGGTCTACCAAGCAGGACACTTCATTCGAGGTGTCCTTATTTTTTATCTCCATACCCCTCACAGAGCGCACTGCAAGGGCGTATTTATGCCGTCAATGTCACCTGCCGGACCATTATAAGTTGGTAGGCTCTGAAGAATATCACGCCATAAAATACCAAATTATCGGGATTGAACCGTATCCATAGCGGCAATATCTTTGCGCCGGGATTTTTAAGACAATTTTGATGAAACAACGCATTGTCGCCAAAGCGGTTCTGATTCTCGTGAACATTGCATTCATTATTTTTCCAGAAGCTGCAGGCACACCTTATCATACAGACAAGGCAACCGGATGGATCCCGGTCGGTCAGGGAGTTTCGGAAGACAGCCGCAACGTCCGCGTCACAGGGACAGTCAGCGATGCGTCTAACGGGAAACCTCTCGAATTTGCATACGTGGAAGTCAGGACAGAGGAAGAGAAGCTTGTCACTGCCGCAGGAACAGGAGAGAAAGGAGAATACGAGCTGGAAATACCGGCTCCGGGAACATTCACCCTGAGGGTGAACTATATGGGCTATGATGTTCTGGAATACAAAGGTGTAAGGACAGAAAGAGGGAAGTCCTACAGATATGATTTCAGGCTTGATCCTGCGAGCGAATCCCTTGACGGAGCCATAGTCAGGGAAAGAAGCGAATCGCAGCAGATAGCCAGACTGCCTTACAATATTTCGACAATGGAGACAGCCAGACTGAAGAACTCCACACTTGACCTTTCGCAGGTCATCGGCAAGATGAGCGGCGTGAGAATCCGCGAGACAGGAGGGCTGGGTTCGGAAGTAAACGTGACTCTGAACGGTTTTTCTGGCAAACATGTCAAGATATTCATCGACGGAGTACCGATGGAGGGCATGAACTCCGCCTTCGGTCTCAACAACATACCGGCAGGTATGGCGAAGCGCATCGAAGTCTATAAAGGCGTAGTGCCTGTAGAACTCGGCGGAGATGCTCTCGGAGGGGCAATAAACATCATAACGGACGAAAGCCGGCGGACAAGGGTCACGGCATCATACTCATACGGTTCTTTCAATACGCACAAGTCTAATATCTATGCCGAACATACTTCAAAGAAAGGATTCTATGTATCTTTCAACGCATACCAGAATTATTCCGACAACAATTACAAGGTGGATGTCCGCATCCTCGACCTGCAGACCCAGGTATACAATGAAGGTACGCAGAGAGTCCGGCGATTTCACGGCCAATACCATAATGAGGCAGCGGTATTCAAGATAGGGTTCGTGGACAAGCCTTTCGCAGACAGGCTTACAGTCGGATTCATCGGAGGTTACGAATATCAGCAGGTACAGAATGCATCAAGTATGGATTTCGTGTTCGGCCAGAGATACAACACGGCCGGCACACTCACCCCTACACTCGCCTACAGGAAACATTTCAAAGTAATGGAGGGGATGGACATATCCCTGAACGGCAACTATAATTTCGGCAAATCCTTCTCTGCCGACACTGCATCGCGCACATACAACTGGCTCGGTGACCATATAGACAAGATGCAGAAAGGAGAGCTGGACTATATGAAGTACCATTACCGGGACCGCAACGGAGCGGCCAACCTGAGACTGACACTGCACCCGGCAAAGAACCATACGCTTTCGCTCAGTTCCACATTCACATCCTTTTCAAGAAAAGGACATGATGAAGCGGATCCGCAAGAATCGGACAACTATCCGAGGAACAGTATGAAAAATGTGTCCGGGCTGGGCTACAGCTATGACATGAAAGGCAAGTTCAATGCTTCAGCCTTCGTAAAAAACTACCTGAACTATCTTGAAGCATACATAGACCCTGAAGGTGGGACAGACTACAGGCATTACAGGAGCACGCTTTCCTACTGGGGAGCAGGTATTGCAGCCACTTGGTTCATTTCCGGAAATCTGCAGCTGAAAGCCTCTTATGAGCATTCTTACCGTCTGCCATCGAGCAAGGAGCTTTTCGGTTCCGGAGACGGCATCGAAGTGGGTACTCCTACGCTTAAACCGGAGGCAAGCGACAACTGCAACCTCGGATTTTCCGCCGACATCCTCGATACCGGGGACCACACCCTGAATGCCAGCATAACCCTGCAGTACAGGAACATAAAGGATTATATCAGGCGTACCACCAGCCAGACGAACGGTACGGCAACCTCCACCAACGAGGGAAAAGTGCGCAGCATGGGAGCGGATGCGGAAATCCGCTATTCATTCCGGGACATTTTCTATATCGGAGGCAATTTCAGCTATTTCGACATGAGGAACATGGCGCGTTTCAAGCCCGGGACCACTGTAGAAAGCACAATATACAAGGACAGGGTACCGAACCAGCCCTATATGTACGGGAATGCAGATGCAGGAGTGAACATACGCAATCTCTTCATCAGAGGCTCGCTTCTGAACATCCACTATATGCTGAACTACATACACAGATTCTATTTCGACTGGCCAAGCTATAACGGGAGGAGCATACCGAGCCAGCTGACACACGATATCCTGGTAAGCTACAATTTCGGAGACCGACATGACTTCACCATAGCGCTGGAGGCGCGCAACATATTGGACGAGAGACTTTTCGACAATTTCAACCTTCAGAAGCCCGGACGCTCTTTCGCCGTCAAACTGACATACAGCTTCAGCAAATGACAGGACAACAGACAAAATCACAAAAATTAAAGATACAATGAAGAAAACAAGAATCACACTCGCGGCACTTGCCGCCGTCCCGTTTTTCGCTGCCTGCGAAGAGATGGGACAAGAGACAGCCGAGTCCGGTTCCGGGAACTATGCAGTTTGCTACGCATCCGAATCCACCGGATTCATTATGCAGGTCGAAGATATCGGATCCGGAAGCATAGATGGCACACAGGCCATAAACAGCCGTATTGAATTTACAGGGAACAGAGACTTCATACCTGTCAATGACACATATCTCTATAATATCAACTATGCCTCCAAAAGCTCGGACGGGACAGACACCTACTCGACATCATTCGCTCTCGGGCCTGACGGATCCCTGTCAAAAAGGAGCGACTTCAACCTTGAGGGAGATGTGAAATCCAGAGGTGTCATAGGAAAATATGTGCTTGGCTGCTCCTCCCTTTCCAGCGACGGGATATACGAGCGGATCAAAGTAGTGGATTCCGAGACACAGGCAGTGGTGAACAACAACGGGCGCATATATACAGACCGCACAACCGAAGTCGGCAAGCTTATCGGGGAGGATTACCAGTTTTCCGACATCTGCCGGTACGGAGACTATGTCCTGGTGTCATATACTTCTGTCCTTGAAAGGGAAGGCAAGACCACTTTCACGAATCTTGCAAGAAACACATATATAGGAGTCTATACATTCGATCCGTCCGATCCTGAATATGAATATCTGAAATTCCAGAATCTGATTGTGCGCAAATCAGAAGAACATCCGGGCGAACCTGCCGGACAGATAAGCGGCAACAGTTCTTCCCGCGTAGAGACAGGCATCGAGCCGGTGGACAACGGAGACATCTACCTTTTCGTCCAGGGCAACCGTTCAAACAGGGACGGGGACACTTCCCTTCCCCCTTGCACAGTCCTGCGCATCAGCAAGTCCGGAATGGATAACGGAAAACCGGTGGCAATAGATGATGACTATTATGTGGATCTCGGCAAGGCAGGAGCAGGAGAATACAGGCTGTGGAGAAGCTATTACCTCGGAGGCACCAGATTCTGTCTCCAGTTCTTCACAGATCCAGGCGAGACAGGAGCCAAGGCGACACATTCCAGATTCGGCATATTCGACTATGAAAGCAAGACTCTGACCTGGGTGTCAGGCGCTCCGGAAGACATAACCGATGTGTCCCTTCTTTATCTTATCGAAAAAGACAAGAACAGGGTGACATTCGGCATGGAGACCGCAAGCATGAAGCCTGCATTGTATTCCATATATGCTGACGGGACTATGAAAAGAGGACTTGAAGTGAATGCCGAATCCATCGAAGGTGTCGCTTTGCTGAAATGATGTATCAATGAGAAAATTTCTGAAACACATACACCTCTGGCTGTCCCTGCCTGCCGGGATTTTCATCGCTGTGATGTGTCTGACCGGCGCGGTTCTGGTCTTCCAGCAGGAAATCCAGAGAGCGGTTTCACCAGGATTCTATTTTACGGACAGGTATCGGGAAGTGAAGGAACCGCTCCCTCTCGATGCCCTTGTCTGCACAGCCGCAGAAGAGCTTTCGGGCGAAGGCAGGAAAATTTCTTCCGTTACAGTATATTCAAACCCCGAGTCTACCGTAGCTGTTGGCGTTTCCGGCCAGAAAGGGGTCTATATGACCATAGACCCATACACAGGCGAGATTACGGGAAAAGGAGCGCCCGCCGGCAGATTCTTCACGTCCGTGCGCAGCCTGCACCGGTGGCTGATGCTGACAGGTACGGGACGGACTGTCGGAAGGACAATAATGGGCATCTCTTCAATAATGTTCTCCATCATTCTTATAAGCGGGATATTTATAGCCGTTCCCAGAGCATGGCGCAACGTGGGCCAATGGAAACAGGCCTTGTCTGTGAGAAGAGGCAAGACATCCTCTGTATGGTGGTTTACTTCACACCGTGCATTCGGCTGGTGCTGTGCAGTGTTCCTTCTCCTTATGTCATTGACAGGCCCGATGTGGAGTTTCAGCTGGTACCGCAACGGGGTTGCCGCCATATTCGGCATAGAGAATATGAATGGAGGCAAGCACGGCAACGGGAAAGGTACACCCAGGACTCCCGTCGCCGGACAGCCGCAAAATACCGCTTCCGCTGAATATGTCCTTGACGGCATCGACCCGGGAATCTGGATGAAGGTCATTGCCGGAATAAAAGGCCTGGAGCCTGAAGCGGTTTCGGTTTCGCTGAAGAAAGAGACAGCGACAGTGGTGACAGCGCACCACCATGCCAGGGCTTCAGACACTTACAGATTCGATCCTGATGGAAATATTACGGATGTGCAGAAATACGAAGACCTGCCGGCCTCGCGTAAGCTTATGGGATATGCCTTTCTGCTCCATGCGGGACTGTGGGGAGGCTGGATAGTGAAACTTCTCTATTTCATTGCCTGCATAGGAGGGGCATATCTGGTTATATCCGGATATTGCCTGTATGTCAGAAGAATCAAGAAGATGCCTCAGGCCGTAAGCACAACGCGAGAAACACCGGACAGGGTCACAGAAGGAAGACGACCGAACTCCAGGCACCGAGAGTGAGGGTGAATCCGGTTCCTGACTCCGCTACCTTTGCATTGCCCGAGAGGCCGACCGGAGTCTTCAGATTGTCATCCAGCTTGATGCTCACCGGCTTACTGCTGAAATTGTGCGTCACCAGCATTCTCTGGTCTCCGGAGACCCTGTAGTATGCGCATATCTGCCGGAAGTTCTCATTGGTGCCACAGTATACCGGATGCCGTTCCATCTGACCATCAGCGAGCGCGGGAAAGGCATTACGCAATCTCGCGAAATTTCTGTAATGGTTCAACAGGGAACGGGGATTCCTGTCCTGGGACTCAACGGAAATCTCCGGTTTCAGCATGGCATTGTCTATCTTGCCTCCGAGAGCCTCTCGCGCCACATCCTGTCCGGCCTCATCCCACATCACGGGAGTCCGGACATATTCATCGCCGTTATCCTGCACACCCCAATAGCCGAGTTCCTCTCCCTGATAGATATAGGGAGACCCTCCGGCAGTAAGCAGTACGGCGGCAGCAAGTCTCATCTTTCCTTCAGACCTTCCGAGCCGGCTTGCAGCGCGCTCCTCATCATGATTGGACAGTTTGGTGGGTTCTATGAAATCTTCCCTGTAACTCCGGTATTTCTCCCGGTAATCCAGTATGTTGTCCACAAACCTGTATCCGATACCGCTGTCTATGCCTTCCGCAAGCCTTGTCCAGAAAGCGAACTCGAAAAGGGCCGGAAGACCGGAATAATATGGGGCTACGTTGTCCACATTGCTTGTAAGCACCTCTCCTACAGTGTACAGATGTTCCTGTCTGCCGTTGCCTACACTTCTGTAAATATCATCAGTCGCATCATACCATCCGGCAAGGAAGTCCGGATTCTCATAGCCGGTCTGGTTCCTGTAGATATGCTTCACGGCATCCAGTCTGAAACCATCCACTCCCAGCTCTATCCAATGTCTGGCCGACCTCAGGAGTTCCCTGAATGCGGGGGACTCCTCTGCCGTCGCAACCGGGCCATAGTTGAAATCCGCATACCTGTCTGTCCTGAAGGCTGAATACCACATCATCGGACGGGAGAACCAGATATCCGCAGGGTCAAAAGATGATGACCTGGCAGCAAGACTGAACGGGACACCGAACTCAATACAGGCCCCCGGGGATTCCGCACCGTATTTGTCGGTCCAGCCCGTTTCCGAAGATGTAATGAGGAATCCCCAGTCTGAATTGAACGCACAAGTGAGTTCATATATACCGTTTCCCTTGTCATACAGTCTCTTGCGAGCAGATTCCCTGTCAAAATGTATGTATTTGTCATTCGGTCCGGCATCGGCATTCTCGTCATCGATCTCCGACTCTGACGCTTCTGTGACGGTGACGTACGGACTGTCCGGATCGCTGAAATCGAGATGGAACTTCAGCACGCCATCATAACCCGTACTGCCCCCGAGCGAACGCCATTCATCCGGGTCGTAACCTGCAGCTCCCTCCGTAGCAATCTGCGCTATCTTTCCTGCCGCGATATCCCCTTCCGGATTGTCGGAAAAGACGAACCAGTCACGGTACGGGCTGTCCTCCCCGGACCTGGCATCCTCAAACCACGGATTCCTGCTGCTGCAATGGTTGAGCACATAGTCCAGATAGACACTGATCCCCTTTGCATGGGCAGCATCTATAAAATTGCGCAGGTCCTCCTCCGTGCCGAAATCAGGGTTCACCGCAAAATAGTCCTTCACTCCGTAGCCGTGATACGCATCGCAAGGATGGACAGGAGAAAGCCATACGGCAGAGACCCCGAGGGCATCGAGATAGTCAAGCTTCTCTGTCAAGCCTTTCAGGTCACCTATGTTGTCATCATCCGTATCAGTATCCGAAAAGCTGTAGACAAGCAGCTGATATGTGATGTCCGCCCGTTTCCGGCCATCCCACTCTACAGGTACAGGCACCACAGCATCTCCCCTGTACCCCGCAAGTTCTCCGCCATCACCGGACTGCCCCGGAATTTCCGGCCCTGGTAGCCCGGAACATCCGTAAGCTGCGGCACCGGTAAGCAATGCCGCAGCAACAGCCAAATATTTCATTGATTTCATGGCAGTCATTCCTCAGAATTTTCCGGTCCGGCATCAGGGACAAGCCTGTAACGGAACGGCCTCTCGCCGAGATACACTTCCCAGTGATACCAGCCTTCTTCCCCGTTGAACCTTATATTGCCTGTCGAGCCGCCTATACCCTTGACTCCGACTTCACCGGACTGGACTCCATCTCCATCCACCTCATCATCTGAAGACCCTCCGCCTTCAATAGCCGGTCCCCAGCTGTCATTTGCCCTGAACTTGAACTCCCATACGGTGGTGGTCGTCACAGGAGGGTTTTCCGAACCTGTGGTATATTTAGGGACATAGACGCTTTCAGTCTTCCACACGCGCTCCTCAGGATAATATGTCAGCTTCGCACCTGTCCCCCAAGGCTTGCCATCCACGACATTGCTCTGCTTCTGGTTGCTCATGCTGTTCGCCCACCAGAGATAATTCATGTTTCTCTGACCGACAATGATAAAATCGCCATAGAAACGCCACATTTCTATAGTCTTGTCTTCCGAACTCAAATCACCATGGACACGGTAATACCCGCTCTCCACGAAACTTGCATCCACATCACCTGTTCCGAAAGCTCCCGGTGCTATCGGCTGTCCACCATCATCCTCCTTTACAAGGGTCAGACAGCCGCCCTGCTCCGTAGAACTTGAAAGCCCCCATCTGACATCAGGATGCATATCCTCCACAAGCCAGATGCCATCCTCTCCGTAAGGGATATATACGAAACCGTCATATTTCGCATTGAAATCAGGGGACAGGGCGTAATCCGCCGACTGAAGGTCCCCTGTCTTTGCACTAACGAAATACAGCCTGTCCGGTTCTGTAGAGAACACATTGGCCTTGAATTCATAGACTTCCGAATATACAGGCCTGTAGCTTCCGCTGATAGAAGCGGAGAGGCGCATGAGCATGTCATTCGTGCGGGATTTTTCCGCCCCGCAGCCCACAAGCCAGGAATTGAAATCCTTGACCAGCACTTCGTATGAAGTGGACTGCGTGGTCGCGACTGTAACATAGTCTGCAGCGCCATCACCGTTATCAGCAGCGACTTCGATATTATATGTGATGGCCGCACTGTAGCCGAAACCGGTTTCAGTCCATCTGAGTGTGGTCAGCACACTTTCGGTCTCTCCCCTCTGCAAGGTGAGCACATCACCTTGGGAGAAGATTGAATTGTTGTCCCCTCTGATCCATTCGCTAGGCACAAAGCCTTCCGGGTCAAGAACGGTCTTCTCATCTTCCGTACAGGATGTGAAGAAAGCGAGGGCAATACCCAATATTATGACAATCCTTTTCATTTTTCGCATTATATTACTTATGATATCCTGGATTCTGTTTCAGATTCGGGTTGACCCCTAGGTCCGACTCCGGTATAGGGAAAAGGCTCCGGAAATACGGAATCTGCACTCCGGTGGAAATGCCGCCCTTGAATTCCCAGTTATAGTCAGTGCTTCCGGCATAACGGTCAAACCTTATGAGGTCGGTGCGGCGGAAAGCCTCCCAGTAGAGTTCTCTTCCCCTCTCCCTGAAAATATATTCAAGATCCGCAGAAGTCAGATCCTCTACCGGCACGCCAGACTCATCAGCCACATTCGCCCTGTCAAGAAGCGCATTCAGGGCATCTATGGCATCCGGGTCAGTGGTCTCGCCGCCATCCAGCCTCGCACAGGCCTCGGCATAGTTGAGGTAGGCTTCAGCAAGTCTCATCAGAGGATAGTCCAGGCTCGGGAACTGCGGCGGTTCGCTCCATGACACCTCATTGCCATCAGGATCAATATAGGAAGGAAGTTTTCCGTCGCTTGTGATATTGGACCATTTGTAGGAAGGCCAGCCGTATGTGAAATTGGTGGCCCCATCATTGGCAAGCATAGGCAGAGTACACTGACGGGTGAAGAAGATGGCCCTGTTGTCCATTTTCCTGACCAGCTCTCCGAAAGTATTCTCCTCCGCCTCATGCCCGATGGCAAAACCCGGTTCGGTCCCGCTGTATTTGGTTGTCACAGGATCGACGAAATTACCGTCCCGCGTATTGTCGGCAAACATCTGCGGCAGGTTATCCTCATCGAGAAAAGAATTATACAGAAAAGCAAGTGTCACCCTGTTGCCCTTATTGGTCTTCCACGCCCCGCTTGTGGTCTTGTATGAGTCATCTGTAGGTCCGCGCGACCCGCACACAAGAAAATAAGGGGTATAGGACTGGGACCAGTATCCATCGAACCTCACCGAGAATATCATTTCCTTGAGAGCCTCCGGATTGGAGCCGTTGTCAGCCAGGAAAAGATGGTCGTATGTGTTGCACAGGTCATATCCTGCATCCATCACTTTCTTAGCATAAATCTTTGCAGAGGCATACATGGCTTCACCTTTCTGCACAAGATTGCCTGAAGCATCCATAGTGCTGAGATATACTTCGGAATTGAGATAGAGTCTGGAAAGGAGCATCCATACCGCTGCCTTGTCCGCCCTCCCGTACGGGTTGGCATGAGGCTCGGCAAGATCCGGATCGGCATCCAGGGCAAGGAGTTCGCTCTCTATGAACTCAAAAAGCTGTCTGCGGGTGTATTGAGGAGGAAGGAACGAGCCTATAGGGTCGTTTTCAGTGATGAATGGCATATTGCCGAAAGCATCAAGTCCGTAATAATAGACCAACGCCCTGATAAAACGGGCCTCCGCCCTGTATTTCCTGATCATCGGCCAAAGATCAGACTGTCCCCTGGCAGAGACCTTGTCCTCGGCAGTCTGCTTCAGATAGTCGTTGCAGAGCGTGACAGTATAGGTCACACGGTAATAGAACCCGGAAATGATAGGGTTGTTCACAGTCCCGTATGTATTGTAGTCGAGTTCCGGAGTGCCGGTATCCCCTGTCTGCGCCCATTTGCATTCATCTGTAGTGAACTCCTGGAGATACCACAGGGAACGGATGAAGGCAGATGTCCCCGCATCGGTGTTGGCTATCTCCGAACTTCCGGCGCCATTCTGGCCTGACATTCCGAGGGCCGCATAGAGCTTGGCCAGCCCTTGCGTATAGCCTGTTTCGTTCTGATATGCCTTGTCATCCGTAAATATTGTCTCGTCAAGAGGTTTCGTGTCCAGGTCTCCGAGACATGATGAGAGCATGAATGGCAGAAGGACAGCCATTATGCCATATATTACAAGTCTTCTTTCCATAGTCAAGAGATTTTAATAGTTGATGGTCAGGCCGAATACGAATGTGCGCGGTCTCGGCCATGCATTGTTGGCTATTCCGCTGCTCACTTCAGGGTCCGGGCCGGTAAAACGGGTTATCGTGGCCACATTCTGGGCTGTGAATGAAAGCCTTGCACTCAGGTCTGTCTTGAACAGACGGCTGAAGGTATAGCCGACGGTTATGTTGTCTATCTTCCAGAAAGAGGCGTTCTCGAGGAAAAGGTCGCTCTTTGCCTGCTGAACCGTTATCGCCTCCTTGAAGCGATAGTTATAATAGACGGCTTTGGGCACATTCCTTACCGATGCCGGATTGCTGAAAGTATAGTTTGCAGAGCAGCGGGCGGAATTGTAGTCATTGAAGACATAGTTCCCGATGCTTCCGTGTGTGTTGAACCCGAAATCAAGGGACTTCCACTGGAACTGCATGTTCAGACCGAAATACACATCCGGGCGCGGGCTGTGCTTCCGCACCAGATCCTTGTCATCAATGATACCGTTGTCATCCTGGTCTACGAAAGCGTTCTGTATCGGATAGCCGTTCTCGTCATAGACCTGCTCGAATACATAGAACGTATTCGGGGCATAGCCTTCGCTGTGTATCTGGATGTTGCTTCCCTGGCCCGTACTGATCCCCCCGGTCGGCACCCCTACATATTCCGGATTGTAGATTGCCGTCAATTTATTGATTCTGGTCGAGATCCAAGTGGCGTTCAGACCGATGTTCCAATAGAAATCCTTTGTCCTGACCGGGGTGATGTCAAGGTTTGCCTCCACGCCCTGCGATGTCAGGGAACCGATGTTGGACACCATCTGGTTGGTGAAGTTCGACCCTGCAGGAATCGGTATCGAGTTCAGGAGGTCATCTGTCTCCTTGTAGAAGTACTCGACAGACCCGTTGAGCCTGTTGTCGAGGAAAGCGAAATCGAGTCCTGCGTTCCATGTGGTAGTGGTCTCCCATCTGATGTTCTCGTTATATGCCTTAGGCGCAAGCAGCTGATAGACCTCGTCCCCGAACCAGTAGTTAGAGCCGCTGTCCGTATCCGACAGGTCATATTGCGGTATATATGGATAGTAATCTGTCCCTATGTCCTGCTGTCCGGTCTGCCCCCAGCTGGCACGCAGCTTCATATCATCAATCCAGTCCACGCCTTTGAGGAATCCCTCCTCAGACATCCTCCATGCGAGGGCGACAGATGGGAACAGGCCCCAGCGGTTGGATGGGGAGAATCTCGAAGTGCCGTCGTTCCTCAGTGTCGCCGTGATGAGATACCTGTCCATGACAGACCAGTTGAGCCTCCCGAAAAATGATATCAGATAATACTCCTTAGGAGAAGCTATACCTCCTTCTATGAAAGCAGAGGCGAAATCATCGGTCTCGTTGGAATATGTCCAGCTGATGTCATCCCTGAAGAAATGCTGCCAAGAATAACCGGCAGTTGCACTTATGCGGCTCTTTAGGGCATCTATCTCCTTGTCATAACTGAAGTAGAAATCAAGGAGATAATTGCTCCTTTCACCTTCATAGTCGGAATAGCGTCCCTGCCCTGCAGGAAGGATTGAATCGGTCAGTGAACTGTAGGAGCCGGGATAGTTGCCGCTTCTGCCTTTCTGGCTCGACATATCCATACCGAGATTGAGGACGGCATGAAGCTCAGGAAGGAAATGCATGGAATAGTCAATCTGGAGATTGCCGAGGATACGGTATGCATCATTGTTGTCATAGCTGTTGTCAAGCAGTTGCGAGACAGGGTTCTGGGAGGCATTCTTGTCTATTCCTCCATCCGGCGTGAGCCACTGGAAATAACCTCTTCCGTAACCTGACGGGCCGGAATAACGGACAAGGTTGTCCATACTGTCCGACGGGTCGGCAAACGCATAGACTGGCTTGGTCGGGTCGAACGATGCGGCAGTATTGATCACTCCGCTGCCTACCTTGACATTGCGGTTCTGCATCGCTCTTGCGTTGAGGTCAATCTTCAGATGGTCATCGAAGAATTTCGGCGAGAAACTTATGCTTTCCGTAAAACGTTCGAAAAGAGAACCTTTGAGCGTACCATCCTTATGGGTGTACCCCACGGAGACCCTGAACGGAAACCTGCTGCCGCCACCGGAAACGCTTATATTCTGGTCCGTGGAGAATGCAGGCCGGAATATCAGATCCTGCCAGTCGGTATTGAACCTGTCTGTCACCGTCCCATCCGGATAGGTATAGTTCATCATGGCATGGGCAGCATCCCCTGTGGCAGTACCGACAGGGTAGAATTCATCCATATAGCTGCGGAACTCCTCAGGAGACAGCACAGGAACCTTCTCGGTATTGACATCCACACCGTATGTGCTGTTGTAGCTTACTTTCACTCCCCTGTTGCCACTGCCCTTTTTGGTGGTTATTATAATCACTCCGTTTGAAGCCCTGGATCCGTATATGGCCGTTGCCGAGGCATCCTTCAGGACCGTGTAGGACTCAATGTCGTTCGGATTGATTGCAGCGAGGACATTTGACTGTCCGACATTGGCATCCCCGGACACAGGGACCCCATCGATCACTATCATCGGGGTATTGGTGGCAGTCAGGGATGACCCGTTACGGATGCGGATAGTAGCTCCGGAACCCGGAGTACCATCGCCCGGAACAATGAACAGACCCGAGACCTTGCCCACAAGCTGGTCAGTCGGCGATACCGCAGTCACCTTGTTCAGTTCGGATGACTTGACCACGGCTACCGCCCCTGTGGCATCCTTTTTCCTGACCTGCCCGTATCCGATGACCACAACCTCATCGAGCAGCTCCCTGTCTTCCTGCAGAATCACATCCAATGTAGACCCGCTCCCTACAGTGACTGCAAGAGTCTCGAACCCGATACTCGAAAACACAAGCTCATCCCCTTCGGAAGCCGGAATGGAATATCTGCCATCCAGATCGGTTATGGCACCTCCCGCCATTCCAGTCACCTGGACACTCACACCGATGAGAGGTTCCCCGTTGCCGTCCCTGACGACACCCGTGATGACATCCCTCTCATCCTGTCCGTTTACCTGTGACACCTGTCCTGCCGCACGGGAATATGCCGCATCTGCAGTTCCCGGGAAAATGCAGAAAGATGAAAACAGGCAAGACAAAACCAGAATCAGTTTCTTGTTTTTCATTGTCATACAAATTATGTGGTTACACAACAGTTAAAGTATCTTCAGTTTCACAAGGTCTTTCGGAGATGGGGATTCAGGGAGCCGCCTGCCGCCGACTCTCACATTGTCGAACTCCACTTTCTCCCCGTTCATAAGACAGTAAGGGACAGGTACAGTCCCTATCGTAATGTTCTTCAGCCTTATATTCCTGACAGGAAGTTCCTTGAAGCCGGCGATATAGATTCCGCATTCCATTGACATTGTACAGTCCACATTCTCTATGAAAAAATTATCGAACCGTGTAGGATGGAATGATGAACATTCGCCCTTGTAGTCTGGCTCGAACCGTATCAGAGCCGTCCGGACGGTATCAGCCCGGACATTCCGCACGTGGATATTCTCCATATAGGCTCCCCTGTCCAGATTGGATTTGAAATAGATGGCGTTGGATGACTTCGGGATGGAAATATTCTCTATAAAGACATTCCGCACACCTCCGGCGATCTCGCTCCCGATGCACACTCCGTTGATCTTCGAGCGGAACACGCAGTTCCTTATCACGACATTCTCTGTGGGCTGCCCTACCCTCCATGCATCATTGTCACGTCCTGACTTGATGGCAATGGAATCATCTCCCGTGGAGAATGTGCAGTCCTCTATCAGGACATTTCGGCAAGATTCGGGATCGCAGCCATCATTGTTGTAATTATGGCTGTCCACAGTCACGCCACGGACAATCACATTGCTGCAGAATATCGGATGTATCACCCAGAAAGGGGAATCCTTGACAGTGATGCCCTCGACCCTGACATTGGTGCATCCGAACGGTTCTATGAAACCTGGCCTCAGGCGGAATCCCTCCCCGAAGACACGGCGGTAGACAGGCACTCCCGTGCGGCCCATATAACGAAGCATCTCCTGCTCTGTCTTCTGGACATTGTTCCATGGAGAGAACTTCTCCGAACCGTTGCCATCTATGACACCTTCTCCGGTAAGCGCGATGTTCTGGACATGATAGGCATATACCAGAGGCGAATAATTGTACAGCTCGGTCCCCTCCCAGCGGGTAAGGACCGCCGGAAGATAATCTTTCTCGTCAGTGCTGAATTCCAGGGTCGCTCCGGCCTCGAGATGCACCTCGCAGTTGCTCTTGAACACGAGCGGACCATCCATATAATATGTCCCCGGAGGAACAATAATCCGGCCTCCGCCGTTGTCGCTGCATTCTGTCATGGCCCTGTCAAAAGCGGCTTTCGAAGGGGTCGTACCATCTCCAGAAGCCCCGAAATCAGTAATGTCATAAATCCTGTCAGGCACAATGACAGGGTCGAGACCCGCTACTATCGAGTCCGCCATTGCCCAGGGAGACTGGGCCGGCATCTCCGCCGCTGCCGCAAAAGACAGCAGGACGGCACACGAAATCATCTTATTGTCCATTCAATCAAAGTTTAGTGTCAGTCTGACGGCAGCCTGAATTATCAGGATTCAGGGCTTCAACGCTCCTTGATATCGCATCGCGCAGACCCTTTTCCACACGGTCCGGCTCGATTCCTACATAGCCTCTGTAACCCGTCTTCTCCAGCATCCTGACAAACCGACCATAATCAAACCGGCCGTTTTCATCAGGTATGTCCCTGTCCGGGATTCCGGAGATGTGGTAATGCCGTATATACCTGTGGTATCTGCGTATATCATCGAATATGTTCCTCCCCATATCATTCATCTGCCACACATCATAGAGAAGGCCGAAATTTTCCGAATCCAGCCGCCTGCACAATTCTGCTCCCCATTCAGGACTGTCACACCTGTAATACAGGAAACTGTGACCGGCGAAGATGTCTTCCGGAGCACGGCTGCTGACCAGCTCCATCACGACAGTCACACCGAGTTTTTCTGCCAGTTCGACAACAGGCCTCAGACCCTGCACACACACTTCCAGAGCCTGTCCGGATGACAGGTCAGGATTGATGCCCGAATAGCACACTATCTGCCGTATCCCCCTGGCGGCAAGTAACGGCATATAATGGGCATATCGTTCATACAGCGCGGAATGCCACCTCGCATCACAGAATCCGCGCTCCACACCCATATCCGCCCCATCCGCAAGAGCCACATCCAGACCTTTTCCAAGGACAGCATCCCATTTCCCCGGATCCACCATCTCCAGGGCGTGTACACCGGCATCCAAGGCAAGCTCGCACAGGTTTTCCGTCCTTGTCCTGAAACTCCATTTGACCAGCGACAGAGAAAAGGAATCCATCTCCCGGATGTCAGGAACGGCCGCCGGGACAGAAAGATCCGCCAGATCGCCCGCCATGCTCCCCGATGCTGCCCCATAGCCGCACACAGTACGCACATTGTCAACCTGCACATCTTCACAGTCCTCAAGATATATGTCCTTCCTGTCATCCGGGACCGCCAGATTGAACTGCACATCATCAAAGGAAATATTGCGGGCATGCCTCAGATAGAAACCGTATGCCGGGAGGGAGGCACCGAACATCTTGTTCTCTGGATATGAGTGCTCCGCCTCAGGGATATCCCTGAGGACGTGGTCGTGCCGTCCTCCTCCGGGACAGTTCAGGATTATATGGCTGAACTTGACATTCTCCACAAAATGTCCCGGAATTCCTGTGACAGAACAGCTCATCAGGCTTGATGCGGTGGCCGTGAGATTGCTGATGGATATGTTGCGCATTGTCCCTGCCGGAGGATTGCGTCTCTCCCCGAGCCTGATGAAAACAGGGGTCAGCACATTATACATAGTGATGTTCTCGACTGTCACCTGCTCCATTATGCCACCGTCAACCATCTCAAGGGCGATACCTGAATTATTGGTATAATTGTCGGTCACACCGGGCACTATATACTTCCTGTAATCGAAATAATCATTCTGCGATGGCCGCCTGACCACACAATTGGAAATGGCTATATTCCTGAAGCCTCCTTCCGAAGCCGTACCGAGCTTGACAGCATTGCAGTTGCATGATAATATGCAGTTTGTAACCGTGATATTCTCGCAGGGGCGGTCCCGGTAATAGCTTTTCAGGCATATCGCATCATCTATACAGTCTATCACGCAATCCGAGACGGTTATATTTCTCCCATCTATATCTATCCCGTCATTGTTGAAATAACTTGTCGAACGGATATCGACCCCATCTATGTGAGCATACTCGCAGTCATCGAGACGCATAGTCCAGTATGAGGCATTGACAATATCCACATCCCTGACCAGGATATCCGTACAATGCTCGAAATTTACGGCATATATGCGCAACGGAGATTTCGGCCCCTGCCGGAACACCGGCTCGTTGCCGTTTGCGTCCACAGTACCGGTGCCGGTGATTCCTACATTGTCTGCATTCACTGCATTGACCAGCCCTACCCTACGGTTTTCAAGCCCCGGCCAGTCATCCAGATCTGCACTGGCCAGCAGCACAGCACCGTGGTCAAGGAACAGCATCACATTGTCTTTCAGGAAAAGCGCACCCGAGACAAAAGTCCCCGCAGGAATACATACGGTGCCGCCCCCATCCGCGCTGCACCTGTCAATCAGGTTCTGCAACACCTCTGTCTGCGGTTCTGGGATTCCTGCCACCGCACCGTAATCCGTAGCAAGATACGGCTGCGCATCCAAATGCTGCAGAGACAGGAGCAGACACAATATAAAATGGATATTTTTCTGCATATCACCGGTTATCAGTTGATGACAAAGTTATATGCAGGAAAGCCGATTCTGTTTTCAATTATGTTACAGATATTGTCACTTATGATACAGAGCGCCTGCCGGAATGGTATTCCGAAGGGGTGACGCCGTATCTGTCCTTGAACGTCCGCGTGAAATATGACAGGCTGTTGAAGCCTACCTTGTAGCAGACATCCGAAACGGAGACTCCCTCCTGCTCCAGAAGGCCGGCGGCAACCTTGAGCCTTACATACAGGACAAAACGGCTCGGTGTAAGGCCTGTCAGATATTTTATCTTCCGGTAGAGCTGCACCCTGCTCACCCCCGTCTCCCTGCCGAAATCCTCGATAGTCATCTCCGGATCCTCCAGATGCTCCTTAAGGAAATCATAGCATCTCCCGAGGAACTCATCATCATAATCCCTGACTGCAACATTCATATCCGATGGACTGACCTTCTTCTGGAAAGCCTGCCGCATCCTCTCCTTGTTCTTCAGCAGATTTTCTATCCTCGCAAGCAGAAGTTCAAAATTGAATGGTTTGAACACATAGTCATCGGCTCCTGCCGAAAGGCCGTCCTTGACGTGGCTGTCGGCTATATGTGCCGTGAGCAAGATAACGGGGATATGGTTCATATCATTTGCAGCACGGATTCTGCGGCACAGTTCCACTCCATCCATAACAGGCATCATCACATCGCTGAGCACAAGGTCTATCCCCATCCTGCGAAGAATCTCAAGAGCCTCGCTTCCGTTGTCGCAGGTGATGACATTGTAATGCACAGACAGCTTGTCTTTAAGGTACTGCCTGATCTCCGCGTTATCCTCCACCACCAGCAGGGTATCTGACCCGGAGGCCACACATTGATCATCATCTTCCTCAAGGTCTGCCGGAGCATCGTCGGACATCCGGGACATGCCCGGGGTGACAGCCAGCTCTTCCGGAAACAGATGTGCCGTCCCGACCGGCAGGAGCATTCTGAAAACAACCCCATCTTGAGTATTCTCAGCCCAGATGTCCCCGTGATGCAGACGCATGATCATCCTGTTGAAACTCAAACCTATGCCTGTACCGGGAAGATTCAATGAACTTTTGAGGCGATAGAACGGTTCAAAGATCTCCTCCAGCCTGTCTTCCGGGATGTGCTCCCCTTCATTGGAGATGGAGACAAGCACTGCCTTGTCCACAATGCTGTCTGTCCTGTTCCGGTACGGACTTCCGTCCATATCCGTAACCTCGGCCGATATCTGTATCACGCTTTCCTCCACGGAATATTTGAAAGCATTCATCAGCACATTCCCGAAGACTTTCTCCATAAGTTTCGGATTGAACATCAACATTATCCCATCTTCCGGAAGATGCAGTTCCAGAGGCTTGGCCCTGATACGTGAAAGTTCGCCGAAGACTGTCGCCATCTCTTCTATGAAAGCCACGATATCCCCCTGCTCTGCCGCAAGTTCCATCTTTCCGCTGTCATGTCTGCGGAAATCCATCAGCTGGTTGACCAGTTCCATGATTTTCGTGACATTGCGCCTTATCCCGAGAAGCGCATCCCTGTCAGGTCTTCCGGAATCGGCAAGAAGATCATCCAGAGAACCGGAAACAAGCGTCAGAGGAGTACGGATCTCGTGGGAGAAATTGGTGAACAGGTCGAGCCTGAACCTGTGCATCTTCTTCAGGTTGCTTTCCTTGATATCCTTTATCTCGATGTCATGCTCCAGTTTCATCTTGGCGCTCTTATAGTAGACAAAAAGCGCGACCAGCCCGATGGCGGCAGAAGCGTAGATGAGCCAGGCCCACCATGTCATCCACGGGGCAGGCCTTATGCTTACCTCAAGCATCATTTCAGGCTCCGACCAGATCCCGTTGCCGTTAGAAGCTGAAAGCATGAAACGGTAAAGGCCAGGGCCAATGTTCCCGTATGTCACACGCATCTGGCTGTCAGCCATCTTCCAGTCATCATCGATTCCTTCCAGCATATAGCGGCAGAGATTCTTCTCCGGATAGACATAGCCGAGGACGGAAAAGACAAATGTCAGGTTGTCCTGGCCGTGTGCAAGCTCAAGTCTCCTGCACCTCAGGATATCCCTGCGCATCCGGTTGTCGACAGAGTCACCGTGAATCAGGAAATCAGTGAGGGCTGCCTTAGGAACAGTCGTATTCAGGTACGCCAGTCTGCGAGGATTGAAATGTACAATCCCGTTTTCTCCTCCGAAATACATTGTCCCGTCATCCGAGCAGAATGCCGACATTGGTTTGATATGTCTGACAGGAAACCCGTTATGCGCATCATATCCCGTAAACCGGCCTTTTTCACCGTCATACCTTGAAACTCCGTAAAAGGAACTGACCCATATATGTCCATCCCTGTCCTCCATTATACCGCATATATTGTTAGCTCCCCTGCCATCCCCCATATCGAATGTATCCAGAAGATTCCCGTCAATGTCGAGGCACACCAGCCCCTGCCCGAAAGTCCCGACCCAGACCCTGCTCCTGCTATCCTTGAATATATAACTGACTGACAGGTCTTTCCTTCCCATAACCGGCACAGGTTCGAAAATATCCCTGTCCATATCGTAACGGAACAGTCCATTCGCCCTTGTACCGAGCCACAGACAGCCATCCCCAATTTCGTAAATGAAATAGACATCCCGCACCTTGTGCCCATCGTCCTCCGGTCTGGAAACCACGAACTCCTCCGACTCCCTGTCGTACCTGCAGATTCCTCCAGGACCACCGTTCACTGCCAGCCATATATTTCCCCGGCTGTCCCGCGTGATATGGTTCACCCTGTTGCCCGGAATCCTTCCCCGCGGAGATGCCGTAGTATAGGATGCTACCGTCCTGCCGCTTCCGGTATCGACAAGCCTGACCCCGTGAGACTCGGTACCTATCCACAGGATTCCATTGTCGACCAGCATCGGCTTGCATTCCGCCAAAGGCCCTCCTCCGGAGCAAAGACTGTAATAAGCCTGAGTGCCGTCTTCCGGATTGTATGAGACAATCCCAGACTCATCACTGCCGAACCACAGTCTGTCACCATCCTTGACAATCGGGCCTATGATCCCCGTATCTTCACCTCCGGCGCCTGTAATGTCCTCCCTGTAAAAATGGTTCATATAGGGAGACCAGAGGAAGACCCCCTCGTAATACGATCCGATCCAGATGTTCCCGTCAATATCCATATAGCCGCAGGTAAGCATCGTCCTGGTGCCCGGGTCAGGCTGGAATCCGCCCTTTGACCTGCCTGATGATATGTCATACAGGAAGATACCGTTCCTCTTGGTCACAAGCCACAGGATGTCATCCTTCTCTATGATTGAATATACATCGGAACCGTCATCATCCTGCGGCCGGCCACAGTACAGGAATTCGACTCCGCCATCTGCCGTCACCTTCCCGAACCCGGTACGGTCATTCCCGAACCAGACATTCCCTGCACTGTCTTCCAGAATCGAGAAGACTGCAAAGTCCAGCCCGTCCCCAAGGCTTTCAGGGCCGCAGGCATGGCAGTCACATCTGTACAGACCGTGTGACATACCGATATAGATGTCGTCCGCGCCGTAAATGACATTTGTCTCCGAGCCGAAAGCCGGACAGGACTCCAGTTCGACAAACCGGAAGGAGTGCACATCAAAGATGGAGATTCCCCTGTCGGTAGCCACCCACAGCAGACCGGTCCTGCCGTCGAAATACAGGTCATTTATCTTGTCCGACTTCAGAAGAGGCTCTGAAGACGAGAAGAAAGACTCTATGCTTCCATCCACAGGGTCGATCATGTTCAGTCCATTGTCGGTCCCGGCCCAGATACGCTTCATGCCATCCTCGATGACACACCTGATTTTACTGTTGGATATGGACTTGTGGCTTAACGACTCCCGATATGACAGACAGGTCCGGCCATCATGGCGGCACAGACCGTCTTTGGTGGCGAACCAGATGAACCCGTCAGAATCCTGGAAAATCTTCTGTACGGTATTGTGCGGCAGACCGTCGGACACGTTCATGTTCACGAAAATAGGGGCACCGTCATCCGCCGCCATCTCCAATGCCGTCAGCATGAACACAAACAGAAGCCATGGCAGACGCATCATAGTCCTGTATGGTTTCATCCGCATCAGAAAAGACCTTCGAAACGTTCCGGAATCCTGACTACAGGCCTGAGATTGAACATTGCCGGCTTGTTCCAGGCATACGGCGGACGGACGATGTTCTGGACCGTACGGGCAAAAGCCACTGCCAGATCCCAGCGCACCGGCCTGCGGGTGCCCGATATCACGGTGATAGTCCTTATCCTTTTGCGGAAATGTCTCGACCAGCCTTCCGCCACACGTTCTCTGTCAGAGAATTTCGCCTCTATCCTGCCAAGGTCGACACAGCCGAAATGGAACAGGTACAGATCCTTGACTATATGGAAACCGTGCTTCCTTGTCCTGTGGAATCCCGAGCCCCATTCCACAGGGGCGGTAAGGACAGAGGACTTGGAATATCTGGTGGAGAGCAAGGCGTACCGTCTCTGGGACAGGAACGGCAGATTCCCGTCCAGAGGCTGCTCGCAGGCTGTGTTCTGGCCGACATCCACGCCGAGACCGGAGATGGATACACCGGTTGTCTCTACGGATGAGAGAAAACCCGCAAGGTCCAGACCGCAGGCAGGATCCACTGCAAGGAACTCATCCACATCAGTGCCGATAACCATATCGTATCCCTCCGAGAACAGCCGGGCCGCTTCTCCGGAAAGGAACCCGGCCCTAAGCCTGTCCCCTTGAGCCACATTCCCCGCAAGACGCTCCACGGCCCTGGCATTCAGTCCGGAGCAGAAAGGGGGTATCTCCTGGTCAAGGCCATCGAAATAGACATAGAGATTGGCATAGCCGAGCCTTTCCCCGTAATACCTGACCCATCTCTCAAGAAAGAAACTGTCATTGCGCACCATTGTAAGCGCCGCTATATTCTTCTTTTCCATGTTTCTCTGCGCCATAAACCTGCCAACGGCTACAAATTTAGCAACTATTGCCGATTACACAACTGTCCTGACAGATCAGATTCGACACGGATCTCAAGAAATTTTGCCGGAGACAGCTAATTTCCTACCTTTGCACGGATTCTGAAACCGGAGATTATGATTATAGATGAACTCATACGCCTGGACCAGGACATTACCTTGGCCATCAACGGGCTGAACTCCCCTGTGACCGACCATATATGGACATTCTTCTCCCATGTCCAGGTGTGGTTCCCGATGTATGCCATCGTGCTCGGATGCTGTTTCTGGAGGTTAGGATGGAAACGGGCTCTTGTAGCGACTGCGGCACTTGTCCTTATGGTGGTATGCTGCGACCAGATGGCGAACCTGTTCAAGGACGGGTTCCAGAGACTCAGGCCATGCAACACCCAGGAAATGATCGACAGAGGTCTGCACATCATTCATCAGGGAGGGTCGTACGGATTCTTCTCGGGACATGCGGCCAACTCTTTCGGATTCGCCTGCTGCTCGTATGTGCTGCTGAGGATGGACAGGAGACTGAGATACAGGGGATATGCCGTATGGATATTCTCGTGGGCGACACTTGTCAGCTTCAGCAGGGTGTTCGTGAGCATGCACTATTTCGGGGACATCCTCTGCGGGGCGGTCGCAGGAAGCATCATCGGCCTGGCCTTCGCTTTCGCAGCAAGATATGTCTGCAGGAAATGGCTACCTGTTCAGAACGACCGGCGGAGGGAGTCCGCCAGAGCACGGAAAGCAGGCATGTTCTCCTGACGCAGAGGCTCCGCCGGAGGTGAATCCATCTTCAGAGGATTGACCGGAGAACCGTTCTTCCATACTCTGAAATCCAGATGAGGCCCGGTACTGCGGCCTGTGGAACCGACATACCCTATCACATCACCCTGATGCACCATCACCCCGGCCCGGATACCCGGAGCGAACCGGGACAGATGCAGATAGGCCGTGCTGTAGACGGAATTATGCCTGATTCGTACCGTATTGCCTCCCGCACCTTCATTACGTGCGCTCGTCACCTTGCCGTCCCCTATCGACAGGACCGGAGTCCCCGCCGGAGCAGCGTAGTCTACGCCCGTGTGCGGCTGGACCCTCCTCGTAATGGGATGTCTTCTCGCATACGAGAAACCGGAACTTATGCGTGAATACTGCAGAGGAGCCTTGAGGAACTGCTTCCTCATACTTTCCCCCTTGTCGTTCCAGTAGATATTGCCTCCATCTCCCTGGTTGAACATTATGGCAGGGAACTCGTTGTCACCGTGCCTGAAAACCGCATACCTCACCGTATCCACGGCTATCACTTTGCCATCGCAAGTCTTCTCGTCATAGAGCACCCTGAAACTGTCCTCCTTCTGCAGGGCAAAGAAATCCACTGTCCACGCATAGATGTCGGACAGCTGAAGGATAAGCAGAGGAGAGACACCGGCATCCAACATGTCCTCCCAAAGGGAAGTGGTGATGGTGACTTCCGCATACCGTCTCTCCACAGACACCGGCCTGTCGGAAACCCACACTCTGTATGGGGCACGGCACGAAAAGACCACATCCGATATGGCATCCCTCTCATATACAAGATATTCCGGCTTCATTCCCTTTGGGATGGACTTCAGTTCTCTCCCGCCGGCAGCATCACCGGCCCTGACGGCCAAGGAAGAATCTGTCGCGGAAATCCTGTAGTACACCTCGAACCGGTTGCCGGAACGGAGCTTGCGGACATCGAAAACAGTATCGCAAGCCACTGAAAGGCTGTACGCCTCCGTTGCCTCAAGGCCGAGCCTCATCAGCAGGCTGGAAAAAAATTCGTTGCGGCGCACCTTTCCCTCCAGCACGGACAGTGTGTCCGGGTCGAAACCCAGCCTGTGCATCTCCACCTCAGGCGTACCGGTCTCTACTGCCGGAGCAGCCTCCTCCCCTCTGTTTCCGCATCCGTACAGCACAGCTATGGCCATCAGGATGGAAACAGGACATAGTATGTATTGAATATATCTTCTCATAATTACAGGAACTGCAAAAATAATCCATCCGCTTTTCTTCTGCAAGGGCTGTTGATAATTTTGGGGAATTTTTTGGAAAATTATGGAAGAAAGTGGAAAATTATTCTTACTTTTGCGGGAAACGGTGTGAGGGGCAACTGTCTCCTGACCGTAAAGCATTTATGATCAAATTTATAGGTGAACATACAGCGAAGATTGATGACAAAGGGAGACTCGTGCTTCCATCTGCATTCAAAAGCATCATGTCCGATGGCGGCAACCAGGATATGAGACTTGTCATCAAGAAAGACATCTATGAGGCCTGTCTCGTCATGTACACCTACGAAGAATGGTCAAGGGAATCTGAAGAGCTGAAAAGCAGCCTGAATTTCTTCAACAGGGAGCACGAGATGTTCTGGAGACAGTATATGAGGGACCGCGCCCTGGTGGAGCCGGACGGCAAGCTCGGCAGAATCAGCATTCCGAAAAAGCTGCTGGATGCCATAGGGGTACAGAAGGAAGTCGTATTCTACGGAAGCGACCACAAGATAGAGATCTGGGCGAAGGAGAATTTCGCCTCAAGTGAAATCTCGAATGAAGATTTCGTTTCCCTTGCCGGGAACATCTTCGGTCAAGACAGAGGAGGGAGATGAGATGTCCGGTTACCATATACCCGTATTGCTCGATGAAAGCATCACCGCACTGGTAACCAACCCTTGCGGAGTGTATGCGGATGCCACTTTCGGAGGAGGCGGACACACATCCGCAATCCTGTCGCGGCTTACCTCCGAAGGAAGGGTCATTGCATTCGACAGGGACAGGGATGCCATGCGAAACATGCCGGATGACGGCAGGCTGACACTGATACGGAGCAACTACAGGTTCATCCATAACTACATGCTTTACTTCAGCCGCCCGCACAAAGGGCATGCGGACAATATCCTCGGCAACACCGGAAGCATCCCTGAAGGAGGCTTCGACGGCATCCTTGCCGACCTGGGAGTCTCTTCGCATCAGTTCGACACTCCCGGACGGGGTTTCTCGTTCAGGTACGACTCGCCCCTCGATATGAGGATGGACAACAGCACCGGCTTGACAGCCGCCGACATAGTGAACTCGTACAGCGAAGAAGACCTGGCGAAAGTGCTGTGGATATATGGAGAAGTCGAGAACAGCCGCAGGATAGCATCCCTGATCTGCAGGGCAAGACAGGCAGGGGCGGTCAGGACCACGGGGGAACTCGACAAGGCCATCTCCAGCGCACTGCCGGGAAAAGCGGAACACAAGGCTCTCGCGAAGATATACCAGGCTCTGAGGATTGAAGTCAACCAGGAGATGAAGTCCCTGGAGAAATTCCTGTACGGAGCCGGACAGTCCCTGCGCAAAGGAGGGCGGCTTGCAGTGATAACCTACCATTCCCTCGAAGACAGGATGGTGAAGAACTTCATCAGGACAGGGGACACCGGGGGCAAGGCGGAGAAAGACATTTACGGAAACACCGGTGCGCAGCTGAAACCGGTCAACAGGAAACCCATCCTCCCGACCGAGGAGGAGATTTCCTCCAATACTAGGGCAAGGAGCGCAAAGCTGAGGGTAGCGGAAAAGATATGAACACACGCAAGACCATAATAAACATCCTGAAGGCCATTATGCGCGGCACCCTGCTGCTGAGCATGAGGATAGACAAGATTTTCATCCACATTGTCTACCTGTTCGCAGTGGTGTGGGTGTCCATCTATGTCAGCCTCAAGATAGAGGAGACCCTGAGGGTGGTGGAGAAGAACAACGGAGTGCTGGAAAGCCTCAGGATTGAACATGCGCAGAAGACAAGCGAACTGGCGGGATTCGACAGGGTCAGCACGATACACAGGATGCTGGAAGATGCAGGGTCGGAAGTGACTTTTCCGGAAAAGCCTGCGGCACACATAGACTGAGAGGCATTCCGGGCACAGGCCGGTAAAGGAGAAAGAAGAAAATGGCAGACAGGAAGATAACAGGAATCCAGACCGAGAACACTTCGGGGAAGAGCAGCAGGGTGAGCCGCATCCTGAAGTTCATCCACGGCTTTTTCCTTCTGGCTGCCGCCGTCGTCATCTTCAAGATCATCTACATCCAGCTTATCTACGAACCGGACCCGAGATACCGGAAAGCACTGATCCCGAGTGCGAGAAAGGAAGTCATAGACCCCGTGAGAGGTTCCATCCTGGCCAAGGACGGACGGTTGCTGGCTGTCTCCGTCCCGATGTACCAGATCTATATGGACTGTACCGTGAGGAAGGAGGAGTTCAACCAGAAAGGCAAGGAAGGCGCAAATGAAAACAGGAAATGGCTCGACAAGGCCAGGGAACTTTCCGCAGGGCTTGCAAAGATATACAAGGACAGAAGCGCTGACCAGTATTACAGGCTGATCGCGAGCGGAAGGGTGAACAACAGGAGATACGAGAAAATCGGATTCCCGGTAGACCACGCCACCCTGCTGAAACTGAAGGAACTTCCTCTCTTCAATGAAAGCAGCTACAGGGGCGGGATGATCGTACGGAAAATCGACACGAGAGAATATCCGTACGGGACTCTCGCGCGCAGGACCATAGGAAGCGTAAGGAACAACAGCGACAGGAACAACCTGATAGGGCTGGAGGGGAAATATGACTATGCCCTGCACGGGACGGAAGGGGTGGAATGGCTGCAGAAAAGCGATGCCCACGGCTGGATAAGGGACTACGACAGCACGATAGTGAAAGTGAGGGACGGTTATGACATCCGCACCACGATAGATATAGACATCCAGGACATTGTGGACTACTCCCTGAAGCAGAGGATAATGGAAAATGACATCATCGAGGGAGGATGCGCCATCGTTATGGATGTCAAGACAGGGGCGATCCGGGCTATGGTCAACCTGCGCAAGGACAAGGACGGGATACCGAGGGAAAGCTACAATTATGCAATCGGCAGGGCCGGCGCACCGGGATCGGTGTTCAAGCTCGCCACACTTATGACTCTCCTTGAGGACGGGAAGATAAAATCCCTGGATGAAGAGGTGCCGACCTACAAAGGGATATGGAAATACCAGTATGGCAAGACTGTCACGACTTTCCGCGACGAATATCTCCAGAAATGGAAAGATGACCATATAAGCATTGTGGACGGGTTCAAGATATCCTCCAACAACGTGTTCAGGATGCTTGCCTGCAAATATTACGAGGACAACCCGAAAAGGTTCACGGACAAGCTGTCGGAATACAAGTTCACCGAAGCCTTCGATTTCGACCTCATCGGGCTGGCATCCCCTGTGGTGGTCACTCCGGGACAAGCAGCCTGGAGCGGGACAGCCCTGCCGTCAATCGCCATAGGATACACGGTACAGGAGACTCCACTGCATATCGTGACCTTCTACAACGCCGTGGCGAACAGAGGGAAAATGATGAAGCCTTACCTTGTGGAATCCCTCGAGCAGAACGGCGTGGTGAAAGAGAAGCTCGGGCCATCGATACTGAACGGTTCCATCTGTTCCCGTGCTACGGCCGACACCCTCATCAGAGCCTTGAAGACCGTGGTTCAGGAAGGTACCGGACGGGGGCTGAAAAACGCGAGCTGCCCGGTCGCGGGCAAGACCGGGACAGCACAGATGACTTTCGTGACGGAAGTGGGAGGAAAAGAGAAAGTCGTCTACAAGGACAGTCACGGCAACAGAATGCACCAGGCGACATTTGTCGGATTCTTCCCTGCAGACGCGCCTGAATACACAGCCATCGTTGTCCTGTACTCGAAACTCGGGAAAAAGAACCTCTATGGAGCATTCTCCATACCTGCATTCAAGAACATAGTGGACGAAATCTACGCCCTTGAGGACGGGATGTGGGGAGACAGGGTAGATGACCGCGGACAGGTGCCGCAGATGAAGCAGGCAGGCACCAATGAATCCGACTACGGGCTTGGAGAAGTTCCTGCAGTGACCGGAATGGGGCTGAGGGATGCCATATACACCATCGAGAACTGCGGATACCGCTGCACATTCGAGGGTACGGGGCATGTCGTGCGCCAGAATCCGGCACCGGGGGCAGGACAGGGCAAAGGAAAGACTGTACATATCATATTGGAATAGGAAATGACCCTTGGAGAGATAATATCCGGATGCGGAGTTGCCGCAACAGATGGAGACTGCGGCGTGGAGATAACATCCATCACCGCCGACTCGAGGAAGGTGAAGGCAGGAGGGCTGTTCATAGCCGTGAAAGGCTTCGCTGCCGATGGACATGCATACATACGCAAGGCTCTGGAAGCAGGAGCGGCCGCGATAGTGTATGAGGATGAAGAGAAGGCGGCCCCGTATAAGGAAGGGAACGGGACTGCATTCGTCAGGGTGGAGTCCTCAAGATACGCCACGGCCATCATCGCGGCTAACTTCTACGGCAACCCATCCAGGAAACTTACCCTTGTCGGCATTACAGGCACGAACGGCAAGACAACCACAGTGACCCTTCTCTACAGGATGTTCACCTCACTCGGCTACAGCTGCGGACTGCTCTCCACCATATCCAACTATGTAGGGACAAGATGCTATGAGGCCGTAAACACCACCTCCGATCCCATCACCATCAATTCGCTTCTTGCGGAGATGGTGGAAGCCGGATGTGCATACTGCTTTATGGAGGTCAGTTCCATAGGCGTGGAACAGGACAGGGTTGCAGGACTGTACTTCAAGGTCGGGATATTCTCGAACCTCACACATGACCATCTCGACTACCACAAGACTTTCGCAGAATATCTACGCTGCAAGAAACTCTTCTTCGACAGGCTGCCTGCGGATGGATACGCCATCACGAATATCGATGACAGGAACGGGATGGTGATGGTGCAGAACACCGCCGCCAGGGTAGTGACCTGCTCTTGCAGGAGCATTGCCGACCACAACGCAAGGGTGATGGAGGAGAGCTTCGACGGGATGCAGCTGAGGATAGACGGCAGAGAGACTTGGACAAGCCTCATAGGGATGCACAACGCATATAACATCCTCGAGATATACGCCACAGCCATCACCCTCGGGACAACCCCCGAGGAGGCTCTGGTGGCCATCAGCAGGTTGCGTCCGGCTCCCGGCAGGCTGGAGAACCACCGCGGACCCCGCGGCCTGGCGGTCGTGATAGACTATGCCCACACTCCGGATGCCCTGGAGAATGTGCTCAGGACACTCAGGGAGATAGCCCCGGCCAGGACACTGATATGCGTGTTCGGCTGCGGAGGAGACAGGGACAGAAGCAAGAGACCGGAAATGGGGAAGATAGCGGAGCGGATGGCAGACAGGACAATCATCACATCCGACAACAGCCGCACCGAAAATACCGCTGACATCATGGCCGAAATCAAGGCAGGGATGACAGCTTCCGGGATATCGAGAAGCCTGTTCATCGAAGACAGGGAACAGGCCATACGCACCGCGATAATGACCGCTCCGGACAACGCCACCATCCTGCTTGCCGGCAAAGGGCACGAGACTTACCAGATAATCGGCAGGGAAAAGAGACATTTTGACGAGAAAGAGATAGTTGAAGGAATCTTCAACGAAATGCAATGACAAGGAGAGAAGCATGATATACCATTTATTCCAGAGTCTCAAAGAATATGACATCCCGGGACAGGGGCTGATGGGCTACCTGTCCTTCAGAGCCATATTCGCCAGCATCACATCAATGCTCGTTGCCGTATTCGCCGGGAAAAGGATCATAAGGTGGCTGCAGAGGAAGCAGATAGGAGAAGACATCCGCGACCTTGGACTTGAAGGGCAGCTGCAGAAGAAAGGCACCCCTACAATGGGAGGAATCATCATCATCCTTTCCATTCTCTGCGGAGTGCTCCTGTTCGCCGACCTCACCAACATCTATATTATTCTGCTGCTCATAACCACAGTCTGGCTCGGAGGACTCGGGTTCACGGATGACTACATCAAGGTGTTCCGCCACAACAAGGAAGGTCTGAGCGAAAAGGCGAAACTCATAGCCCAGATAATGCTCGGGCTGGCAATAGGCATCACTGTCTGCTTCAACGGTGACATCGTCGTGAGGGAGAAGCCGGCAGAGACTGGAGTCGAGACCGTAACAGAAGAAACGCACGATGTGGTCAAGAGCACAAAGACCACAATCCCGTTTGTGAAGAACCACGAATTCGACTACAAATGGCTTTCCCCTTTCAAGGGGACATGGGGATGGTACTGCAAATGGGCCATCTATGTGGTCATGATAGTAATTGTCATAACCGCCTGCTCCAACGGGACAAACCTCACGGACGGGATGGACGGGCTGTCCACAGGGACATCGGCGATAGCCGGAGTGGTGCTCGGCATCTTCGCATGGCTCTCGGGCAACATCATCAATTCCGACTATCTCAACATTATGTATATACCCGGGACCGGAGAGATAGCAGTGTTTATGGCGGCGTTTGTTGGCGCTCTGATAGGGTTCCTCTGGTACAACTCGTTCCCGGCCCAGGTGTTTATGGGGGACACCGGCTCGCTGGCGATAGGCGGCATCATCGGAGTATGCGCCATTCTGATAAGGAAAGAGCTTCTGCTCCCGATTCTCTGCGGAGTGTTCTTTGTCGAGAGCCTCTCCGTGCTGATGCAGAGGTTCTACTTCAGATACACCAAGAAAAGATACGGACAAGGAAGAAGGATATTCAAGATGGCGCCGCTTCACCATCATTTCCAGAAAGAAGGGGTACCGGCCCTCATAACAGTGCCGAAGCGTGCGCTGCCCGAGGCCAAGATAGTGGTCAGGTTCTGGATAATAGGCATCATTCTGGCCGTGCTCACCATTGCCCTCCTGAAGATCAGATAACATCATAATTGTCAGACAACAGATGAAAAACAGCAACATAATGTCACGGATTGTAATTCTGGGCGGAGGAGAAAGCGGCACGGGCGCCGCAGTCCTCGCCAAGGTGAAAGGTTTCGATGTCTTCCTCTCAGACAAGGGGGAGATCACCCCTGAATATACGGAAATACTCAGGAAATGGGATATCCCGTACGAAAGCGGACAGCATAGCGAAGACAGGATACTCAATGCCGATGAGGTCATAAAAAGCCCCGGCATTCCTTCGGATGCCCCTATCGTCAGGAAAATCGCCGATGCGGGCATCAGCATAATTTCCGAGATAGAATTCGCGGGAAGATATGACAGCGCAAAGAAAATATGCATCACCGGCAGCAACGGCAAGACCACCACGACATCCCTGATATACTACCTGCTGCAGCAGGCAGGGCTGAATGTCGGACTCGGAGGCAACATTGGCAGAAGCTACGCATATCAGGTGGCCACAGAACAGCATGACATCTATGTCCTCGAGATAAGCAGTTTCCAGCTGGACAATATGTATGATTTCAAGGCAGACATCGCCATCATCACCAACATCACTCCGGACCATCTGGACAGATATGACCATAGCATCGAGAAATACGCTATGGCAAAATTCCGCATTACGCAGAATATGGACAAGGATGACTGCTTCATCTTCTGCTCGGATGATGAGATCACGATCAGGCACCTTGACCAGATTGTCATCAAGGCGAAAATGCTGCCTTTCTCCCAGAAGAAGGAAGTCAAGGAAGGCGCGTTCCTCAGAGGGGACAAAATGGTGGTCAGGGTAGGTGACAAGGAATGCGACATGTTCCTGCAGGAACTTGCCCTCGGGGGAAAGCACAATGTCTACAATTCCATGGCCGCCGCGATTGCCGGAAAGGTAATGGACATAGACAACGACAACATCCGCCGGAGCCTCTCATCTTTCCAGGCTGTGGAGCACAGGCTGGAGAAGGTAATGAGCATAAAGGATGTGCTCTATATCAACGATTCCAAGGCGACGAACGTGGATGCTGCGTGGTATGCCCTGGAATGCCAGGACAGGCCGGTGGTCTGGATTGTCGGCGGCACCGACAAGGGCAACGACTACTCCGTTCTGCTTGACCTCGCAAGGGAGAAAGTCAAGGCAATGATATGTATGGGACTGGACAACAGGAAGTTCCACGAATCTTTCAAAGGTGTCGTCCCTGAAATCCACGATGTGACCTCCGCCGCAGATGCAGTTAAGCTCGCAAGCAGGATAGCCAAGGCCGGAGATGTGGTGCTGCTCTCCCCTTGCTGTGCAAGTTTCGACCTGTTCAAGAACTACGAGGACAGAGGCAAGAAATTCAAGGAGGCCGTGCGCAACCTTTAACCGGCTGACATTATAGAGGGACTGAAATGGAAAGCAGGACGGAAAACAAAGGTATATGGAACTGGATCGACAGGATCCAGGGGGACAAGGTGATATGGATGATTCTCATCCTGCTCATCCTGTACTCCACGGTAACCATTTTCTCCTCCACATCCCAGCTGTCCACAGCGGAAGTCAGCCGTCTGGACATCTTTATGGAGCAGATCATCACGGTGGGCATCGGGTTTGCCATCATCTTCTTCTGTTATTTCGTCCTCAGGATAGGCTGGATCCGGGTCCTCTCGCAGTTCGGGTTCATAATCTCTGCGACCATGCTGACAATGCTGGTGCTGGAAATCGGCACGGTCAAGATAAACGATGCGGTCAGGATAATAAAGGTAGGAGGTCTGCAGCTGAATGTCTACGAATTCGTGAAGATATTCATGATAGCCTATCTCGCATGGGCCATCCATGCATACAAGACGGATTCGTTCTGGATAGTCAACAGGCTCTCAAGGTTCAAGAAACTGTCATTCCTCGCCAGATCCGGCTGGAAACGGCTCATCTACATTTATTTTCCGATTGTCTTCGTCACATTGTGCATAATGAAAGGCGGATTCTCCAGTGCGATGTTCATCGGAGTGATTATGGTAGCCACGATACTCATCGGAGGGGTTCCTCTTAAAGACATAATTATACTTGTCACTGCAGGAATAATCGCCATCGGAGGGAGCTATATGCTGTACAAGGTGTCTGGAGACAGGATAATGTCCGGAAGATGGAACACAGTGGAGAGCAGGCTGTCCAGGCTGTTCTCTCCACAGGATGCCGCGGAACTGGAACCGGGGACCATAGAATGGCAGCAGCATGTCGATGAGATACGCCAGCCCGAAGGGGCCAAGATAGCGATAAAGGAAGGCGGGCTGTTCGGCAAAGGTCCGGGAAAGAGCACCCAGAAATATTCCGTAGCCCTGATATTCAGCGACTACATGTTCAGTTTCATCGTGGAGGAATACGGGATTGTCTTCGGGGCAATCCCCCTGATCATACTGTACCTCAGTCTGCTTGCACGTGGCTCCATACTGGTGACTTACTGCGACAACGAATATGCCAAGACAGTGATAGCCGGACTGACCCTCGTTATCAGCACGCAGGCGATGATGCATATATTCATCAATGTAGGTCTCGGTCCTCTGACAGGCCAGACCCTGCCTATGATAAGCCATGGGAACAGTTCATTCATCGCATTCAGCATAGCTTTCGGCATATTGTTGTCCATAAGCAAGATGACAAAGAAAAAGGTCGACCAGGCCACGCTTGAGGCCGAACCGCTGATAGTGCAGAGCGATGATGACATAAAAGACGGGCTTGACGACCTGGACAGGTTCGACAGCCGGGAAGAACAGTGATTTGACAATACAGCCAGGATATGGGACAATACAGAAAAATAAGGGCAATCATCAGCGGAGGAGGGACAGGAGGCCATATCTTCCCTGCCCTGTCCATCGCACAGAAGCTGAAGGAACTGAATCCTGACAGCGAGATACTGTTTGTCGGGGCGGACGGCAAGATGGAGATGGAGAAAGTTCCGGCAGCGGGATTCAGAATCATCGGTCTGCCTGTAGCAGGACTTCAGCGAAGGCTCGCAATATCGAACCTTGCCCTTCCGTTCAAGGTTCTGAAAAGTCTGGGAATGGCGGGAAAGGTGATAGACGAGTTCAGACCGGACATAGCTATAGGTGTGGGAGGATATGCAAGCGCACCGCTGCTGTGGATGGCATCCCGCAAAGGCATCCCGACACTGATACAGGAACAGAACAGCTTCGCCGGACTTGCCAACAGGATTCTCGGCAGACGGGCGGAAAGGATATGCACCGCATACGAAGGGATGGAGAGATTCTTCCCTGCAGACAGGATTGTGCTCACAGGCAATCCCATCAGGAAAGACATCGTTCCAGCCGATGAGGCAATGAAAGCCGAAGCCATCAGGTTCTACGGGCTCAATCCCGGGAAAAGGCATATATTCATCGTCGGAGGCAGTCTCGGGAGCAGGACGCTGAACAGGGCTGTCATGGGATGGGTAGAGGCAGGCTGCACGGGAGGAGATGATGTGGAGATTCTCTGGCAGTGCGGCAGATACTACAAGGCGGAAACCGACCGGTTCATGGCAGGGCACAGTTCCAAGACAGGCATACACCACTTCGATTTCATCTCCAGGATGGATCTGGCGTATGCAGCTGCAGATGCCATGGTATCGAGGTCAGGGGCAAGTTCCGTATCGGAACTCTGCGCAGCGCACAAGGCTGTGATATTCGTTCCATCGCCCAATGTGACGGAAGACCACCAGACCCATAACGCAATGGCGCTTGTGGACAGGGATGCCGCCCTCATAGTCAGGGATGCGGATGCAGAGAAAGAGCTGATGCGTACGGCCTGCACCCTCGTACACGACCGGGAACGGCTCGAAAGGCTGGAAAGGAACATCGCCGCCCTTGCCAGGACAAATGCAGCCGGAGCGATTGCGGACGAAATCTACGACATTCTCGACTGATACCGAAGGACATTTATTGAACGACTCAAAGACATGGCATACAAAGACATATACTTCATAGGCATAGGCGGCATCGGGATGAGCGCGATAGCCAGGTACTACAATTTTCAGGGATACAGGGTCTCCGGCTATGACCGCACCCCATCAGACCTGACGCACGCACTGGAAAAGGAAGGTATCAGCATACACTATGAAGACAACACTGGATACATACCGGAGGATGTATCCTCAACCCTTGTCATCTATACCCCGGCCATCCCATCCGATATGGGAGAACTTGTCTACGTAAGGGAACACGGCTACAAGGTGGTCAAAAGATCCGCCGCACTCGGTGAGATTTCCGCAGGACAGCATTGTCTGGCAGTGGCCGGAACACACGGGAAGACAACCACCAGCACGCTTCTCGCCCATATCCTTACCGCTTCCGGAAGCGGATGTTCCGCATTTCTCGGAGGCATATCCAAGAACTACGGCACCAACCTGCTTATGAGCCGCAACCCGGTGATTGTAGCGGAAGCGGACGAGTTCGACCGTTCCTTCCTCCAGCTTCATCCCGAGATTGCAGTAATCACCGCGATGGATGCCGACCATCTTGACATCTATTCCGACCTTGACCATGTCAGGGAAGCATTCAGACAGTTCGCATCGCAGGTCACCGGGACCCTGATAACCAGGCTCGGGCTCGACATCACATCATCAGAGACGAAAGCAAAGGTCTTGAGATACTCCTACAATGATGCAAGGGCGGATTTCTACGCAGGCAACATCCGCAAGGATGACTGCGGACATTTCACATTCGACCTCAACTGGCCAGATGGGGTCATCCATGACTGCCGCTGCGGAGTTCCGGGGTGGGTCAATGTGGAAAACAGCATTGCGGCCGCAGCAATCGCCCTCTGCCACGGCATCAGCCCTGAGAAGATACGGGAATCGCTTGCATCCTTCTCGGGAGTGAAAAGGAGGTTCGACATCCACATCAACACCCCGCACTGCTCGTATATCGATGACTACGCCCACCATCCGAAAGAGCTGGAAAGTGCGATAAGCTCCATAAGGGACATATTCCCGGGCAGGAAGCTCACAGCCGTATTCCAGCCACACCTCTACACGAGGACAAGGGACTTTGCAGATGACTTTGCCGCAGCCTTGAGCAAGGCGGACAGGCTGATACTCCTCGACATCTATCCTGCCAGGGAAGAGCCGATTCCCGGAGTCACGTCATCCATCATATTCGACAAGGTGACCGCAGCAGACAAGGTGCTGCTGACAAAGGACGAACTTCTGCCATATCTTCAGCATGAAGATGTGGACATACTCGCGACATTCGGGGCCGGTGACATCGACCGGCTTTGCGCCCCGATCACGGAAATGCTGGAAAAAAGGACAGAAACCGGAGACTGCAGATGAGACCCGCACCACGACATATCCTGACGGCTATATTGCTCCTTATCCTGACAGCCTATCTCGCGACATTCCTCGGAATCAGTGCGGAGAAAAGGAGGGGAACGGTATGCAACGGGCTGGAAGTGGCTGTACTTGACAGCGCGAAGAACAGTTTCGTGTCCTCCGGGGAAATCTCCGGCTACCTCGGCACCGAGCTCGGAGACATTTCGGGAAAACCTCTCAGGGAACTGGATCTCACTGGGATAGAAAAGCTTGTGGATGCCAGGAGTGCCGTACTCAAGAGCGAAGTTTTCACCACGCCGGACGGATATCTCCATATCAATGTCACCCAGAGGGAACCTGCAGTAAGGTTCCAGGGAAAGAACGGAGGATTCTATACGGACAGGGAAGGATATGTCTTCCCTCTCCAGGACAGCTACACATCAAATGTCCCGATTGTGGACGGGCACATCCCCGTGAAGATACCTTCGGGATACAAGGGAGAGGTCCGGGACAGGGAAGCCAGGGAATGGATAAACTGCATCCTCGAGATGACAGCATATATGGAGAAGAGCCGCATCTGGGCGGAAAACATAGTGCAGATATCCGTACAGCGGGATGGGGACATCATTATGATACCCCGTGAAGGGAAAGAGAAGTTCATATTCGGAGGGCCGGAAGGCTTCGAGGAAAAGTTCGCCAGGATGGAGAAATACTACACCGCAGTGAAGCCATCCGCAGAAGATGGGTATTACTCGGCCGTAAACGTGAAATATGACGGGCAGATAATCTGCAAAAGATAAGGACAATTATGGAAAATCAACACATAAAGGATACAGACATGGATGAAAGACAGCTGGTAGCGATAGACATCGGGACTTCAAAGATTGCACTTACGGTAGCCAAGGTGACCGGTGACAATGTCCAGATAATCTATTACAGGGAAACGCCATCCGCAGGCATAAGATACAGCCGCGTCATCAACCCGAGCAAGGCATCAGGAGCCATCAGACAGGCCATAGCCACCGCAGAAGAGGAGCTGGGGACCAGAATCTCCGATGTGATTGTGGGACTTCCGAAATATGATGTACAGCAGAATACCGCACCTCTCGACATCAAGAGGAATGCCGACACATGCATATCCCAGGACGAGATCAACGAGATCAAGGAAAGCGCAATGACCTCCTACCCTCTCGACAACAAGGACAGCGAGATACTGTTCGGGGCGGTGGCCCAGTCTTTCGGGGATGAGGACAATATCCAGGTTTCGGAGAACGACATCATCGGCATGGCACCGGAGAAGCTGACCTGCAACTTCAAGGTATTCATCGGACAGAAGAAGTACGTGAAAGACATGAGGCTTGCGTTCCACAACGCCGGAGACCTGCACATCCGCAGGGAATACTTCACCCCGGATGCGATAGCAAAGGCAGTCCTGTACGACTTCGAACTGGACAGCGGAGTCGCGCTGGTGGATATCGGGGCAGGGGTGACATCCGTCTCGATATATCTTGACAATATCATGCGCTACTATTCCGCGATACCTTTCGGAGGCAACGCCATCACTTCCGACATCAAGACGGAATGCTACATAACCGAGACCCTGGCCGAAAACATCAAGCTGGCCTACGGAGCATGTATCCCGGAAAAACTGATGAGCCTGAGCGACAAGACCCTGCTCATCAACAGCAACGACACCCTGCCAGCCAAACAGGTCACGGTGAAATACCTGTCGGAAATCATCACGGCGAGAGCCACGGAAATCATCGAGGCAATACTCTTCCGGATACAGGAGAGCGGACTTGCTGACATGCTCAGGAGCGGGATAGTGATCACCGGAGGAGGAGCCAACCTGCTGAATATCGGCAACCTTATCAAGGACCTGTCAGGATACAATGTCCGCACAGGCTACCCTAAGCATATCTTTTCCGCCCCTGACAAGTCGGCAAGCGGAGCATACGACACAGGGGCTTCGGCATGCATCGGAATGATACTCATGGCCAAGACGGAGAAGATAGAATGCAGGATAACCGAAGGCACGGCAGACGGGGCTCCGTCAGCCGGAGAAAAGGACACCAGAGCAGCCGATGCCAGAATCAATTCCATCAAGGATGAAGCCGTAGACGAGCCATCCACCGACAGGAACAACGGGGCCCTCTTCCCTGATGACGGAATCATCAGACCTCCGAAAAAGAAGAAGACCCGTAACGATGGCGGCTGGAGCATTTTCACCAAGATGAAAGAATTTGCCAAAGAGATAACGGATGAAAGCATATAGAGACTGATATGGAAGACAACTTCAACAATATGGTGACTCCGACGGACTGGGTCCCTACCGATTCCATGATTAAGGTCATCGGAGTAGGCGGCGGCGGATGCAATGCAGTCACCTACATGTACAACCAGCAGATCGAGGGCTGCACGTTCATAGTATGCAACACTGATATGCAGTCCCTCACCAACAGCAATGTCCCTGTGAAGATACAGCTCGGAACAGGACGCGGGGCAGGGACCAACCCGACCAAAGGGATGAAAGCCGCCATCGAAGCCGAAAGCGAGATAGAGAAGACTGTCCTCGGACCTGAGACAGAAATGCTCTTCATCACTGCAGGCATGGGCGGAGGCACAGGCACGGGAGCCGCGCCGGTGATAGCCTCCATGGCAAAGAAAAAAGGCATCCTCACTGTCGCGGTCGTCACCCTCCCGTTCAAGAACGAGGGGAACGAATCCATGTCCAAGGCCATAGCCGGCATCCACGAGCTTGAGAACAATGTGGACAGCCTGCTCATCATCAACAACGAGAAACTGTACGAATACTACGGGGACCTGCTCATCCAGGATGCCTTTCCGAAAGCGGACCAGGTACTGGCGACAGCCGTGCGCGGAGTGGTAGGCATCATCCAGAGCAAAGGGTTCGTCAATGTCGATTTCGAGGATGTCAAGGCAGTGATGCACGACAGCGGAATGGCCCTGCTGGGATGCGGCTCGGGCACTGGAGAGAACAGGATTGAAGATGCCATCAGACAGGCCCTTGAATCCCCTCTCCTCAACGACTCCGACCTCACCACAGCCAAGAACACCCTCATAAACATCACTGCAGGGTACAACGAGCACGGACTCCTCGCGAAAGAGCTAAGCAACATAGACAACATCATCAGCAAATACACCGGCAATGCCGACAGGTTCAAACGCGGCATAGTCTACAACCACGACAAGGACTTCGGTGACAAGATAGAAATCACTGTGATAGCCACGGGGTTCAAAATGAGCACACTGGAGAGCATGATCCCATCCAACGCCAGTTCAATGATAATGATCGGGCCCGACTTCAGGTACAATCCCGACAGGGAGACAGAAGAGCTCCCGGAAACACCCCCGAGCATCAAGATAGGACCGAGCACCATATACAATGTAAGGAAGTTCAACTACAGCGAGGCCGACAGGCCGGCGCTTGCCGTCAATCCCGGAGAAAGTCTCGGAGAACTGGAGCGCATACCAGCCATCAGGAGGCAGATGTCACACGGTGACGACCAGACATCCGCCAATTGACAGGCCGTTTTCCAATCCATCGGCCAACGATAAGGCGGAAAAGATTTTTATTGCTATTTTTGCAGCGGTTTCGGAATCCGCAGTCTTGATGGCATGCGACGGATTCCATCATTCAAGGACATTATGGAAAGAAAGACAAGAGTAAGGTTCGCCCCGTCACCTACAGGGCCGCTCCATATCGGCGGAGTGAGGACAGCGCTGTACAACTACCTCTATGCCAAGCAGCACGGAGGCGACTTTATCATCAGGATAGAGGATACCGACTCGCAGAGGTTCGTCCCCGGAGCCGAAGAATATATCATCGAAGCCCTCAACTGGTGCGGGATAATTCCGGATGAAGGTGTCGACGCTGACGGCAAAGTGGTAGAGACTCCATCAGAGAGGCATCCTCATGCCCCATACAGGCAGTCCCAGAGAAGAGACATATACAGGAAATACGCGGAACAGCTGGTTGAATCGGGATACGCATACTACGCATTCGACACACCTGAAGAACTTGCCGCGAAAAGGGCTGAGGCGGAATCCTGCAAGGAGACATTCATATACAACCATACCACAAGGGGCTCCCTGCGCAACTCGCTCTCTATGCCGGAGAGCGAATGGAGGCCGCTTCTTGAGACCCATACCGACTGGACTGTCAGGTTCAGGATGCCCGAAGACCGGGTCGTGAAAATGGACGACCTCATCAGGGGCCACGTGGAAGTCAACACCGACACCCTTGATGACAAGGTACTCTGGAAAAGGGCGGATGAACTGCCTACATACCATCTTGCCAACATCGTGGATGACCATCTGATGGAGATAACCGAAGTCATCCGCGGAGAGGAATGGCTGCCATCCCTGCCTCTGCATTATCTGCTTTACGAGGCATTCGGATGGACAGACACCATGCCAAGATTCGCACATCTCTCGCTGCTGCTGAAACCCGACGGTAAAGGCAAGCTCAGCAAGAGGGACGGCGACAGGCTGGGATTTCCAGTCTTCCCTCTGCAGTGGGTGAACTCAGAGGGGGAAATCACCAGAGGATACCGCGAGGATGGCTATTTCCCTGAGGCATTCGTGAACATGCTCGCAATGTTGGGATGGAATCCGGGAGATGACAGGGAACTGTTCACCCTTGATGGGCTGGTACAGGCCTTCTCACTGGAAAGGGTCATCAAATCAGGGGCGAAGTTCAACCCGGACAAGGCAAAATGGTACAACAAGGAATACCTGAGGATGAAAAGCGATGAAGAACTGACGGACCTTTTCATCCCTGTCCTGGAATCACACGGTATCAAGGTGGTGGAATGTCCGAAATGCGCCCTCACCGCAGGGGCTGAACTTACAGCCTGTGGAGCAGATTTCAAGAACGGCATCTTCACACGTGACTATGTGTCCGGTGTAGTCGCACTGATAAAGGAGAGAGCCACATTCGTAGCCGACTTCTGGGATATCGCATCATATCTCTTCGTAGCTCCGGCTTCATATAACGAAAAGGATGCGGCCAAATTCTGGAAAGAAGAAAACTATACGCTTGCATTCCAGGTAGCCGACTTCATCTGCGGTTTCGACGGAGGGTACGGGCCTGCCGGACCCGAATTCACCAAAGAGGAGATAGAAAGTCCGATGGAAGAATTCATCCGCAGCAGGGAATGGCCGATGGGCAAGGTCATGAACTGTCTCAGGCTCGCACTTGCCGGCACATCCAGCGGACTTGGAATAGCAGACATAGTAAGCCGTATCGGCAGGAAAGAGGTAGCCAGCCGTATTTCAGCCATCAGATCCGCACTCGGATAACGGACATTGACAGATCTGACATTAAAGACAGGACAATGAAAATAGGGATATGCAATGACCATGCAGGCGTAGACTACAAGTTCAGGCTCATGGAATATCTTACAGGCAAAGGCCATGAAATGGTGAATTTCGGGACAGACACATCCGAAAGTATGGACTATCCGGATGTCGCGCATCCTCTTGCCGAAGCGGTCGAGTCAGGCAAAGTCGACCTCGGCATAGCGTTCTGCGGGACCGGAAACGGGATGGCGATGAGTCTCAACAAGCACCAGGGTATCCGCGCGGGACTCGCCTGGAACAAGGAGATCGGGGAACTCGTAAAACAGCACAACAACGCCAATGTGCTTGTGATGCCGGCCAGATTCATCCCATTCGATGAAGTCATAAGAATCACGGATGCGTGGCTCGGCTCCGCATTCGAGGGAGGCCGTCACCAGCGCCGCATTGACAAGATTCCATGCAGGTAGCCATACGGCCTGACAATATCTGTAAACACCGCCGAAGCATGGCAGCGACTATGGAAAAAGCGTATATTATCGACAGTTCCACCACGCAGATAGCATCGGATATCGGAGAATATCCCGGCGGTATCATCATTCCTGTGGACAAACCGTACAGATGGACATCCGCGGATGTGATAAGGAAGATAAAATATGCGTCGGCAAGACATTTCGGCAAGAAGAACCTTAAAGTAGGCCACGCAGGTACACTCGACCCCCTCGCCACCGGTATCCTTATCGTCTGCATCGGCAATGCGACTAAGATAGCGGAACAGCTGCAGTCACACGAGAAAGAATACATTGCAGGCATCAGCTTCGGAGCCACTACCCCGTCATACGACCTTGAAAAGGATGTGGACAGGCTGTTTCCGCATTCCCATATCACTGCCGATGTCATCCGGAAAGTCCTTGCCCAATTCACAGGGGAACAGGAGCAGGTCGCACCGCTGTTCTCCGCCAAGTCCGTGGACGGGGTGAGGGCATACGAACTGGCAAGGAAACTCTACCGGAAAAACCAGTCATCCCGGACAGACCGATTCCGCAGCGATGGTACCGGTGATCCCGGACCATCCGTCGGGCAGGATATGGTCTGCGGAGAAGCCGCTGACCTGGATTCCGCTGCAAAAGAGCTGTTGCGCACATCCATCATCAGCATACCGGAGATAGAACTGCTTGACTTCCGTTCCGGGACATGTCCTGACCCCGCAACCACCTGTCCGCCTGCATCCGGTCCCCGCAATACGGGACAGACCGGAAAGACAGACACCCGGACATCCATCCCTGAAGCCGCAGGAGAGACAGCCGACAGCAGGAATGCAGGCAACAGGATAAATGTAGCCGACACTTCGCATCTCGGACTCCCTCACGCCGAAATCCGCATCAGGTGCAGCAAAGGGACATACATCAGAGCCTTTGCAAGAGATCTGGGAGAAGCATTGGATTCGGGCGCACATCTCGACTCACTCCGCCGTACCGCAAGCGGCCCGTTCCGTATAGAACAGGCCGCCTCAATCGACCGGGTGCTCTCCCTGCTGTAATATAAAGCGTATAAAGTCAGGGACTATTTTTCCGGCATAATGACCGATCAATCCACCAGCACCATCTTGGCTGATTTGACTGCCGACATTGCTCCTTCCGCCGTAAGAGTTTCGAAATTGAAGAGTTCCAGGGCACTGTCCAGGGCGGACAGTTTCTCCGTATTACCGGAAGCCTTCCATTCCTCCGAAAGGATTCCGGCCTTCCCGCAGTCCTGGATTCCCTCGATAAGCTTCTCCATCCTTATGCTGCTCCTCCCTTCCGGGTAGACCAAGAAACAGTCCCCTGCAGGCCACTGGCGGAAACGTCCATCTTCAAGAGGGTTCTCAGTCCAGCTGTTGTAGGCCCACCTCAGATACCCGTCGCAACCTGTGGCAAGCGCCCTCCACATCAGCCATGCAGCCTCATCCGGAGGCGAAACGATGAACATGTTCGGATACGCCTCCGCACAGCAGGTATAAAGTGTCGTCACCATGCCATCCCTGCGGCGGCGCTCAAGCACGTCTTCCGGATACGACTGTCTGAAAGCGATGCACAGGTCATAGAGTTCCGGCTCCAACTCATCGTGGAAGTTTCCTGCCAGAGACACCTTGAACTCAGGCTCTACGGACCGTATCACATCAAGCGCCGCCCGCATTGCTTCCGCAGGCCTTTCATCCATCGCTATCATCGTCTTGTCGAACCAGCCCCTGTCCCTCAGATGCCGGGCGAAATCCGAAATGAACTGGCTCCAGTATGTCCTGTATGCAGCGCTTCCCGGAGCTGCTTCGAGATACTCCGTCCTGCCGGTCGCGCCATCGATATAATCGAACTTCAAAGCCCACGGGATCATGGAATAACAGTTTATCTGCCTGTCTATCCCGACTTCCTCCATGAATTCCACCCACCTGTCAAAGACCGTATAGTCATAGCTCCAGCTGCCATCGGCATTGCGGGTCTTGGTGACCATCGACCCGAACGGATCGTATGTCTGCCCGTTCCACGGTCTGTCAAGGATGGTAGCCGTGACCGACTTCTGCCCGGCATCAGCAAGTATCTTCATTACAGGCCTCATCAGGTCGAAATGCTCCTCGCTCCACAACTCCACATTGTGGTACCGTGCAACCGAATACGGATTCTGCCACAGATCGAGATGGAATTTCCAGTCCGCCGGTTCAGGGAGCACCCTGTCCGCAACCTCAAGACTGAAAGGTATCGAACACCTGTTGAAATTGTCCCCGGAAACAATCAGCCTTCCCGTATATTTCCCCGGCACTGCATCGGATGGGACCTTTATCGAAACCCATACTGGCTGCACGGTACCCGCAGGTACATCTTTCGTTTCCGCTATGTCAATGATGTCAGCCACCATAAGTGAATCATACTGTCCCGGCTTACGGAAACCGCACTGTCCGTAATTATCCGGATTGAGCACATCCGCCATCACATAGCCGACGAAACTCGCCTGTGCCGCTTCTGCAGGTATCCTGTGACTGCCGCTGCGCATGTCAGTCACCCGTATTTCAACCCCTTCAAGGTCTGCATCCGCTGTCAGGAAGGCCTGTGCACCGGCCTTCTCCCCCTTCCAGACAGGATATGCGAAAGAAGTCTTCTCTACAATCTCTTCCACAGCATCCTGCGGATACCGGTCAGATGTATCCCCCCATACGAGAGTCACATCTGCATTTGTGCATGAGACGGCAATGACAGCCGCCACTGCCGACAAGATTATCAACTGTTTCATATCATATAATATCTTTTTTTGCATTGTCATTCATTACCGGACTCCTGTCCTTCCGCTACAGCATGACTGTAGCCTTTGATCCTGTTCCAGTCCCCTCTCGTGAAGTCCGGGAACTCGACAGGCATGTTCCCGTTTTCGATAGAGACAGATGAAAGGTCGCCGATGCAGGACCATTCCGCAGCATCATAGACATCCTGGTCGAGAGGAAGACCGTTACGCAGACAATATATCAGACGGTAATCCATAATGAAATCCATCCCTCCATGTCCTCCGACTTTCTTTGCGATCTCTTCGATGTCCTTCAGTATCGGATGCCTGTATTTTTCCATAAGAGGCCCCTTTATATATTCCGGCACGAACGAATGCTGGTTCAGGTCCTCGAGGTCCGGGATCGCGTCCTCATCCTGATTGTCCGGTCTGAATGCGAAACCCTCAACAGGATATTTGTTGGCAAAACCTTCAGTCCCGGTCACCTGATACTCCCTGCTGTACGGGCGCGGCGTATACACATTGTGCTGTAGCAGGATCGAACGGCCTCTGGCAGTCTGTATCATAGTGACAGTATGGTCACCGTTCGCGAAACTGTCCGCATCCATCAGCCTTTTCGCGACGGCGGCTCCGTTGATAGAGCGGGTATCCATCGACACCAGCCTCGTCATCCTGTCTCCCCTGTGGATATCAAGCAGCTGGCAAGCCGGTCCAAGACCGTGGGTGGCATAGACATCTCCCCTGTGGCTCTGGTTGAAGTCAAGTCTCCAGTTGTCATAATACCGGTCCCAGAATTCATCCAGATTATGGACATAGCCTCCCTCGACATGCAGGATCTCACCGAAAAGGCCGTGCCGGGCCATATTGAGAGTGGTCATCTCGAAGAAGTCATAGACACAGTTCTCCAGCATCATGCAATGCCTCTGCGTCTGCTCCGCCACATCCACCAGCTGCCAGCATTCTTCAAGCGAAGTGGCTGCCGGGACCTCCACTGCCACATGCTTGCCGTGCTGCATGGCATACACCGCCATCGGGACATGCATCTGCCAGCCGGTGCAGATATACACCAGGTCAATGTCATCCCTCCCGCAGAGAGCCTTCCATCCATCCTCGCCGCTATATTCCGCCGCTGCCGGGAGCCCTTTGTCTGTCAATATCTTCTGTGCCGAAGCCACCCTGTCCGGCACAAGGTCGCACAAAGCCTTGATCTCCACCCCGTCCAGCCAGGTGAACCTCTCCACGGCTCCAGGACCTCTCATTCCGAGGCCGATGAACCCGACCCGGACGGTCTCCATCGGTGCTGTCCTCAGGCCGAGGACGGATTTCTGCCCTTCTGCACGTGCCGGGACATCAAAGACTATGGTTCCATCGGCTACCCTGTAACCACCCCGGCTCCCGACGCACGCCGACATTATGGAAACTGCTGCAATCAGCAGGACAAATAATCTGACTCTCATATTGTCTACGATATTTGCCGGTTCATTTACGATATTTTGCAGGTTCGGAGGTAATCAGAGAGACGATATGCGCCTTGACATTCTCTGCCTGCCCCGGAGTCACAGACAGATACGCCCTGTTGCCATCACCTTCCTCAAATACAGTCGCTCCGGAGTCCGTCACAGTTATCGTACCCTGCGAAGAGACAGTAAAATATTCAGGTCCTCCCTCCACTGCAGCCATCACAGCCGTCAGATCCCAGGTCTCACGGTCATAAGGCATCTGCATATATGACCTGTACGCCTCCACGACAGGATGCTTCCCCGCCCACGTGAAATCGTTCTCTATGCTCGATGCAGGATACCTTATCTGCGCCCCGAGCTCGAAAGGGGAAGTGATGACAGGAGTAGGCCATTCCGCAAAGACCTTCTGCGCGGAAGGGATGTCTATCACGACATTATATTCGTGATGTGTCGTATCGGTGATATTGCCGGCCATCGTATAGAGCATCTTCACCTTCTTTGCCACCAGCTCCTTGCCGGAAAGAGGAGAGAACTCATCCGCCCCGGACTCCAGCAGACGGGCAAGATTCGTCAAGAAACCTACAGAGACAACAGTCACCGAGCCATCCTCCGCCTCTGAAAGCACCTTCCTGTACAGGTCGACTGACTCGGGATAATCCCCATAGCCGGAATGCGACCTTGCGAACAGAGGATTGCCATCCCCATCCTTCATGTCCGACACCTTGCGTGTGTAGCTCGTGGAATCAGCCCCGCAATCGGCCCCATCACGGATAATCCCCACCGGGATATCCGGATAGCCATACCACGTGCCCATCAGATCCAGGAACTCCGGAGCGGCAAGACCCTCTTTGTTCACTGGTATCGCAAGAAGGTTTATTCTGCCTGCATCCGAATATTTGTACAACATATCCAGGGCAAGGGCATCATCGATATCGTTACCCATATCGGTATCGAAAATGACAGCCTGGGCAGCAGGCCCGGCCGACCTGTCAGCGCATGACACCATCAGGCACAGCGACATCACAAGGAAAGGAATCTGTCTCATAAGCATTTGAATTTTTCAGAATCATCAATAAATATGACAAGTTAGACAAAATACATCAAACCGCAAAATGGCAATATGGGAAATTTCTTTTAAATTTGCACACAGTAACAAGTAAGAACCCAAAGACTATGAAAGCGACAGTATCATTGGATGGCTTGCTGTCTTTTATAAATTCCCTTTCACTCAGCACTGGCAACAAGCGCTGGCTTGGGGAGAAGCTTATAGAAGAGGCCAGGAAAGAGGAAACCGGCGCTGCTGTTTCCGCATCCGATTTTTATGGAGTGTGGAAAAACGAAGATTTTCCGGGGCTGGACGCTGATGACATGATTCGGGAAATCAAATCCAGCCGTAATTTCGATGATAATGTAACCATATTCTGACAGTGAAACATTATTTACTTGACACAAACATCTGCATATTCCTCTTACGGGGGATGTATGAGGTCGACAAAAGAATAAATGATGTCGGATTAGAGAATTGCTGCATTTCTGAAATCACTGAAGCTGAACTCAGATATGGAGCCGAACTTGGCCGGCAGAAAGGTCTGTCAAGCCGAATCCAGCAATTGGAAAAATTCCTTTCAAGCATACATATTCTACGTATCGGGAAAGCGATAAATCTGTATGCTGCAGAAAAAGCCCGTCTGCGGCTGGCCGGCACACCTGCCGCAGATGACTTCGATTTACTTATAGGATGTACAGCCATTGCATATAACATGATAATGGTAACCGAGAATCTGAAAGACTTCAGAAATCTGTCCGGCATCTATCTCGAAAACTGGATTGAAAGGTTATAATGCAATGCATATTGCTACCATATCACAACTCTACATATTCTGTCTGTAAAGCTCTCCGCCTGCTGCATTTATAGTCACAGGAGTCTGCCCGGGTCTTGAAACAGTAAACACAGCATCCTCTGTAGCATATAGGACAACATATTCTCCCCTGTCCAGTGCAAAACCTATCGCTCCGGAAGATGTCTCGAACCTGATGGAAGAAGTGGATGTCTCGATTGTCTCTGAGAGCGAGAGCAGTGGGTTATCCTGACCGATATTGAATGCCGCGAAATCATCCTGAGGAGTCATAGCCACATCTTCAGCAGCCATAGACAGTCCAGAAACAATCAGCCTTGTCGGTTCCGTTATGCCAGGTTTCTCTTGTAAGTCGTATGTATATACGCCATGGTCTACCTCATCCCTGTCATTGGTGTTGTCCAGGAAGAACCTGCTTGTCGCCAGGTCGTAGATATCATAACCTCCGCCTGAAGCGAATGCCGCCAGAATCAGACTAGGAGAATGACTATAACTGCCCTTGTTTTCTCCTACTAGCGCATAATTGCCCGGTATCGATGCGTATGACTCTACCTCATACTGGACATCTGCCACAGAATTCCTGTATATGTCGACAGACACGAAATCTATCCCTTCCAGATTGAACACAGCTTCCGGAGATGCCATTGTCGCTTCCGGGAAAGGCTCTATACCGCTCCCTTTTACAAGATTAGTCCTTGTCAGAACCTTGTATGAGCTGTCATGTATAGCCTTCCCGACAGCATCCAGAGCATTGCATACCATCTCCCATGCCCTCTGCTGAGACAGTTCAGAACCATCCCAGTTACGGTATTCCTTCTGGAAATATCTCCATCTGACAAAGCCATCCGGTTCATTGTGCACCTGACAAGTTATTACGGGATGACGCTCCCCATTGAGGGAGTCCCAATAACGGATATGGTTGAACAATGCAGTTACTGCTTTTGTCTCATGCTCAAGAATCCAGCTGTCATCAAGTACCAGCGCATACTGGTAGCCATAATAGTTCCAGAAAGACCCGTTGTCATTGCGCCATAACCTCACCGAAGGGTTCGACAATATATACTGCGGTACAAAGTACGAGAAAGAATCTCCTATCATATTGGTGCTGAACCATAGGAGTTCCATTTTCAAATCATATTTGTTGCAATATCCCAGCAGTGCATCAACGACAGACCAGTCATAGCAGCCCTCTTGCGGCTCAATCATTTTCCAGCAAACCGGGATCTGGACACAGTTCAGCCCGAGTTCCACCGCTTTCTGGAAATACGGTTCTATAGCCGACACCGGCTTCTGCTCGCAATTCATCAGCGCATCCAAGCGGATCTGTGCACCTATGAACGGGAACGGTTTATCATCTACAAGGACAAATGTCTTCCCGTTTTCAGTACAGAGCTCACTTACAGTTATCTGCGGTAGTTCCGGCTCTTGAAATTCAGCGGCAGCAGGGCCACCGGAACATGCACCTGACAGTATTGTAAATGCAATAGCCAATAAGAAAATCCGTTTCATACAAATCATTGTTTATCTGCAACACATCGGACCGGATAAGCCGCGGCATTGCCGTCAAATCCGTTATAATCAAAACTCTGGGAATAATCTGCCCAGAAGACATATCTGTCCCAGTTCTGTCCCGGTCTTGTCCGGCTTGTCATCGATGCCGACCACCAGTTGTCCTGATTGCCGGTGTCCTTGTTTCTGGAACCTGTCTGAGGAAGGAATATGGCTCCTTTCATATTGTCTGCCGTTGCCGTCGCCGCCTCAGCCGCAGGGATACCTATCATTATTCCAGGCACATCGAAACCGCTCACTGCCGGTTCCAGCCAATAGAATCTCTTGTCCTCACTGTCACCTGCCAGCTGCCTGATCTCTTCTATTGAAGGTACTCTCCATCCTGCAGGACAAGGGTCGTTTTCCGCAGACCAGTCAGAAACGCCGTTGTCGAACTGTCCCACCGGCATTCCATCAGGACAGCCGCTTGTCTCAGGGCTGCTGTTCGGCCATGCGGTCTTCGAATTGTACTGGTAGAGCTTTCCTCTCGTATCAGGACCTGCACCGAACATTCCCGGTTCATCCACATTGGCCTTGGACCATACCAGTCCATCTATCTCCTGTGCATATCCGTGCTGTACGGTCATCTCCACCTCAAGATCACCGCTTATGAACTTCAGATGACCGGTCTTCACTTCACTGTCACCCTGCAGTTCTGAAAGCGTCACATTCACAGTGGAAACCCCTTCACCGGAAGTCTTGTCCAAAGACAGCCATCCTTCAGTGTCATCTCCAGGGATGATGCTCCACTCCCTCCTGCAGGAAATCTCCACTGGATATGAACCGGAAGACTCTGTCGAGGCAAGGACCAGCGGGGAAATCCCTATCGAATTTCTGGAAAGCTGGACAATGCGCACCTCCTTCTCGACAGTACCGGCGGTAATCACAAGCGTGGCTGTCCTGTCCTTGAGCACATCATCGTATTCATCTATCCATAAAGAATATACGCCATCGCCCTCCAGGACCGATGGCAACAGGAATGCCCAGCCTGTCTCATCACCATCATAACGGACAGCCGCCTTTGAAGCCACATTGCATCTGACCGGGATGTTCAGTTCGGTATATGCACTGGTCACCTCATAGCTGTCCTTTTCAACTTCGATATAAGGTTCTGCCGTCTTCTGGCAGGCGGCCATAAGGACAGCCGACATTCCGGCAGCGAAAAAATATACAGTTCGTTTCATGATCCGACATATTAAAATTCTATTCTATAGACTGTACACGGTTCCATATCGAGCGTGTTTCCTGAAACATCGATGACATCTTCCGGCACCCAGTTCCGGTCAATGTCATAATGTCCTGTCTCTACTCTTCCTATGGATATTCCGGTGAAAGTCATTGTATCATCTTTAGTGGATGCAGCAGTTATATGTCCCGCGTTTTCCACCGCGTATGCTATTCCCCTTGAGGATGTGCTCCACGAGATACCGGCAGACTGCGTCCGGTCTGAAGCGGATGTCTCTTCCAGCCCATTGTCATCCGTGATATTGAAACCGGCAATATTTCCGGCATCGGCACAGGCAAGGTCTACCCAACCGCCTCGCAATATCCCGAAAGCATCGATAATCAGCTGCGTATGAGGTTTGAACGAAAAGTCAGGATTGTATATTCCCCTGAGGGTCCAGTCCTTCAGATACTCGTGCGGAGTCGTCACAACCTCGAATATCTGATAGCCGCACCCGAGACTCATCGCCTTCATCATCAGCACATCATTGTTCGCATACTCACCTCCGTTCTCGGCTATGTGAGGATAATTGCCAGGAATGTTCATCAGCCATTTCAGCTTGAGCTCTATATTGTACAGAGTGTTCTCATACGGATCCACGCCCACATAGTCAATACCTTCAGTAGCAGCAATCTCCGCTGCCCTGGCATTGTAATCCTGATAGGTCGTGGTCTGGTTCACCCTCGTATAACATTCATACGGAGAGTCCTTGACAACCTGTCCCAACCTGTCCAGCAGCCGTATGAGATCCGGCCAAAGCTGCTCGGGAGAATACCCGTGGGCGCTGTTATGCCTCGTGGCCAGCATATCCGGCTCGTTCTCTATCTGTATTCCTACCACGGTATGGCGTCCCCCGTGCTCCCTGTCATATTCCGACAGGGCATCCATCATCGCACCAAGAGCCTTTGCCTCCCTTTCGGCAAGAGCAGGAGTGCCTGGATCGAGATAATACTGCTTCCCGAGCCAGCCCTGATAGGCCGCTTCAGGTTTCAGTTCCGGATAAGTCACATTGTCAGACACGACATAGTCAGGGATATAACCCTCTACGGAATATCCGCACATATAGCTGCCGTACCACAGGAGCTCCAGCTTCATGCCGTATTTCTCGCACAGTTCTATATACTTGTAGACCAGACTCATGTCATATTCATCCCTGGTTTTCTCTATATCCCTCCAGCATATCGGGACAGAAACCACAAGAATATTGGTCTTTGCCGCAAGCTCGAAATACGGGTCCAGCTCATCGTATGACTTGCCATCAAGCTGGATGAAATAATCTGTCCTGAGCTGTGCGCCGAGCATCAGGAAAGGCTCCCCCTCCACAAGGAGATGCACTGTATTCTCCATGCGCTCAGGTCCATCACCAGTCCCTGTCTTGTCACACGCCGAAGCCGCAAGACAGAGACAAAGCATAGATATCAAAGTGAAGATTCTCATGGCCATCAGTTCTGTGCACCGAGACCTGCCTGGGTCGGCCATCCCGGATTCTGGTAAAGAGGAGAAGCATCCACACTGCCATTGCCTGTAATCAGGAAATGCTGTACTGCAATAGGGTCGAGATAATGGGCCATCATCCACCTGTATCCGTCATACACCCTGTTGTTGGAAAATACATGGTACGGAGCCAGATATTTGCTGAATTCTTTCGGAGAGACATTCTGTCCCTCTATCAGACCGCCCGGATTGGCATCTATAAAATCCTGGTTGGAGGCGAGCTGGTCCCACAGATTGACACCCAGTACATGGTACGGTTCATCTATAAGCTGGTCAAGGGATCTCCACCGGCGGATATCTGCCGCCCTGAAACCTTCGGCCATAAGTTCGCATCTTCTTTCCCTCCTTATGTTGAACAGTGTCGCATCAACAAGATTGCCTGCAGAATATGCTCCGAAATCAGTCAGTTTCTCCGTCTCCATATCCGTGTTGTCTATCGTGGTCTGCCAGTCACCTGCCTTTGCCCTGTCCCGTATTGCCGTCCAGTATTTCCTGGCATCGCTGTCAAGGCTGGATGTCATTTCATAACATGCTTCGATATAGTTCAGATATGCCTCCACTGCCCTGAAAATGATGCATCCGACCTCGCTCCTGTTTCTCAAAGATTGCGCTCCATCGAAATTCAGTCCTTTTCTGATGGCATAACCTGTAGTATATTTCATCGATGCCGTAGAATTAATCACATTGGGCCACGGCTCGACTACATACGACTCCGGACCTCCGGTAGAATGCAGATTCAGGTCTCCCGGCTTCTTTATGAAAATCTGCGCCCGCGAATCCCTGCCATCCGTGACATGCAGCAGGTCTGCGTCACCCTGATAGCTGTCTGAAGCATAGACAGGCATACCATCGCTCATGACAAAAGCATCCACCATGCTCTTGGTGATACCGTTGCCGCTGTTGGCCGCGGCAGCGAACTCGACCACGGAATTGGCGACTCCGACTGACTCATTGTAGTCTCTCCAGAGCAATATCTCCTGATACTGACTCATGTCCGTGGCTCCGAACATGTCAAAATACGGATTGGATGGAGCATCCGCACTGCTCTGGAATACCCCTGTATTGTCAGTAAGAGCATATTTGTCTGCAATGATCTTTGCTTCGTCCATTGCAATCTTGAGAAAATACCCGATCTCGCTGTCAATATCGCCTGATGGGAACTGATATCCCCGGTTATAGTCTTTGTCTGCACCCGGCCAGTCCGGTCCGTTCGGGACAAAGGCTGTACCCTTGAAATATTTTTCCCATGTGCCTTCGTACAGGGCCACCCTTGACTTCATAAGATGTGCACAGTCCTTGTCCAACCGGTTGGTACCGCCGACAGGAGGAACCTCCGACATGTATTCTATCGCCCTGTCAAGGTCTGCAAGTATGAACCGTGCCACTTCATTGCGCGGCGCACGTTTGCTCGCAGCGACCAATGCATCAAGATTGTCTGCAATCGGCTTCTCCACAATAGGGAAATCCCCGAGGGACTTCAGTTTGTTGAAATAGCTCCAGGCCCTGAAGAAATAGGCCTCCCCTATATAATGCCTGATATTGGCTTCTATCCCGGTTATCTCCCCGGCCTGATAAAGAGGAAGGACGAAATCAAGGAAATAGTTGCACCTGTATATTTCCGTAAACGAATATGAACCTCCTGTCTGTGATACCTTCCAGTAACCCGGTGCGAAGACATCGCTTGGATCGGCGGCAGCCATGTTGTCCGTATGGGCATCATCGCTCCATCTTCCCCATGTATCTACACCATGATCAGGCAGCATATTGTACAGATCTGTCGCGTATGCTCCGATGTTGTCTTCTGTGGTAAGGTACTGGTCAGGCGACAATGTTGACAATGGCTCCTGGTCCAGGAACCCGTTGCATGACACCGACATTAGCCCCAGCGGCAGCACAATGAACAATATATTGTATTTCATGATATTCTGATTAAAATGTTACACTCAATCCCACTGAATATGTCCTGGTGAGAGGATATACATTTCCCTGGTCATTGGACCCTATGGTCTCAGGATCAAAAAGCTTTGTCATCTTTGTGATAGTAGCCAGATTCTCTCCCGAGAGATATATCCTGAGATTGGATATGCCTATCTTGGATGTGTATTTCCGAGGTATCGTATAGCCTATCTGAAGATTCTTGAGTCTGCAGTAGGCTGCATTCTGCAAATAGCGAGTCTGTACGAGCACATTCTTTTCGGTATCGAAATACGGCCTCGGATAGTAGGCATTCATATTCAATCCGAGTGGGTCTTCAGGATCATCCCTGAAATAGTCCAGGTGAGGGACAAGTACCATAGCTCCCCATTTGCTCCAGCCCCTTGAGCCGAAGAAATATTTGCTTCTCTGGAAATAGTCCCGTTTCCCGACTCCCTGCAGGAAAATCCTGAAATCAAACCCTTTCCACGCGGCGGTGATGTCTATTCCGAAACTGTATCTCGGAGTCTCGTTACCTATCACGACAAGGTCTCCGTGGTCTGTAAGGGTATTGGCCCCGTTATCGATTGCGCCATCATTGTTGACATCCTTATACATTATGTCTCCTGCTCTCCAGTCACTGCCGAGAGCATCCTGACCTCCATACGGGAGAGTTGCCAAATGGTCAAGCATCTGCTGGTCTGTCTGCGCAATGCCGATGGTCTCATAGCCCCATATTTCACCGGCTTTCTTGCCCGAATAATATATGTCCAGAGAACCCGATGGATTGGAATATCTTGTAATCGTGGCCTGTGCATCGGAAAGGACCAGACGCACGCCATAGTCTAGCTGTCCGAAAGCCCTGTCTTTCCAGGAAAGCTCCAGTTCCCAGCCCCGTGTCTCGAGATCCGTGTTGTTGGTGGCAGGGACAGATGTGCCCAGTATTGCCGGAAGTTCATCTGCCGGCCCCACCATATCGAGAGTCTGCCTGACAAAATACTCGAACGAACCGGAAAGGCGGCTGTCGAATGCGGCAAAATCAAGTCCTACATTATATGTACGCACCTTTTCCCATGTCAGAGCCATGCTTATCAGGGCAGGAGGCCATGCAATATTCGGTTTCTGCCCATCGATCAGCCAAGGTCCGGAAGAATTCGCAAACCCCATCGCCTGATATGTAGGATACCATGAAGTAGTGTTCTGGTTGCCGAGAGAACCGTATGAAGCCCTTATCTTGAGCATGTTGACCCACTGTGACGCAGGGGCGAAAAACGGCTCGTTCGCAATATTCCAGCCTAAGGAGAACGATGGGAAGAATCCCCACCTGTTATTTACCCTGAACCTGGAAGACCCATCATATCTGAGGTTCACCTCCAGAAGATACCTCTCCTTGAAATTGTAGTTGACCCTGCCGAAGAATCCGGCCGTCTTCCATGAACCGTAGCTGCCAGACACGTTCGGCGGTATCTGCTCCCCGTTATAAAGCCCTGAAGCGGTATTTATCGTAGGCACATCAGGAACAATAAGTCCGGCTTTCTGTGCATAGACTGTCTTGTCGTTATATATCTCCGTCTGAAATCCGGCCATCACCTTCATATAGTGACCATCTCCGAATGTCTTTTCATAGTCAGTATATGCATTTACCGTCAGGAATTCATTCTTACCTGCATCTTCTGCCACAGATGACTGGGAATTCCATTCACTGCCAGGAGTCACACCATCCACACAGGTCTGGTGGACAGGAATAGAGACCACCCTGTTGAAATAATCCCTGTGCCTGTAATTGACATCTGCGATGATTCTCCATCCAGGCAACGGTGTCAGCTCCACATTAAACTGCTGTGTAAATGCAGTATTGTTGATGTTCATCTGTCCTCCTTCAATATATTGGAGAGCCGTATCGTTGAAGAGAATCCCGTTCGGATCATACAACGGACCGACAGGCCATAGATATTGTCCGAAATTCTGGAATGAAGTGTTCGTCATGTATGTAGGCTGATGATACCATTCCCTCATATAACGGGCACTGTACCCGATCTTCATGAACTTGAACGGAGCCGCCTGCACCTTGCCGAAGATATTCAGTCTCTGGAGTCCATCGAGATCCCAGTTCAGGACACCTTTCTCATTGATATAATTGGCCGAGACATAATAGCTGACGGCATCGGTGCCTCCCGTTATGCTCAGGTTATGCTCCTGCGCCGTGGTCAGATTCTTGAAGAAGACATCGTAATAGTCAATGTTGTCATTGCCCTCAGTATATGCAGTCCCCCACTGTCCGCCTTCGACAGGGATCGTATTATACGAAATCTTGCCATCCATATAGTCCCTGATTCTCTGAAGCCTTTCAGGACTTATGTCATCCCCGTTGCCATCATTGTTGGATGCCTCATTGAAATAAAGGGCCCATGAATAGGAATCTGCCATTTCAGGCATGTTGATAGGGGTCTTGAACCGGAAATTGTTGTTATAGTTCACCTGGGCCCTGCCTTTCTTGCCGGACTTCGTGGTGACCAGGATGACACCGAACGGAGCCCTTGACCCGTATATCGAAGATGCAGCCGCATCTTTCAGGACAGATATGTTGTCGATGTCCTGTGCATTCAATGTCGCAAGGTCGCCCTCCATACCATCTATCAGGACAAGTACAGACCCGGATGACCCTTGTCCTATGGTAGTCAGGCCCCTCAATTCTATAGAAGGCCCGTTGTTATACAGTTCTCCGCTGTTCTGGGAAATCCTCAACCCGGGAATCTGACCCTGGAGGGCAAGTATGGGATTGTGTACCGGGACTGATTCTATAGCCTCATTGTCAAGTGTGCTGACTGCCCCGGTGAGATTCTCCTTCCGCTGTGTCGCGAAACCGACAACGACTACCTCATCGAGGAGCTCCCTGTCCTCGGCAAGCGTGACATCAATACCCCCCCTGCCGTTGACATTGATAGTCACCGGGCGGTATCCTAAAGATGAGAATTCCAGTACGGCATCCGGAGAGACCGAAAGACTCCAGGTGCCATCGAGATCCGTCGTCGTTCCGGTCGGGGATGGGCTGTCCTGAACCATTACAGCGACACCGGCCAGCGGTTCACCGTTCAGGTCTGTCACCGTACCCGACACGGTATGCTGGGCCATGGCTGTAGCAACTGCGCATAGCATCAGCGTGACAATTGCTATCGTTTTTTTCATGGTAATAATATGTTAATTGTTTTTGAAAGCCGTTCCGGGTCTGCCGTTATATGACTTTCTGTCAAAATCCGGTCGGAACGGTATGTCAATATGGTTATTCTCTGCGTCAAACATTTTTTGCGCAAACGATTGCGCAGATTTTTCAGAGGTATCCCTGCTTCCGATATCCCAGCAACAGCGATGAGACTCCGGATCAGGGAGAGGAAGACCATCAGTTGCCTGATGCTATTATGAAGCCGAGACCGGCTATGAAGAAAAGGAACATCACGGCAAGGAGGGTATAGACACCTTTCGAGGCACCCTTGAACTCCTTCCAGATGAACACGCCCCAGATGGCAGCGACCATCGGCGCTCCCTGTCCGAGAGCATACGAGATTGCCGCTCCGGCCTTACCTGACGCGATATAGCTGAATGCGGTCCCGAGACACCATATCGCACCTCCGAGCACTCCTACCAGATGAGTCTTTGCCTTGCCTTTGAAGTATTCGCTGTATGAAACCCTTGCACCGACGAAAGGATACCTCATGGCAAGCGAATTGAACAACAGATTGCTCACCAGCACTCCCACAGTGAAAATGAAAATTGCACTGTACGGGGTCAGCTTGCCGGCAGCAGGGGCCGCGAAATTGTCCAGATCCATGGCAGCCGCCACAAACCTGTAGAAAAATGACATCAGCACACCGGCAACCAGCGCGAGAAGAATCCCCTTGCGTGAAGCATTCGGATCCGCTCCCTCCCTCTGTACTTTTGATGACGCGACTCCGTTGCAGATGACAGCGACTACAATCAGCGCCACTCCTATGAACAGGATAAGGGGATCGCCTTTCGGAGCACCTATATAATTGATTATGGTGCCCAGGACAAGGGACAGGCCGACTCCGAGCGGGAATGCCACTGCCATACCTGCAATCGAAGTGGATGCCGAGAGCAGGATATTTGAGGCATTGAATATCACACCTCCGAGTATGACACTGCCGATGTTGCGCAGGGATGCCTGCCCGAGATCATCGATGAAATGACGGCCCTCGCTCCCTATGCTTCCCATAGTAAGAGATATGAGAAGCGAGAACAGGACCATCCCTATCACATAATCCCAGTAGAAGAGTTCATACCTCCATTCCTTGGAGGCAAGCTTCTGGGTATTGCCCCAGGAGCCCCAGCACATCATTGTGATAAAGCAGAACAGTACTGCCAATGGATAACTGTTGACAATGAACATAACTATGTGGTTGTTTGTTGTTTATGCAGAGTTTGGCGAGTTCATAACTGCACCGGAGTCCGCAGGCTCAGGTTCAAGACATCTTCACGATACGGGATTGCATCCTGCGCCCCGAGCTTCTGTACGGCCAGGGCGGAAGCCGCCGTAGCGAATTCTGCAGCCTCTACAAGATCTTTCCCTTCCGACAAGGCTACGCACAGGGCTCCGCAGAACGTGTCTCCTGCCCCGGTAGTGTCGACAGCCTTGACCTTATGCGCCGGAATCGAGATTCTGGAATCCCTGCCTTGCTGATCCACGATACAGCCTTTGGAACCCATCGTCAGGATTATGTTCCTGACCCCCATGCCACGCATCTTCCTGAATGCGGCATCCGCAGCCTCGGCATCCGCAGGCTCATATCCGGTCAGAAGATGCATCTCCGAATAATTCGGGATTATCAGCGATATGCAGCCGAAGATATCCTCCGGGAGAGTACACGCAGGCGCAGGATTGAGTATCACATATACTCCCGCCTTGTGGGCTATCTCCGCCGCCCTTTTCACTACCGGCACCGGTATCTCCAGCTGCAGCAGGAGGATGGAACTCTCCTCTATCTGCTCCCTGATGGATTCGATGTCATCCACCGTAATGTCCGCATTGGCACCGGAAGCCACTACTATAGAATTCTCCCCCGCGGCATCCACCGTAATCAGTGCCACGCCGGAAGCGGCATCGCTTTTCATTATGCCGGAAACATCCAGCCCTTCATCTCTGTAATGCCGTATTGAGTTGTCCCCGAAAAGGTCTGAACCTACCTTGCAAACAAACGAGACATTGCCGCCGAGCCTCTTGGCAGCCACCGCCTGGTTGGCCCCCTTGCCGCCTGCTCCCATTCTGAACTGTCCTCCCAGAACGGTCTCCCCTGGTTCTGGATGTCTTTGTGTGACTACGGTCATATCGGTGTTGCTGCTGCCGATGACCATTATCCTGCCCGGTCCCATATCGGTATCGTTTAGTGTGTCTCGTGTGGTTCCATACGCTGCAAATATGACTTTACAGCCTTTGCGCAATCGATTGCGCAATTGTTACTGCAATTTTAGCGATTACTTTTCAAACATGCAACAGTTATTGCGATTTTTTCCCATATCAATTTTGAAGTTCCATAATAACAATTGGAGAATCTGTCAATTTATAAAGAAAAACTTTATATTTGTGTGATTTGATATCCGGAACATTAATCTCCTGAAACATGGACAGAATATTCAGAACCGCATTCCTCCTTGTGCCAGTCATATTAACCCTTTCCTGCACACCGGGGACAAGAACGGTAGAAAACCCGCTCATCGACACGGCCAACACCTTCACTTTAGACATATCGAAAGTTGAGATATCCGACTCTGCCACTGTCCTTTATATCAACGCAGACTACATTCCGCACTACTGGATCAGGATTTCATCGGACACATACCTCGCCGCAAAAGGCAGGAAATACCCGATGACCGGCACGGACGGTATCCAGGCCGACTCCCTTTACTGGATGCCGGAATCCGGCAAGGCCTCGTTCAGGCTGATGTTCGGGCCTCTGCCACGCAATGTCAGGTCATTCGACTTCATAGAATCCGACAGCGAGGACAGCTTCCGGCTCTATGGAGTGGACCTCACCGGAAAGACAGTATATGACAAGGCAGCCGGCGTGCCCGACAGTCTGCTCACTGTCGCCGGAGACATGCGGGTACCGGAGCCTGAGTTTGCCATAGGGATGACGACAGTCAGGCTCCATCTGCTGAACTACAGGCCTGAGCTCACAAAAAGGGCATTCTTGTATGTCAACACGCTCCTGAACGGACAGCAGGAATATGTCTCAGACATAGACCCGGAGACCTGCACGGCAGAATTCAGGTTCAGGCAGTACGGGCCTGCCAACGCGATGATAGTCACCGGCCCCGGATCCGGGACAATCTGGACAGCCCCGGGAGAAGACATTGATGTCTATTATGACATGCGCGTGACAGGGTTCCTGCTGCAGAAATCATTCAGACAGGAGGATGACTGGAAAGGGAAAGGATTCAGGACAATCTACTCTACAGGGAAATACTCCGGACTGACAAACGCTTACGACAGTGCTTCGGCAAGAGACTATTTCCTGTGGATGTTCACCGGGGAGTTCGCGAGATACGACATGACAGCAGATGAATATGTCGCCCACGTGACAGAGAAATACAGGTCCTTGGCAGACAGCATAGCACACAGCAGTGCCGGAAGGATGCTTAAGGAAATCCAGCTCATCACCCTGAAACAGGAGACGGTCTCCGCTTTCGCCTTGGGGGATATGATACGGACCCACAACTATATGAATGTATATGATGACTGGACACTGTGGAACAGCGGATTTCCGGGACTGGACAGAATGAGGAAGGAAAACTATGCGGCAGTATGCAGCCTGATCGACATAAACGACCCGATGCTTCTTATGGGAGCGCAGATGCTGTCATATATCGATGCCGTCACCGTTCCGGACATCGGATGGGAGGACATAGCCGGAACAGACAGCGGACTGGTTCCGTCTCTGAGAAAAGTTTCCGGACTGGCACAGAAAGCCGAAAACGCCGCCCTTTCCGAGCAGGATTTCAGAATGCTGGAAGATATGGACAATCCGTTCTACCTCGAGGCTTTCCGCACAATGCAGGCCGATACAGAGGCTGCACTCGCGGCAGTTGGTGACAAGGCGGCAATAGAGAAGACTCCGGATGTCGGCAACGCAGAGCTGTTCGATGCGATAATAGCCCCTCACAGAGGGAAAATCGTCCTCGTTGACTTCTGGAACACATGGTGCGGACCATGCAAGGGCGCACTTGAAATGAACGAACCGTTGAAAAGCACTGAACTGAAAAGCGATGACATCGTATGGATATATATTGCCAACGAGACATCACCGCTTGTGGAATACAAGACAATGATACCGGACATAAAAGGCCTGCACTACAGGCTGAATGACGGGCAATGGAAATATCTGCGCGACAAGTTCAATATAGATGGCATCCCATCGTATGTACTTGTGGACCGTGAGGGGAGATACGGCCTGAGAAATGATTTCAGAGACCACGGGAAAATGGTATCCACCCTGAAGGGGATGCTGGATATTGAATGACCGTGACAGCCAGGAGGAAAGGGATATGACAAGCAAGGAAAGCCTGCAGACGATTTCTGAACGGACAGGATACTCGGTTTCCACAGTATCCAGGGTACTTGCGGGCAAGGGGGAACAGTACCGTATCGGCAGGCTCGCCATAGAGACCATAAAGGCCGAAGCACAGGCGTGCAACTACAGACCTGACCTGATAGCCAAAGGATTACGGACCAGAAAGACCAATACGATTGGACTGACTGTGCCAAGTATCGACAACCCGTTCTTCTCCAACCTTGCAAGTATCATCACCTGCCACCTCAAAAAACACGGATACAACATCCTGCTTGCAGACTCGATGGAAGATGCCCGGATGGAGACGGATGCACTGAACTCCTTCCTCTCCAGAAAAGTGGACGGTATAATAGCCGTCCCCGTAGGGGAATCCCCGGAGATGCTGGAAAGGATAAGCAGGTCAGTGCCGGTCGTCCTGATAGACAGGTATTTCCCGGACACTACTCTGCCGTATGTCTGCACGGACAATTATTACGGAGGCCTGTCAGCCACAAGGTATCTCATCAGAAAAGGTTACCGGAACCTGCTCGCTATCCAAGGTGTACTGACATCAATGCCTAACAAGGAGAGAGTCAGAGGGTTTGAAGATGCTGTCAGGAATTCCGGAGAAAAGGACATCAGATATGCAGTCACCGGTGACACCTTCTCCTCCGAGAACGGATATGAAAGCACGATGAAGGTACTGGAATCCGGCAATCCTCCGGATGCCATATTCGCATTCAGCACCACGATAATGCTCGGTGCGCTCACCGCGATACGTGAAAAGGGACTGAAGATTCCGGATGACATAGGCATCATCTCGTTCGACAACAACCGTTTTCTGGACTACCTCGACCCTCCGATAACGAGAATCGAGCAGCCCGCACCGCAGATAGGCCGGATAGCCACTGACATGCTGGTCAAAATGATAGAGGGGTCACCATCGGAAGACAGCACGGAAGGGCAGATATCCATCCGCCCTTTCCTCGTCGAAGGCCGCAGCTGCTGAAGCCTGTATCAGTCCTGTCGGAGACCATCTGACATCCGGCGGAGGAAACATTCTATCGTGTTCTCCATCAGACAGCAGATTGTCATCGGGCCCACACCTCCCGGGACAGGGGTAATCACAGCCGCCTTCGGCTCTACCCCCGCAAAATCGACATCTCCGCAGAGCTTGCCTGTCTGAGGGTCGCGGTTGACCCCGACATCTATCACCACTGTCCCTTCAGACACCATATCGGCGGTGACGAACTTAGGCCTGCCTATAGCCACGACAAGGATATCAGCCTGTCTGGTCAGTTCCGGAAGATTGACTGTGCGGCTGTGCGCGACGGTGACAGTGGCGTTCTCATCCAGCAGCAGTTTCGATACCGGGAGCCCGACTATGTTGCTGCGGCCTATCACGACAGCCCTCTTACCCTGTATCGTGACACCTGCGGCTTTCAGGAGCTTGATTATCCCTTTCGGTGTGCAGGCGACTGTACACGGCTGCTTCTGCCAGAGAGCCGCCACATTGAGAGGATGGAATCCATCCACATCCTTCTCCTTCGAGATTGTCTCTATGACCTTGGCCTCGCTGATATGCCTTGGGAGAGGAAGCTGCACAAGGATACCATCCACAGTATCATCTCCGTTCAACTGCCCTATGAGCGACAGCAGCTCTTCTTCAGTGATTGTCTCAGGCTTGCGGATGGTAGTATTCCTTATCCCCACCACTTCCGATGCCTTTGCCTTGCCTGTCACATACGACACGCTTGCCGGGTCATCCCCGACCAATATGACAACCAGATGCGGCACACGCCCGTATTTTTCAGGGAATGCCGCCACCTGTTCCGCCATCTCTGCCTTCAGTCTGGCAGACAGTTCCTTACCGCTTATTATCATATAAGTCCCTCCAGTTATATCATATACACAATCACAGGACACGCCATCCTATGTCACGGCGGTAGAACAGATTGCTGCAGTCTACCTGCTCCACTGCCTTCAGAGCCTTGTCGTGGGCCTCCTGCAGATCCCGTCCGAAACCCACTACCATCAGCACACGGCCTCCGGCAGTGACAATTCCATTATCTGCCGTCTCCTGCCCCGGACCGGCAAAAGCCGTCCCCATATGGTATACCCTGACATCCTGATTGTCTGACAGGGCATCCAGCCCCTTGATTTCAAATCCTTTGTCGTAATGTCCCGGATAACCTTCAGATGCCATTACAAAACCCATGGTTGCCCTGCCGGACCATCTGATCTCCGACATCGGAGTGCCATCCACCACACTGGAGAAAATATCATAGATGTCAGACTCAAGCCTCGGCAGCACGACCTCCGTCTCCGGATCGCCGAAACGGCAGTTGAACTCTATGACCTTGATCCCGTCCGGAGTCTTCATCAGCCCGCCATAAAGGACACCCTTGAACGGGCAGCCCTCCCTGACAAGGCCTGCCGCCACAGGTTTCATTATCTTCTCCATGGAATATTCCATATCCTCATCAGTGATGAAAGGCAGAGGGGAATAGGCACCCATTCCTCCTGTATTCGGCCCACGGTCTCCCTCGTATGCCCTCTTGTGATCCTGGGAAAGAGCCATCGGATAGACCTTTTCCCCATCCACGAAACACATAAGCGAGAATTCAGGTCCGGTGAGGAAGTCCTCGATGACTACCTTGCCCTTGCCGAACATATCATCCAGCAGCATCTCCCTGAGGATTGTCTCCGCTTCGGTAAAAGTATCGGGGATTACAACGCCCTTGCCTGCCGCAAGGCCATCATACTTCAGCACAACCGGCATGGAATGTCCACGGACATACTCCACAGCCTTGCCGTAGTCCTCGAAAGTCTCGTATGCCGCAGTCGGGACACCGTATTTTGCCATCAACCTCTTGGCGAAATCCTTGCTCGACTCTATAGTGGCAGCAGCCTTTGACGGGCCGAAAATCCTCAGTCCGGCCGACTCGAATTCATCCACAATCCCGAGGGCAAGGGAGGCTTCAGGCCCCACGACAGTCAGGTCTATCGCATTGTCAAGGGCAAATTCTTTCAGTTCTCCTACCTGGGTGTCTTTCAGCGGCACGCACTCCGCCTGGGCCGCAATCCCGGCATTTCCGGGCGCACAATATATTTTCCCGACCTTCGGAGAACGTGACAGCGCATCCACTATCGCATGGCATCTACCACCGCCTCCGACTACCAATACTTTCTTGTCCATCATTCCTTGATTTATCACTGAAGTCACAAAAATAATGATTGTAATCGATTCAATCAATATGTCATCCTATTACTTGCTCTTTTCATCGCCCCCTGTCCCAAAGAAGACAGGACCCGTCCGGACAAAAAAGGTGACCCGGATTCCGGATCACCCTCAAGAGCGACGATGCATATACACCGTTCCTGCCGGGATTAATGCTTGAAATGACGGTTTCCCGTGAAGAGCATCGCGATACCGTTCCCGTTGGCCTTCCGTATGGAATCCTCATCGCGGATACTTCCTCCAGGCTGCACTATTGCCTTTACCCCGTATTCAGCGGCAAGAGAGACACAGTCATCGAACGGGAAGAACCCGTCTGAAGCGAGTATAAGTCCGAAATCCTCTACCTTGCCGGCGTTTGCCTCTATGGTAGCCTTGGCCTCCTTGAGCGCGATTTCCGCAGAACCGATACGGTTCATCTGGCCTGCGCCTACACCGTAGGTCATTCCGTTCTTGACAACGACTATCGCGTTTGACTTGACGTGTTTGACGATATGCCATGCAAAATTGAGGTCAGCCATATCCTCCGGCTGTGGTTTCGTTTCCGTGACGCACATTTCCGGCACTACCGTCTCTGCCGTAAGATCCTGGTCCTGTACAAGAAGCCCCCCGTTGACACTCACCACCTGGCGGTGCGGCTTCCCGTCCCTGGTCATGTCGACTTTCAGCAGGCGGAGATTCTTCTTGGTCCTGAGGAGGGCAAGGGCATCATCCGAGAATGATGGAGCCATGATAATCTCAAGGAAAACAGGTTTCATCAGTTCAGCCGCCTCGAGGTTGACCTCCCGGTTTGTTGCGACAATGCCACCGAAGATGCTGACCTTGTCAGCCTCGAATGTCTTCTTCCAGGCATCCACCACATCCTTGCCTACAGCCGCCCCGCACGGGTTCATGTGCTTGAGTCCTACGCAGAAAGGCTCATCAAACTCCCGTACTATATTGAGGGCAGCGTTTGCGTCCTGGATGTTGTTGTAGGACAGTTCCTTGCCGTTGAGCTGCTCAGCTGTCGCCAGGGAATAAGGCACTTTCTCCACCGATGCATAGAACTTCGCCTGCTGATGAGGGTTCTCCCCGTAGCGGAGGCTCTGCTTGAGGTCATACTCGAGGAAAAGCTTCTCGTTCAGCCCGGCCTGCGCCCTCATATAGGTGGCTATCATTATGTCATATTCAGCCGTATGCGTATATGCCTTGGCGGAAAGTTCCAGCCGGGTCTCCCTGGTCGTATTGCCGTGCTCCCTGATCTCATCTATAACTTTGCCGTAATCCTCCGGATGGCATACCACAGTGACATCAGCCCAGTTCTTGGCGGCACTGCGGAGCATTGACGGACCTCCGATATCGATATGCTCCACGGCATCCTCCATAGTCACATCCGGCTTCGCAATGGTCTCCTTAAACGGATAGAGGTTGACACAGACAAGGTCGATATACTCTATCCCGTTCTCCTTGAGCTGCTGACGGTGGCTCTCCAGATCCCGTCTGCCCAGCAGTCCCCCGTGTACTTTCGGATGGAGGGTCTTCACCCTGCCGTCACAGATTTCCGGGAAACCTGTGACATCGCTGATATTGATAATCTCAAGCCCTGCATCTTTCAGCAGCTTCATTGTCCCGCCGGTCGCAATGATATCCCAGCCGAGGCTCTTCAGTGCGCTGGCGAATTCTACCACGCCAGCCTTATCGCTTACAGAAAATAACGCCCTCATAATATTATGTATTTAATTCAATAATGTATTTCAAGCAAATCCCGTTACCTGACCGGTGAATGACGGTATGATGGCCATTCCATCTATATGATGGAGACTCCTGGAGTGGAAGTGATGCAGCCGATGACAGAAGCCTTCTCCCCATGGGATGCGAGGATACCGATGGCCTTCTGCGCCTCGGACTCATCGATGGCGAGCACCATACCGATACCCATATTGAAGATGTTGAACATCTCTCTGTGCGCAATCTTGCCATACTTCTCGAGGAATCGGAATATAGGCAGGATATCCCAGCTGCCTTCCCTGATCTCGATACCCTGACCATCATTGAGGATACGCGGTATGTTCTCGTCAAATCCGCCTCCGGTTATATGGGCCACACCGTGCACATCGCAATTGCGGATGACATCCAGTACCTGTTTCACATATATCTTCGTCGGAGTGAGAGCCACCTCGCCGAGCACCTTGCCATCAAGCTCAGGATAGGCAGCATTGAGGTCAAGCGAACTGTCGGCAAAAATCTTGCGGACAAGGCTGAACCCGTTGGAATGGATACCGGAAGATGCGATACCTACAAGCACATCCCCCACCTTGACCCTGGATCCGTCGATAAGCTTCGATTTCTCGACTGCTCCGGTAGTGAATCCCGCTATATCATATTCACCATCTGCATACATCCCCGGCATTTCGGCGGTCTCTCCTCCTACAAGGGCGCATCCCGCCTGACGGCAGCCTTCAGCCACACCGGATACAATGGCCTCGATCTTCCACGGCTCGTTGTGCCCGACAGCCACATAGTCGAGAAAGAACAGCGGCTCCGCTCCCTGGGCGAGCACATCATTGACACACATTGCGACGGCATCTATCCCGATAGTGTCATGCCTGTCCATTGCAAAGGCCAGCTTGAGTTTCGTGCCGACTCCGTCAGTGCCGCTCACAAGCACAGGCTCCTTCATATTCAGGGACGAGAGATCGAACATCCCCCCGAACGACCCGATATTGCCCATCACACCGGGACGGGAAGTGGATGCTACATGGGACTTGATCCTGCGGACCACCTCATAGCCTGCCTCAAGGTTTACACCGGCTTTTTCATAACTTTCTGCCATAATAATATATTTTAGTTATCAATATTCTTCATTTGTCCCCTCCGCGTCCGGGATGAGCATTTCAGAACTTGCCGTCCCGGTTGGCCTCCTCCAGACTCTGGTAGAGAGATGTCGGATAACGGCCGTTGAAACAGGCCAGGCAGAGGTCATTCCTGCCGCCGGCCTTGAAAAGCGCCTCTTCCGACAGGAAAGCCAGGGAATCCGCGCCGATTGCCTGCCTTGCCTCCTCGAGATTTCTGCGGGCGCAGAGAAGCTCATCGTATGTGGATATGTCCACCCCGTAGAAACAAGGGGACTTTATCATAGGCGATGCTATCCTCAGATGCACCTCGACAGCTCCGGCTTCCCGCAGCATCGTCACTATCCTGCGCGAAGTGGTGCCCCTGACCACAGAATCATCTATCAGTACAACCCGCCTGCCCTTCACTATAGTCTTGACGGCAGACAGTTTCATCCTCACTCCCTTCTCCCTCATGGACTGGGATGGATAGATGAATGTCCTGCCGATATATTTGTTCTTTATAAGCCCCATTTCATACGGAAGGCCGGATGCTTCACTGTAACCCATTGCCGCACTGAGGCTTGAATCAGGCACACCGACCACTATATCTGCATCAGCAGGAGCCTCCTCCCACAGCAGACGGCCTGACTCTTTCCTGAAACTGTGGACATTGCAGCCCTCTATGTCACTGTCAGGCCTTGCAAAATAGATGTACTCCATTGCACACATCGCATTCCGCCTGTACTCGGAATAATGCCTGCTCCTGATACCGTGACCGTCTACAGTGACCACTTCTCCAGGCTCGATGTCCCGGATGAACTCCGCCCCTATCGTATCGAAGGCACAAGTCTCGCTGCTGAGGACATAACCGTCCCCGAGCCTCGCAATGGAAAGCGGTCTCAGCCCGTACTTGTCCCTGCACGCATATATCCTGTTCTTCGTCATGATAAGGAAAGCGAACGCCCCCTCTATCATATTGAGAGCCTCCATTATTGCCAGTATCCTTGGCTGGCGGCGGTCAATGGCATCTTTCTTTATAAGATGGGCAAGAATCTCGCTGTCCGAAGAAGACTGGAACAGGCTGCCCCTGTCCTCAAGGTATTTCCGGAGCTGGACGGAATTCACAAGGTTCCCGTTATGGGCAAGAGCGAAATCCCCTGTGTTGTGACGGAAAAGGAAAGGCTGGACATTCTCGATACCGCCTCCACCTGTGGTAGAGTATCTCACGTGGCCTATCGCCATCGGACCCGGAAGCGAAGCCACCTTCTCCTCGTTGAACACTTCGGTCACAAGGCCCTCACCCTTGACCCTCCGCAGCTGTCCGGCATCGTTCACGGCCACTATGCCGCAGCCTTCCTGTCCCCTGTGCTGCAGGGAATGGAGTCCGTAATAGACAAGGCTTGCAGCCTGAGGCACTCCCCAGATGCCGAAGACACCGCATTCTTCATGCAACCCCTGAGACTGTGAGAACATTCCTGTCATATAGACTCCTCCATTTCCGAAACCTTGTCATAAATTATCCTGTATGCATCCCCCACCTTGCCCATATCCCTGCGAAACCTGTCCTTGTCATACCTCTCTTTCGTCCCGGAATCCCAGAAACGGGCATTGTCCGGAGTGATCTCATCCGCCAGAAGCAGTTCACCCGACGGGAGACGGCCGAACTCGATCTTGAAATCCACGAGGTCTATCCCGACATTGCGGAAAAGCGGTTTCAGAATGTCGTCTATCTTCCGCGAAATTGCATATATCGTATCCAGCTCGTCCTGCGAGACAAGTCCGAGCACGACCGCATGACAATCATTGATGAGAGGGTCACACAGGTCATCGTTCTTGTAGCAAAGGTCAATGACAGGCTCCGACGGCACCATACCTTCCTCCAGCCCGAGCCTGGCGGCCATGGAACCGGCTATCACATTCCGGACAATGACCTCCAAGGGAATGACATCGAGACGGCGGCACAAAAGTTCCGTTGCAGACACCTGTCTGATGAAGTGAGTCTTCACGCCGTTTTTCCCGAGAATCCCGAATATCATTGCCGCTATTCCGGCATTCAGTCTTCCCTTGCCGGCAATAGCGGCCTTCTTTATCTTGTTGAATGCAGTGATGCTGTCAGTGAAGCAGACCAGGATATCTTCCGGGACTTCCGTTCCGAAGATCTTGACCGATTCACCGTTGTATATCACTTCCTTTTTCTCCATAATTTCCGTTATCAGATCCTTCGCTGCGCTCAGGATGACAAATCAGATGCTTGAGACGTTGTATGCCGCAAGACTGCAAAAGCAGCCGCTATTCCCCTCGGAAATAGCGGACTGCATTGTCAAACAGAGGCTGCTCCAGACCATCGTCAGGGATGTTCTTGAACAGGTTCCTCTCGTATCTCTCGGTATGTCCCATCTTGCCGAGTATCTGTCCGTTGCGGCTGATGATACCCTCGATGGCGTAGTATGAGCCGTTAGGGTTGTACGGAGACTCCATAGTGACCTCCTCATCTATAGGGTCTACATACTGGAAAGCCACCTGGCCGTTAGCGAACAGTTCGCGGGCAAGATCCCCGTTCACCACGAACTTGCCCTCCCCGTGGCTTACGGCTATCGTATGCAGGTCGCCGACCTTGAACCCAGAGAGCCACGGAGAATTGGTAGTGGACACCCTTGTCGTCACCATCTGGGAGACATGACGGTTGATGTCGTTGCGGAACAGGGTAGGAGACTCCCTGGTCACCATTCCGAGATGGCCGTACGGGAGAAGCCCTGACTTCACCAGAGCCTGGAATCCGTTGCAGATTCCGAGTATAAGCCCTCCCCTGTCGAGAAGCTTGTGTATCTCCTCCGCTATCTCCTTGTTGTTAAGCACATTCGCTATGAACTTGCCGCTGCCGTCAGGCTCATCTCCAGCGGAGAACCCTCCGCAGAGGGCAAATATATGGCACTCCGATATGTTCTTCTTCATTTCCTCGATGGAACGGAAGATATCCTCGCTCCTGAGGTTGCAGAATGTGGTCATCCTGACTTCCGCCCCGGCCTTGCGGAACGCCTTCGCAGTATCGTAGTCGCAGTTGGTCCCCGGGAAAACCGGCAGATAGGCTACCGGTGTCTGCACTGGCTCGCCCTTGTACCTGAGCTCCTGTCTCTTGACCTTGAGAGGACGGACATTATCCATCCCTGACGGGACAAGGGCACTGTGACGTGCCTCTGCCACAGACGGATATATCTCTTCGAACATCGCCCCGTTGAGTTCCATCAGGCCGAATATGTCGAGCTTCTCGCCGTTGATGTGCAGCATACCGTCATCCCCTGAAGTCACCTTGCCGAGATATACGGCATCCGGATAGTCCAGCTCTTCCCCGCATTCCACGACCAGGGAGCCGTAGCAGCAGTCGAACAGCACATCCGCCGGAGCCTTGATATCCACACCGAACGCATTGCCGAACGACATCTTGCAGATGGAAGCGCAAACCGAATCCAACCCCACGGCGTATGCTGACACTATGTTACCGTCAAGTATCTGGTCGTTTACAAATGACCAGTTCCTCTTGAGCTGATCCGTATCAGGCATCAGATTATCCTTAGGCGTATGCCTTACAAGATACAGGAGGTTGTCTTCAGACTTGAGTTCCGGTGAAATGACATCATTTGCATCTACAGTGGTGATGCCGAATGCCGCAAGCGTAGGAGGCACGTTCAGGTCCTCGAAAGTCCCGCTCATTGAATCCTTTCCTCCTATGGATGGCAAACCGAACTCCACCTGCATTTTCAACGCTCCGAGCAGTGCGCTCAACGGGAGTCCCCAGGTGTGGCGCTCAGGTGTCATCCTCTGGAAATATTCCTGGTACGAGAACCTCATCCTGTCATACTGCCCGCCTGCTGAAACAACTTTGGCGCAGGCATCCACCACGGCATACGCAGCTGCATGATATGGGCTCCAGCTTCCGAGATACGGGTCACAGCCCCAGGCCATTACAGATGCGGTATCCGTATAGCCGTCTACCGGAAGTTTCTGCACCGACACCTGCGCCTGCGTCGTCTGGAGCATACCTCCGTACGGCATAAGCACAGTAGAACGGCCCACTGTGGAGTCAAACATCTCCACCATTCCTTTCTGCGATGTGTGGTTGGCATCGGAAAGCTCCTCCTCGATTCTCTCTTTCACTGTCCGGCGGTCATCAGGGTCCGGGCTGAACGGTTCAGCCGGCCTCACGGAAGCTATCGTGGCTTCCGCATAATGCCTTGCTCCGGCACTGTCGATGAATTCCCGGGAGATGTCAACCATCAGTTTCCCGCCGTTATACATCCTCAGCCTGCGCGTATCCGTCACATCCGCCACGTATGTTACCTCAACATTCTCGCTGAGGCAGTATTTCTCGAATTCCTCCCTGTCCTTTGCCTCAATGACGACAGCCATCCTCTCCTGGGACTCGCTTATGGCCAGTTCGGTAGTGTTGAGACCCGAATACTTTACAGGGACCCTGTCAAGATATATGTCCAGACCATCGGTCAGTTCCCCGATAGCCACGCTGACACCGCCTGCGCCGAAATCATTCGACTTCTTGATAAGCCTTGTCACCTCAGGACGGCGGAACAGCCTCTGCAGCTTGCGCTCCTCAGGGGCATTCCCTTTCTGCACCTCGCTACCGCATGTCTCGAGAGAGGCCTCGGTGTGCTCTTTTGAAGAACCCGTCGCCCCGCCGATGCCATCCCGGCCGGTACGTCCTCCGAGCAGGAGTACGATGTCGCCCGGCGCAGGTGACTCCCTACGCACATTCTCCGCCTTGACAGCGCCCACGACAGCACCTATCTCCAGCCTCTTGGCCTCGTAGCCGGGATGGTACATCTCGTGTACATTTGTGGTAGCAAGACCTATCTGGTTGCCGTAGCTTGAATACCCTGCGGCTGCCTTGCGGCTTATCACCTTCTGGGGAAGCTTGCCTGGGCGGGTGTCCTTGACCGCACGCCACAGGTTGCCTGCTCCGGTAAGCCGCATGGCCTGATATACATAACTCCTTCCGGAAAGCGGGTCACGGATAGCCCCGCCGAGACAGGTAGCCGCCCCTCCGAACGGCTCTATCTCCGTAGGATGGTTGTGTGTCTCGTTCTTGAACTGCAGCAGCCATCTCTCATCCTTGCCATCCACATCGACATCCACATAGATGCTGCATGCGTTGTTCTCCTCGCTCACCTCCATATCATCCAGCAGCCCCCTGCTGCGCAGATAGCGCGCACCTATCGTAGCGACATCCATCAGACAGAGAGGCTTGCCTTCCCTGCCGAGTTCCTTGCGGATCTTCAGATAGAGGTCGTATGTCCCCTGTATCTCGTCCTTTATGAATGAATCCTCGATCCTGACATCGTTCAATATCGTAGTGAAGGTCGTATGACGGCAATGGTCGCTCCAGTATGTATCGAGAATCCTGAGCTCGGTCTCGTACGGGTCCCTTCCCTCGTTGCGGAAATATTTCACCACCTCGCGGAGGTCATCCGCGTTCATGGCCAGGCCGTACTGCCTGCAATACGGGGCAAGGTCATCCTCCCCCAGCTCCCTCAACCCTTCAAGCACCGGCACAGGACGCACCGGAGCATGTTCCGTATCGCTGAGTCTGGAAAGGTCCTTTTCCCTGGACTCGACCGCATTTATGTAATAATGCCTTATCTTCGCCATATCCTCATCGGAAGTGTCCCCGTCAAGGATTATCAGCCTCGAGCTCCGGATTCTTACATCCGCTTCAGGCTCGATCAGGCGCACGCAGTCCACAGCCGAAGCCGCCCTCTGGTCAAACTGCCCTGGAAGGTATTCTACCGCGATATATTTTTTGCCTTCAAGGTCACAGGTATCTGTCACCCTGTCCGTCACAATCTCCCCGAACACACTGTAGCGGCTCTTCTCCAGAAGTTCCGGAGTGAAACCGAACAGGTCATATACATTCAACAGGCGCAACGACTTGATATTCAGCTGAAGATTTTCGTTCAGCTCGTTTCTCAGGCTGTCGCCCTCTACATAGAATTCGGGATATTTCTCTACGAAAATTCGGTAGTTTTCCATCAGATCTCCGCCTTCAAAACTGTTTCTGTCTGCTGTCTCCTGTATTCTTCAAGCTTTTTCTCAAGCTCCCGGTCCGAAAGTGCAAGTATCTCCACGGCAAGGAGAGCCGCATTCTTGGCTCCGTTGATAGCGACAGTGGCTACCGGGACCCCTCCTGGCATCTGCACAATCGAAAGCAGGGAGTCAAGCCCTCCTAAGGCCTTCGTCTGCATAGGGACGCCGATAACCGGCACTGTAGTCAGACCGGCTACGACACCCGCCACATGGGCCGCACCGCCAGCTCCTGCAATTATGACACCTATTCCGCGCTCTCTGGCAGTCCTGGCGAACTCGAACATTAGGTCCGGAGTCCTGTGTGCGCTGATGACGCGCTTCTCGATCTCGATACCGAATCCGGCAAGGGTCTCTACAGCGGCCGACATCACAGCCCAGTCACTTGTAGATCCCATGATTATTGCAACTTTCATATATTTAAGAATAAGGAATGACATCCAAAAGCCCCACAAAGGTAGTCAAATTTTCCTTGCGCCCAATACAGGAAATCCATATTGATTCTGCCCCGACTCTGCCGCTGACCATTTTTTTGCATTTATCTGCAGAATTTTGTAGATTTGCAATCTTTTGACCAATTATATGACAATGTTTATGGGTAATAATATCGTTTCAGCGATGCGTGCGTTTGCAGCGGCAGCCGCTGTCCTTCTTTTCATATCGGCCTGCACGAAGACGGAAGAACCTGTTCCCGTCCAGGATGACGGGCTCATTGAACTGGCATTCACGAAAAGCGGTTTTGCCGGCGATACGCAGGTGTCCACCTCAATGAAGGCTGACATCAGTGATGACGGGAACGGCAATTTTGCAGAAGGGGACAAGGTCGGGCTGTATATATATGGCAGTCCTTCCAGACATATCGTTCTTACGCTGGAGAACGGCAAATGGACCCCGTCCCTGAAGAAGAGCGACCTGGGATCAGGCACTGCCAGACTTTCCGCATATTATCCGGTATCGGAGGCCTCCGGCATTGAATCAAACGTGCACCTGCACAAGGTGGATGCCGACCAGAGCGGAGATGGCTACCTGGAGTCGGATCTTCTGTGGAGCCACCTGGACATTGATCCTGGCTCGCTTTCAGGCAACAGGATAGAATTCCCTTTCAGACACGCCATGCACAGGCTTGTAATAAACATTACGGGCACTGACGGGACATTGCCCGAAGACCTTTCCGTAAAGGTTCTCAATGAAACCGAAGGATCACTTTCAATTTATAGCGGAAGCCTGAATCATCCGTCAGGGGAAAAGGAGAGAATAGATGCCAGAAAAGCGGAAGGGAGTCAGGGCAAGTTTTCCGCAATACTTTTCCCGGGCAGTCTGGACCCTTATTCCGACGGATGGGTGGAAATAACTGCGGGCGGCAAGACCTCGACCTTCAAGGCGCCGTCGGAAATCGGAGGCAGGGATTTTCTGGAGAGCGGAAAGGAGACGGTGCTGAACCTGAGTCTGAATCAGGGCGGCGTCGACCCGGGGGAAGATCCGGAACCGGTGCCTGATCCCGACTATGCCGGGAAAATATGCTGGGTATATGGAGTCAAGACGCCGGAAACTCCTGACTACAATGAGGAGACCGTGAAAGTGCTGAC